>VFZU01000011.1 GCA_016870995.1 Acidobacteriota bacterium
CTTGTTCGTGCTCGCCCCAGCTTCCAGGATCCGCGCGATCTCTTCATTGCTGTACCGCTTCTTCTTCATTGATCTCTCCTTTCCTCTTGAAAGATCCTATGATTTCCGCTGGTACGATTTTAGGGCGTCAGGTCACCGTGCCACTGGTTGGTGCCGGAGCGGGTGACGGCATTCATGAGAGCGCCTGCGTTGCGGCCGTATTCAGCTGAGTAGGCGTTGGTGTTGATTGAGAATTCTTCGAGGGCGTCGGGGGGAGGGAAGACGGAAGGGGAGTTGAAGTAAGGGTCGTGGTTGTCGCCACCGTCGAGGACGTAGTTGTTGCCGTTCTGGCGGCTGCCATTGATCGAGATGGTGTCGTTCTGACCCTGGCCGCGGCCGGCGACAGCGCCCGCGCCGGGGACGAGGCGTTGGAGGTCGAGGGCGTTGCGGCCGTTGAGAGGGAGCTCGACGATGCGCTTGGAATCGATGACTTCCTTGAGGGTGCCAGAGCGGGTTTCGACCTGGGCGGCGTTGGCCTCGATGGTGACGCTTTCGGCGACGTCGCCGAGTTGGAGGGTGATTGCGACCTGACGATTTTCGTCGACTTGGAGGCGGATGCCTTGCTGGAGGAACTTCTTGAAGCCCTGGCGCTCGGCTGTGACTGTGTAGGTGCCGATGGGTAACTGGGTGACGATGTAATCGCCGCGCTCATTGGCGAGGGTGGTGCGCGATTGGCGCGTGCTGACCTGAGTGATGGAGACGGATGTGGCGGGGACGGCGCTGCCGCTCGAATCGGTGATGGTGCCGTAGATGGTGGCGGTTCCCTGGGCGTAGGCGAAGGAGGCGCAGATTAGAGTTAGGACCAGAAGCTTCATTTAGTTGGTAGCGTAGCATGCGCGACCTAACTGATCGGCGCGCCGCAGTTTCTCTAGTTCTTTTGTTACCCTGATCCCCGAGGAGTTGGATCGCGCGTGATGGTTCATGTATGGGATAGTTCGTCCGATGGAACCCGCATACCTGTCGAGAATTTGGTCTTATTCGGGGTTGAGGGCGAGATCACAGTGGGTGATTTGGTTGCTGCGAGAGTGCGGCAAGAGGTGGAGCGGTACAACGCAACCCAACCAGAGCGCTTCGAGGGTGTAGTGCAGCCAGAAGAAGCCGAGCAGTTGTTGAACGGGCCGTCCAAGTCGAGAGCACCCAAACTCGATGTGGATAGGCAGATCCAGCGTGCGCGCCGGAGTTTTGCGCGGAACGGATTTCTCATATTGTTGAATGGCAGACAAGTGGAGGATTTGGCCGAGGTGGTTGCAAGGGGGCCAGAGATCGAGTTGGAGTTTGTCCGGCTTGTGCCTCTGATCGGAGGCTAACGAATGATCTCGATGATTGAGCAATACCGCAAGCTGATGGCTGGATTTGCTGAGGCGGCGGCAGGGCCAACCAATGCGCAATACGAGGAATATGAACAGTTCCGGCAAAAGATGATTGCAGGCTGGGCGCAGTTAGACTCGAGCGAGCGATCAGGCGTGATCGTGGAGTTGCTCGAAATCCACGATGCCAATTTCTGGTTTCTCGGGGAGCTCAAGTGCTTCGTTGCCGTACTCTGCAAGAGAGATTTCCGCTTTCCTCTTGAAATGGCCGTGAGGGCAGTGAAAGCGATGGGCCGTTGGCCCTTTGGCGCCCCTTATCAACATGTGTTTGGCGCGATCGAAGGTCTGGATCTCGTCCCAGAGCTGCGCGAGGAATTGTTGCAGCTTCGCAGTGCAGTCAACCGGATGCGGATTGGCAATGTAGAGGCGATGGACTGGCACCAGCGGATCAATCTGCTGTTGGGCGAGACGCCGACCATTGGAGAATCTGCGCGAGGCTCCTGGTTAAAGAAAGTGTTGGCAGACTCGATCGGAAATGCGCAATGGGCTGCGCTGCTTGAGCATTGCGGGGAGATGTCTGGATCGGTTGCGAGCAAGAAGTGGAGTGTCACGGCGAAGGACCTGATCGGCCGACTGGAGCGACAGGAGTTTTTGAGCCGATCGATGGAGTGGCTTGATATGGGGCCGACGATGGAAGACCGCGACGTGACCGTCCCGGAGCCGGATGCGAGCTACCAGAAGGGCTTTGTGTGGTGTGTCGCAATTGACGGCGACGGGC
Source organism: Acidobacteriota bacterium (assembly GCA_016870995.1). Lineage (GTDB taxonomy): Bacteria > Acidobacteriota > Terriglobia > Bryobacterales > Bryobacteraceae > Bryobacter. Next base: position 2,125 of record VFZU01000011.1, read on the forward strand.
AGATGGCAAGTCACCTCGGGGACTTTGCCGTGGGGTGTTATCGCAAGATTACGGGACTTGGGGCCGTGTCACAGAAGGTGGGAAATGCGAGTATTCAGGCCTTGGCGGCGATGCCTGGTCTGGTGCCGGTGGCGCAGCTGAGCCGGTTGGCTGGGAGTGTGAAATACGATATGGGGCGGAGGTTGATTGAGAAGTCACTGAACGAGGCTGCTAGTCGAAATGGGTTGAGCCGGGATGCGCTCGAGGCAATGAGTGTGCCGAAGCTGGGGCTAGATGCGAATGGCGTCAGGATCGAACGAGGGGAGAGTTGGGAAGGCTATCTGATGGCAACCGCTGAAGGCGGATTACTTGAGTGGTATCAAGCTGGAAAGCTGGTGAAGAAGGCCCCGACAGAGGGTAAGGAACTGAAGCAAGCGAAAAAGGAGTTGGATGGGTTGCTTGATGCCCAACGGTTCAGGCTTGAGGGGATGTTGCTTTCGCGAAGTGAGATGAGCGGGGTGCAGCTGCGGGAGCTGTACCTGGAGCATCCTGTAGTTGGGGTGCATGCTCGCCGGTTGATTTGGGAATTGGATGGTGTGCCCGTTATCGCTTGGCAAGGGCAGATGATCGAGGTGTCAGGAGCTGTGCGGCCCTTGCTGCCCGAGGCCCGGGTGAAGTTATGGCACCCGGTGGAATGGGACGTGGCGACGGTGTTGAGCTGGAGATGCTGGTTTGAGGATCATCCGGTGAGGCAACCATTTAAGCAAGCCCATCGCGAAGTCTACTTGCTGACGGAAGCGGAGCGAGAAACAAGGACTTTCTCTCGGCGCTTTGCCGCGCATATCGTGAAGCAGCATCCGTTTGCGGCGCTGTGCCGGGAGCGAGGATGGACTTACAAGTTGATGGGGGATTTTGACTCGCACAACAATGCTGTGCGTGTGCTGCCGCAGTGGGGACTGGAGGCGGTGCTGGAGATGGACTACGGCAACCCGAAGCACCAACCTGCGGTGGGGATTCTGATGGAAGCGCGGACGGGGAATCTCAGGTTCCAGCGCAATCGCGAGGCAGTGTGCCTTGAAGATACTCCGAAGGGTGTGCTCACGGAAGTGATGAGGGATGTGGATCTGTTTATTGGAGTCTCCAGGATTGGCAACGATCCATATTACGGAATGGAATCCTCAGCGATGAATGCGGACTACTGGAGTAGTTATGCCTTTGGGGATCTGACAGAAGCTGCGTTGGTGCGACGGGAGGTACTTGAGCGTATCCTGCCCAAGCTCTCGATTGGGAAGGTGTGCCAGATTGAGGGGAGGTATTTGCATGTGAGGGGAAAGCTGCATGAATACAAGATTCATTTGGGCAGTGGCAATGTGTTGATGGGAGGTAGTGGCCGCTATCTGTGCATTGTGCAGAACGCCAGCGACGTTGCGGGACGGGTGATGCTGCCATTTGAGAGAGATGGCGTGATGGAGACGATTTTGAGCAAGGCGATCTTGCTGGCCGAGGATGGCAAGATTCGCGATGAGACGATCTTGAAACAGCTTCGGGCGTAAAAAGGGAAGGGGCCGCAAAAGGATTGGTGCATCCCTGTGCGGCCCTTGAGTTAGTGAGGGTTGACTTAGGCCTTGGTGGGCTTGTCGGAGACTTTCCAGGTCTTTTCGTCGAAGTACATGACTTTGCCTTCGCGGAAGCTCTTGACGGCCATGGTGATGAGGACCTGGGCGCGGGCGCCGGTTTCGACGTCGAGCTGGGGCTTTTGGCGGGTGCGCATGCAGCTGAGGAAGTTGCCGACGTGGGTCTGCATGGTGTTGTTCTCTTTGACCGGGATCTTGATCTCGGTTTCGCCCTTGAACTTGTCTTCAAGCTCAGGGACGACGAACTTGCCGCGGGACTTTTCAGCCTTGAGCGTGATGTAGGGCGAGAAGCCTTCAAAACGGCCGTGCTCGACCATCGTCAGCGTGGCACCGTGGCCGCGGATCAGGCCGGGGATGTGCTGGGAGTTGGCCATCGAGGCGCTGAGGACGAGCGAATGGCCCTTGGGGTATTCGCCGATCAGGCTGAAGGTGTCGGGCACTTCGCGGTCGGGCTTGGTGGGATCTTCAGGCAGTTTGTCGAAGGCATAGATGCCGCCGCCAGCCATGACCTTGTGGGGGAACTGGGGCTCGCCCCAGCAGATGTTCATCGGGGCGACGACGTGATAGTAGAGGTCGGTGGCGATGCCGCCGGAGTAGTCCCAATACTTGCGGAAACGGAAGAAGCGGTCTTGACCCATGTCCTTGACCCAATCGCGCTTTTGCGCGGGGCCGAGCCACATCTTCCAGTCGATGAAGTTTTCGCCCTTGCCGTCCGGGCCGGCTTCTTTGTCGATGGGCCAGTTCCATTCGCCTTCGATCGAGTTGCGGTGATAGCTGCCCTGGCTCAAGAGGATCTTGCCAAGCATGCCGTCGGCGATGACCTTGCGTGCCTGAGCCCACTGGTCGCCTGAGGTGGTCTGGGAGCCGACCTGGAGGATGCGCTTGGTTTCCTTCACAGTTTCAGTGAGGCGGCGGGCTTCGTCGACCGTGTGGCACATCGGCTTTTCGAGGTAGACGTCCTTGCCCTTGTCCATGGCTTCGAGGGCGATGGTGGCGTGCCAGTGGTCGGGGGTGGCGACGATGACGGCGTCGACGTCGGAGCGGTTCAGGATCTCGCGGTAGTCGAGCGTGCCGTCGCACTTGAAGGCTTCTTTGCCGCGGTTGACGCGCTTCTGGTAGACGTCGCAAACGGCGACGATCTGGGCGTTCGATTCGCCCTTGCCCGCTTTGTCGAATTCGCGGGCGACATAGAAGCCGCGGCCGCCGGTGCCGATGACGGCGACGTTGATACGGTCGTTTGCGCCCAGGACGCGGCCCGAGGCGGGCTTCGCGGCAAAGGCGTTGACAGCGCTGAGAGCGCCGGCGCTCATGAGAAAGGAGCGACGATTGACGGAGTCGATGGACATACGTGGAGTGACCTCGACGTATAGTCTATCGAGAGGTGTGGGCTCAGGTCAAAGGTTTGGCGAGTTTGGGGTTAAAGGCGTTGTACCAGGAGTGGAGGCAGGCGTAGTGGGTGAGGTACATGATGAGGACGGCGGAGATGCTGATCCAGGGAAGTTCTCGCTTGGCGAAAGACATGACGCCGTCGCCGACGACCTGGCCAGTCATGAGGAGGCCAATGCCAACGCTGAGCAGGAGGATGCGGCGGTCGAGTTGACGTTTTTTGAGCAGTAGGGTCCACCAGTAAAGGTTGAGCAGAACCATCCAGAAACTGGCGACCTGACGGGTTTCGACCATGGTGAGGTAAAACGGCTTGTCCTGGGTGGCGTTGAAGTAGAAATAGGCTCCGAGGGCTACGAGGATGGATATGACAGTTAGGCCACGCAAGATGTTGGTGTCAAGTGACAAGGACTGGAGGGTTTTGCGAATCAGCTGAAGCATGAGGATCAACAACAAGATGTGCATGAACAGGTCGGCGGCGGCGTAAGAGTTGTTGAAATTCGGAATTTGGCGGGAGGCCAGGGAGGCGGAAGTCAGAAGAAAGAGAGTGGCGGAAAAGAGGATCGCGACAGGATAGTCGCGGTTTCGGGAATCCAGGAATCGTGACAAAACCCTGGCTTGGAGGAGCAAAGCGATGATAAGGCCATATTCCGATAAGGCCTTTAAAATGAATTGAGCCACCGATTCCTTCAGTATAGACCGAACCTATAAGAAGTAATACAGTGGCTCTGAAAAATTTGTTCTGTTTTCGGAACAGAAAACTGGGTGACCGAACTAGTCGTTCATGTCAGGGCCGATGACGATCGGGATAATGAATATATCTTCATGCCTCCAGCATTGAATTTACCTTAGAACGAGAGTCCCATTGAAGGGGACTTCTGAGCTAGGCAGACACCCTTAGCATTGCTCTAAGGTGAATGCGGGTCAAGAAGAATTTTTGAGAATTTTTCTAAGGTGTTACCCTGAGGGCGTGATTGGGCATCCGTTGCGGTTGGAAAGCGAGAGGGTTTTGCTGCGGCCGCTGGAGCGTGGGGACTTCGAAAAGCTGCTAGAAGTGGCGCAGGAGCCCGAAATGTGGCAGTTTTTCCGGTTGGGGTCACTGGCGGAGAGGGACCGGATGGCGGCCTGGATTGACGAATCGCTGGGGCTAAGGGAGCGTGGTGTGGATTATCCGTTTGTCACTGTGGATGTGGCGAGTGGCCGGGTGGCGGGCTCGACGCGGTTCCGGCTGATCGACTCGGCGAACCGGAGTGTAGAGATTGGGGGGACGTGGCTAGGGCAGGAATTTCGGGGGAATGGTTTGAATGGGGAGGCCAAGCGGCTGATGCTCGAGTATGCGTTTGAGGTCATGAAGGTCGTCCGTGTACAGTTTCGTACGGATTTGCGAAATCTCAGGTCGCAGCGGGCGATTGAGAAGCTGGTGGCGGTGAGGGAGGGTGTGCTTCGTAAGGACTTCATTTACGAAGACGGCTACCAGCGTTCGAGCGTTTTCTATTCGATTCTGGACGAGGAGTGGGCGCGGCTTAGGGCTTAGGCTTGTTGGGGAGCTTACGAAATTCTTCGCGGGTGATTTCGCGGCCGATGAAGGCAACTTTGTCAAAGGGCCATCTGGATTTGATCCAGGCTTTGACTTCGGAGTAGAGGCGGTCTTCAAAGCCAATGACGTACTGGTTTTCGGTGACCCACATGCGGACCGTGGCATCGTAGCCTTGCTTGTTGCTGGGAGAGATATAGACGCAGCCGAGTTCGCGGGATTCGTCCATGTTGAGGACGGCGTAGGTGAACTTGCGGCGGGAATCAAAGCCTTGCTGTTCGCCTTCGACATCTTTGACGGCATCGGCCATGGAGAGGCCGGCGTGGGGCCAGGAGGTGGAGAAGGTGAAGGTCTTCTGCAGGTGTTCGATGGAGGACATGTAGGCGGCGTAGTCCTGTTTGGCGTACTTGGGGCCGAGGGGACGGAGTTTGTAGGTGCCCTGTCTGGAGACGTAGATTTCGGGGACCTTAAAGTCGGCGGGGACGAAGGTGGGGGTGATGGACTGCGCGGCCAGCAGGAGCAGGAGGGCGAAGGTCATGATCCGGCTAGTATAGCGAATGGGTAAGGCTTCGCGGGAGCGCAGCATGGCGGCGGTGACGCGAGGGTGGCGGCGGGCATGGAAGACGGCGAGAATCCAGAGCGGAGTTTCTTGGTGGGCATAGGCGATGAAGTAGTTTCCGACGAGTTTGAAGCGGACTGGGAGAGAAGTGAGATCGGGGCGAAGAATGCCTTGGCGAGGATCACTGGCGAGTGCTCGCATGGATTGGAGGAGAGCCTTGCGAACCCGCCCCGCCACCTAAACGTTGTCGTCAGCGATGTATTGCCAGATGTCCTCAATATCGTTAGCCGCTTCCGGATGGAGCCGAAAAGACTTGCCGATGTTCATTTGACCAGATTGGCGAGGAGTTTCTCTTCCTTGCGCCGCAGTGATTCGAAAAAGGCTTCTCCGTCAATCGACTCAACCCGAGAAGACTTTAGATCTTCGTAACGGGCATTGATCGATTGGCGAATGGAGGTGAGTTCACTTGCGTAGCCTGCGAAGGCGTCGGCGAGCAGGTCACCCGGAGAACGGCCCGTGGCCGCAGAGAGGTCACGGAGTTGTTGTTCGAGGTCGGGAGCAAGCTGAACTTCCATGTTTTGACGTTGTGGCGTAACGGGGTTGGCGTCAAATGCCGAATTGGGACGATTTTTTGTGTAGTGTTTTAAAATGGGCCGATAAGGGGCATGAAGGAAGTGAGCCATGGGATTCGGCAACTTGTCGATATCGCGGGTGGATGGCGCGAGTGCTGTCAGACCCCGCATTGCGGAAGCGCAGACCGAGCGCGCGAAGCCTGAAAGGGCGCGCGGGGCGTCTGAAGCCGCAGGGACGGTGTCTTCTGGAGTTAGGGGCGCGGAGCGGTCGAGGTACCGCAGCCGCTCCAGCGAGGAAGGCTCGCTAACGCTCACCACGGCCGAAGGCGATAAGGTGACGATCTCGTTTAAGAATTCACAGACGGCGAAGGTGGATCAGGCCCGCTTGTATGGCCCGAATGGCGGCTTTGAATCGACGCGGGTAAAAACGCGGGAGACGGCGCAGCTGTCGGTGAGTCTTGAGGGCAGCCTGAGCGAAGCGGAGCTGAAGGACATTACGGATCTGGTGGCGAAGCTTTCGAGTGGGATCAGCGCGGCGCGGGGCGGGGATGTGCAGGGTGCACAGCAGCAACTCAGCGAGCCGAAGAATCTGAGCAGCATCGAGAGCTATAGCTTTGCGTATCAGCAGAGCTCGTCGGAGAGCTTTAAGGCGGGTTTTCCGGCTTCGCGTAATAGTGCGCGGGCAAGCCTTCAATCTGCTCCACGTTGAAAACCGTGTAGTCTTTCATGAAGGGAATTTCGCGCTCCGTGTCCTCGCCTTGTTCGTTCGTCTCGGTCTTGGTGATCGAGTTCGCGTAAACGACAAGGGAACCGTGTTCGCCCTTCCGAACATGGGCGTCAAGCTCAAGGGCCCGCTTGAACGTCATCCAGATGGGCGCGGCGTAGCCTTTCTCCATCGCCTCACCTCATAACAAAAGGACATTCATGCCCCGGTAGGGCGTGCCGTTGTGGCGCAGGGGCCGTGAAATCTTGCCCGCCGTCTGTTCGGCGCTCCATGGTTTCATCCATGGCCGGATGCCTTGCTCTAGGTCGGCAACGATGCGGTCGGTAGCGCGGGTGGAAACGTCCTTGCGGTTAAAGTGGCTCACGCCGTTCTCGTCTTTGGGTGCCATTGGTTTTCCTCCTTGGGATGCGGTTGCATGGCGCATGCAACCCTGGCCCTCGCCGAGAGCGGGGGGTAGCAAGCGCAAAGGTAAAGCGATCCGGGAGGGGAATCACCCGGCCTGCACAAGCCCGGCTTCAAAAACTTCTCTCTCAAAAGAAGCCGGGCGCGGAAGGTTGGGGAAACCCGGTCCGAACCCTTGTGCGCGCGAGGGGGGGCTGCCCCTTAGCAACGGTTTTGAATTCCGTATTTGCGAAATGCGATCGTTACCCGAATGGGCCGAGACCCGCGCCGCCGCGACTGCGGCGAATATAGTTAAGGGTTGATCACCGAGGCCGTGTACAGATTCGTACCTTCGTATCCGCCGACGCCCTGGAAGGGATTGGCGACGGGCGTATCGAGGAAGTTGATCAGGTTCTGGTCGCGAACTGGGCTGGTGGACTGATACTGCCGGAGGATAGGGTTGGCGTCGACTCCGACAGTGAGATCAGCGGAGATGACCTTCCCCGCGCGGCGCGCGACCCAGGTGCAGTAAAGGCTCAGCGGCGGCGGCGCGCGAGCAGGAACAGGCAGCCCAGTCCACCCAGAGCCAGAGTGGAGGGTTCCAGGATGGCGGCGCCGTTGTTTGCGGCGAGCGTCACGCTGACGTTGTCCAGACCGATGTACGCGTCGGCATTAGGGTCGGCGATTCGGAGTAATTGAATTTCCGTCGAGCTGGCGAGAGCAACAAACTGGAGCGATTTCTGCACCCAATCCGTCGAAGCTACATTGGCGGGTCCGGTATGAGTGAACGTGCCCTTGCTGACGCCACCGACGAACACCTCGACACCGGAGGCAAGGGGCGGGTTCGTAGATCCGTAAATGTCGCCCAGATAGAAGCTGAGGTCATAGGTGGAGCCAATTGTTGTCGCGACCGATTGGGCAACGCCGGATCGGGGTACCAGGCCGGGCCCGGTCAAGTCGAGGTGCTGCACGCCGTCCTGGGCACCGTAGAGGCCGCCTCCATCGCCGTACCCGTTCCTCAAGGCACTCACACTGCCGCCCGTGTCTCCCACAACGGTCCAAGCGCCGATGCCGGATCCCACGAAAAAAATTTGCGAGAGTTCAGTGGTAACTGGCGATTCAAAACTCCCGTTGGTGATCAGGTTTGCTTGGAGATGGGGGGCAGCCGCTACCAGGGCGCCGAGGAGGTAAGCGAAATTGGCAAATTTCATTTGGCAATGACACAGCGTGGCGAGGCGAGAATTCAATGCCCGAATTGGTGAAGGAATTCGGAAAAGTACCAGTTCGGAGCGAAAGAGGGGGCCAAGTACCAGAACGAAACACGAAATCCCTCACCCGGCCGGGGGATGCGAGGGAGGAGGCGCAGGCCCTAGCATGAGCGGAAGAGGAAACCAGGATTTCCGTTTTAGCTCCCGGCACGGGGCCATTGTACACCCTTCGCCTTCCTGTGATCCTCCGTGGTCGGTTCTCATCCTTCGGGAGCCGTCCTCCTCTCCGCGTGGCGCGGTTTTGACCGGCCGCAAAATTCGAAATCCGGGAACATCCGTCTTTTCAGCGCCTGCCACAAACACTTCTCCCGCCCAGCCTCCTTTCTCTCAAGATTTCCACCTCTCCGGGCCGTTCCTCACCCCGCCGGCACCGGTAGCGCTTCGATCCGCCGTACCATGCTCCCGAACAGCCGCCGCGTCAGATGGCTCTCCGCCAGCATCAGCCAGTAGTACCGGGCATGCTTGACCAGTCTGCCGCCGGTCTTCACCAGCCGCTGCTGCAAACTGGTCAGCGACCAGTTCTGGATCTTCCTTGGCAGCACCAGCCGCCGCCACAGGTTCCCCAAGTTGTAGGCGATCAGGCTCAGCAGCAGGCGAACCTCATTCGAGCGGAACCGGTGGCAACCCAGCCGCGTCATCTTCACCGCCTGCTTGCCTTCCTTGATCCACTGCTCCGCCGTCCCGCGCTTGTTGTAAAACCGCACCACCGCCCGGCTGTCCGTCTCCAGGTTCGTCACAATGAAGCCCACCCGTGGGAACAACTCGCCACAGTGGAACTCGATCTTCGCCACCACCCGGCGCGCCGTCTTTCAACTGGCCGCCCGGTAGAGGAAGCTCTTGTACAAGACCACGGGCTTATGGCTGGGGCGTCCTACCGGTCGGGTGAGCAACTCGGCGATGTCCCGCTCCAGGCTGTCGTTGGCCGGGATGCGGATGGCGTACTTCACATCGCGCGCTTCCAGCGCTTCGTAGATCTCCGGCTTGGCGAAAGCCGCGTCAGCCCGGAAGACGACATCCTTACCCAGCTTCTGTTGCCGTGCGATCTTCGGCAACAGAAGTTCTTCCCAATCATCGCCGCTGTGGACGTTGCCAGGCCGCAGCTTAGCCGCCAGACAGTCGCCCTCGCGGTTGAACAACATCAGCGGGTAATAACAAGTGGACTCGAAGTGGCCGTTGTAGGCGCTGTTCTCCTGCTGGCCATGCACCGGAATCTCGGTCGAGTCCATGTCCAGCACGACGCGTTGGGGAGAGCCCAGGTTCTCGGCTTTGGCAATCAACTCCCGGTTGATCGCCGCCAATCCGGCGAAGTTCTCTTCCTGGCCCAGCACTTCGGTCTCGAACGATTGCAGCCGTGAGGTCAAGGCTGCGCCCCGTTCCCAGATCTTTTCGGAACCGATCAGCCGGAAGGTTGGATCCTGCGAGAGCCGCTCGGCATCGTTGACGTCCTCGTAGCCGGCAATCCGGCTGTAGACGGACTGGCGCAGTAAGTCCGCCAGCGGAAGCTGGGTATTCTTGCCGCGCCGTGAGTCAGTCAGGTTTTGGGCAATGAGATCACCGAAGCCCAGCCGTTCGTCCAACTCACGCACCAGGATCAGACCGCCATCGGAGGTAACGCGCGATCCCTGGAAGTCGATCTTGAGAAGGCCGTTGAACGAGAGCTGAAAGGGCTGGTCTTGTTTGTCACCCATTGGGTGCTGTCCTCCGCAGGGGTCTTCACTGCCTTGAAACCCCTATGGATATTGATGCGGACGAGCATCCGAGAGACTCGCACGCGCCGCTCAAAACGGAAATGTGGGTTAAGGCGACACGGTTGTCTGTCACTGCTTAAGATCAGCAAGGCCGCGGCGGACGGATTGAGTGCCGAAGTGGCGCTTGAGCGAGTCCATGGCCGCGGCCAGACGCTGTTCCTTTTCGCGGTTCACTGTTGTGGGGGCGGGTTCGAATAGCGACATTTGCGGGCTGGGCGCGTGGGCGCGGGAGGCCTTGAGCCAGAGGGCACGCAGACGGACGCGGCGTTGCCAGGCCTGGGTGAGCAGGGCGGGGAGGTGGCCGTAGAAATCGGCTTCGACACTGGTGGGTTCCGGTAAGGTGAGGCTGCGCTCGGATTCTTCGCGATCGGTGTAGCGCAGGCCAAGGGTGAGCTTGCGGACTTCCATCTGGTCGGCGCGGACGGATTGCATGAGCGGTTCGAGTAAGGCGCGGAGGGAGGCGATGAGGCGCGAGGTTTCCCAGACGTCTTCGGGGAATTCGATGGATTCGCGCCAGGTGGGTTCGGAGGACTGTTTGGGTTTGCCGACCGGGGATTCGTCGATCCCTTGGGCGCGGCGCTGGAGCTTGAGGGCGTTGCGGCCGAGGATCATTTCGGTGGCGTCCAGCGGGGCGCGGGCGAGATCGCCGATGCGCTTGAGGCCGGCGACTTCCAGGGTGTCGGCATGATCGTGGGTGATGCCGGGGAGCCAGCGTAGAGAAAGAGGGGCGAGGAATTCGGCTTCGCCGCCGGCCATGATCTCGTAAGGTGCGTGGGGCTTGCGCATGCGTGCGGCAATGCGGGCGACGGTTTTGTTGGTGGCCAGGGCGAAGGTGAGCGGGACGCGGAGCCAATCGGAGACGGTGCGGCGGAGGTCGTGCGCATAGGCCAGCGCCGGGCCGGAGAGGTTTTCTGTACCGGTGAGATCGAGCCAGGCGGCACCGGAGCCGGCGGGTTCGATGAGGGGCGTGCGCTGTTCGCAAAGCATCAGGATCTGATCGGAGAACTGTTCGTAGAGATCGAAGTGAGCCGGGATGGTGACGAGCGGGGGACACATGCGGCGGGCCTTTTGCATGGGGGTGCCGGGCCGGATGCCGTAGCGCCTGGCCTCGAGACTGGCCGAGAGGACGATGCCGCGCTTTGCGCCACCAATGGCGAGGGGGCGGTTGCGGAGGCGTTTGTCGGCGGCCTGTTCGATGGAGGCAAAGAAGCCGTCGCCGTCCCAATGGAGGATGCGCCTCATGGTGTAAGTATTTACAGTATACGATTTTTTTGGCGGATTCCGCGGGAGCGTTGCGCTTGAGAGGGTGAGCATCCAAGAGGATGCAAATCAGAGGAGAAAAATTATGTTGAAGCGAATGCAGTGGATGGCGATGGTGGCGTTGCTGGTGGTTGGGGCGATGCCGGGTGTCGCGCAGCAGTTACGGTACCGGAGCTTGATGCGGTTTCATGTGAAGCCGGGACATATGGCGGACTTTCTGGCGGCGGTGAAGGCCGATAAGGACGCGATGACAAAGGCCGGATACAAGCGGGCGCAGACTTGGTGGCGATCGCGGACTGGGGATGGCAACGAGGTCGTGCTGGTGCGGTATTGCGCGAGCTACGCGGAGATGGAGGCGACCGAGAAGCCGGATGCGCAGGTGTCGCTCGCGCGGGCGCGGGTGACGCAACTGGCGTCTTCGACCGAGACGGTGCTCAACGAGGTGATTCCCGAGGCGACGATTCTGGGGGATCGCGCTAAGCTGCCGCCCTACATTCGGGGGATGCGGGCGACGGTGAAGCCGGATCAATTGGCGAACTTTGCGAAGCTGATCCGCGAAGAGGTTGGCCCGGTGGTGAAGAAGGCGGGGCTGCCCTTGTATGTGGCGACGCAAGTGCGCTTTGGCGAGACGGTGAACCAGTTTATGACGGTGGTGGGGATCGAAAGGATGAAGGGCTTCGATGAGACGCTACCGGTGGAGAAGGCGATGGGTAAGGCGGCCTACGATGCACTGATGGTGGAGTATGGCGCGATGGTGACGCATACGGAAGTGCAGATTTACAGCTCGTTGCCGGAATTGAATTACCTGCCGCAGCCGTAGAAGGTTTTGGTTTCCATGGTTCGCGGCGTCTCTTGACTTGAGGCGATGTGACGATGGGGCGCCCTCGCACTGGTTTAGAGAGAGTCCAGTGCGGGGGCGCTTTTTTATGGGAAAGTACCTGGTACGGATCCTTGTTTGAGTCAGTACTTTTCGATGCGCCGTGGGATTTCAATTCGTGTTCACTCATGAGACGCTATCGTCGGTTGGCGATTTCGAGGAGGAAACGGTAATGAAAATTGTAAGTGTAATGGCGCTGGGCACGGCGCTAAGTTATGGGGCGGTGATTGGGGTGACGGGAGATGGTGTGATTATGACGCCGAATGCCACTCCGAACACGGGTGCAACGGCGAACTTCTTCAATGATACTGGATTGGACCGGAAAATCCGGGCCTGGAACGAACAACAGAATGTAGAGTTGTCGCAGACTATCAAAGTGGATCTGGTGTCACCAAACACTTACAACAGCGGGAACTACGCGCCAGGGAATTTTTCGATACTGGCGGGGACGTATGTGAGCAGCCATCTGCTGTATTTCGATCCGCTGGAATCGGCTACGCGGCGGGCGCGATTCCAGTTCGATCAGGACATTATCGGAGTGATTGTTGAGGATGGGACGGGCGCGGCGACGGACAAGTTTTTGGCGAGCGACTTCCTGGGGAATCCGCTGACGGTGTATCCCGGGGGTCACTTTAATGCGCGCGGTGTCGAGTTCGGGCCAGAAATCGTGACTCTCGAAGTTGGTTTGCGATATTTGGAGGTCACGTTAGCGGCATCCAATCCTGGCGATCAGATTCGCGTGATTACTGCCGGAGTTCCGGAGCCGGGTACGTTTGCGCTGATGGGCGCGGGCTTGCTTTTCGCGGCTGCGCTACGGAAGCGGAAGTAAGTTAGAGGGCCTTGGGGGCGTACTTTTGCTGGATCACGGTGAGGTACATTGCGACTCCAAGGCCCAAAAAGACTAATACGGCGACGATGGCGCCCTGGTAGCCGCCGGTGGTTTCGATAACCCAGCCGGTGAGGATCGGGGCGACAATGCCGGGGAGGCTGGCCGCGCAGTTCTGAATGCCGACGATGCGACCGACGGCGGCACCGGGGATGAGGGTTTGTGTGAGAGCCCAGTAGTTGGCGGTAGTGAGGCCGAGGCCGCCCAAGGAAGCAATGACCATCCACATGGCGATGTCGGCTGGGGTGTTGAGGGCGGCAATGAGGCCAGCGCCGGCAGTAAGGAAGCCGCAAACGGTGAAGGAGCGGCGGACGGTGACGGCGTCTTTGCCCTGGCCAATCAGGTAATCGGCGGCAAAGCCGGCGAGAGTGGCGACGACGGCCATGGCGAGGAAGCTGGCGGCGGTGAAGACGCTCGAATCGTTGAGCGACATCTTGAAAGATTCCTTGAAGTAGGCGGGCATCCAGGTGAGCGCGAAGTAGACGAAGTATTGATAGCAGAAGGTGCCGACGATGGTGCCCCAGATGACGGGGCTCGCCATGACGGAGAGGAAGGGGACATCGCTGCCGCCGGCGTCCTGCTTGGCTTGCTGTTCGCGAGCGCGGTCGTCGTTGGTCATGATGGCGGACCAGGGGATGAGCCAGAGTAAGCTGCCGAAGCCGATGGTGAGGAACATGGTTTGCCAGCCGAAATTGGTGAGAAGCTGACCGGCGAGGAAGGCTCCGAGCGCGGGCCCAACCTTGGCGGCTGCCATGAGGATGCCGATAGCGGTGCCACGGCGGCGCTCTTCGAAGTTGAAGCGGATCCAGCGCATGGCAGCCGGGGTGACGACGCTTTCGCCGATGCCCAGCAGGATGCGAAGGAGAAAGAGGGTTTGGAAGGTGCCGACCCAGGCGGTGGCGGCCGAGGTGCAGCTCCAGAGCAGGAAGCCGGCGGCGTAGGTCCATTTGACGCCGAAGCGATCGACGAACCAGCCGGCGGGAATTTGCAGCGCGGCGTAGGACCAGAAGAAGGCGCTGTTGAGAAGGCCGCGGTCGACGTTGGAGAGTTGGAAGAAGCTGAGGAAGCCTTCTTTGTCGGCGAGGGCGACCGAGAGGTTTACGCGGTCGAAGTAGGCGACCATGAAGCCGATACAGAGCAGGGTGAGGATGGTCCAACGGCGGGATTCGGAGATTTCGCCAAGGGTGGTTTGCTGGGGAGCGAGCTTCGTTGTTGCCACGTCCTTAAAACACTATCAGAAACCTCGGATTGTCCGATGAGGTTGGTAAGGAAACTTATCGATGATTTCGATCTTTAAAAACATGAAGTCGGAGGCGGCGCCCGCACCGGCATCGGCGGTGGTGCCGCAGGGCTCGGCAAGAGCTTTGTTTTTGCTCTCTGAGGCGTTGAAGCTGAACATGATCCGGGCGAAGGGATTGAATCATGAGGAATTAGCTGCGAGTTTGGAGATGCTGGCGGAAATGTCAGACGAGGGTGAGGCAGAGGCCCCGATTGTGGAAGCCGGTGGGAAGGCTTGTGGCGAGGTGCAATCTTACTTTCTGCATCTGGGGCAGAGTATTGATTCGGTGGGGTTCGATCTGGCGACGAGTATTCGCGCGCTGGCGACCTTGCTGCATAGGAACTCGGAGAATCAGGAAGAGTTCCTGGGCGAGATGGAGCAGATTCGCGATAAGTTTCAGGCGGGGCACACGCTGGATGACATTCACCAACTGCGGTCGCATCTGGATTCTTGCCTGACTTCATTGCGCTCTGAGCTGTTCCATGCGCGACAGGCGCAGGCCGAGCAAAAATCGGCGATGGCAGAGCATCTGACGCAATTGCACAAGAGTGTTTCATCGTTGCGGTCGAAAGTGCAGCCGAAGCATACGACGGGGCCGGCCTTGTCGATCCTGAGGGTGAGGCGGTTGAAGAAAATCCGGGAGCGCTATGGCGAGGATGTGGCCAAGAAGATTCTTGACTATGTGACTCAGATCCTGCTGGTGCGCTGGCCGGCGGCGTATGACATTACACCCTATGGGGATGAGTGTCTGGTGATTGTGGATAGCGAGAATCTGGATCTGGAGTTCCATCGCAATGCGCTGCGCAAGCTGACGAGCGAGCGACATGTGATTTCGACCAAGCTGAACGGGCATGAAACCCTATTGCCGCTGGCGATGGATTGGACCGTGATCCGGGCCCCAGCCGACGGGGACATGGAAGAATTCATTCGGAACTTCCTTGACGGAATGACACAGAAGGACAATCATACGGCGGTGCTGGACAAGACGCTCGGGCTGAACGCCTGAGTGCGCCCTTTCTCAGCCTGCTCTTTCTCTGCCTGCTCTTTCTCTGCCTGCTCTTTCTCTGCCTGCTCTTTCTCAGCCTGCTCTTTCTCTGCCTGCTCTTTCTCAGCCTGCTCTTTCTCAGCCTGCTCTTTCTCAGCCTGCTCTTTCTCAGCCTGCTCTTTCTCAGCCTGCTCTTTCTCAGCCTGCTCTTTCTCTGCCTGCTCTTTCTCTGCCTTACTTGTCGAGATGGTCGACGATGATTTTGGCGAGGTCTGCGATCAGGTGCAGGCCGGGGTTATCTTCGCCGTAGTCGATGGATGGGATGTCCTCTACCGTGATCGCGATGGCGATTGGGCCTGACTTGCCATAAACGATGGCGACGTCACTGCGGAGGTGATCGAGTGCACCGGTTTTGTTTGCCACCGTGAGAGTTGAGGGGATTTTGCGTGCAATGCCATCGTTATATTGCTGACGCTTGAGAGTGGCGAGAATGTCTTTGGCGCCCGGGATCTTGTTGGTTTCGATCAACTCGAGCAGACGAACCATCTCCATCGAGGTGGACGAGCCGAGGCCGTACTTTTGGTTTGCTTCGAGCAGACCGGCCTTCGACCAGCCCTGAGCGGCTTTGAGTTGGGTACCATCGCCGCGGACCTTGCGCATGAGGCGCGTCGCGGGCAGGCCCAGGGAATCCATGCGTGCATTCACGGCGTCGGCACTGATGCGCTCAATCAACATGTTGGTGGCCGTATTGTCGCTGACAACAATCATGAGATTGGCGACACCGAGCAAGGGGAGCTCGACGCCGGGCCCGAGTTCGCGCAGGACGCCGGAGCCGGAAACCATGTCGGCCTCGCGCATGAGGAGCTTTTCGTTGAGCTTGAGCTTGCCGGCTTGCGCCTGAGCGTAGATCTCAACCAGCACGGGGAGTTTGATGGTGCTGGCGGTGCGAACCTTCTCATTTCCCTGGATTTCGACGGTGGTGCCAGCCTTGAGGTGTTTGGCGGCGAGGAAGACCTTGCCGGGGCCCTGGGCGATGCGCTGTTGCAGTGCCGTTTCGAGATCCCCCGCGAAGAGGGACAGGGTGAGCAAACAAAAGGTGAAACAGTTTCGCATAGGTAAATTCCAAGAGTATCGAATGATTTATGCTAAAGTCCAGAAGGCAGGACCGTTAAATTATGTCATTTTCGAAACTCATCTCGATGGGGTGGTTGACGTTGACGCTGGCGATGCCGGGGTTAGCCCAGATTGTGCTGAATACGACGACGCTGCCGAATGCGTCGCAGGGGGTGGCTTACAGCACGAACCTGGCATCGATCGGAGGCACATCGCCCTACTCCTATCAGGTGACTTCTGGCGTGCTGCCCACAGGGATTACGCTTTCACCGCAGGGAGTACTGGCGGGAACCAGCCAGACGGCGGGGAGCTACAACTTTTCGGTCCTGGTGAGGGACAGTTCCAACCCGAATCTGACCGCGGAATTTCCGTTGACGCTGCTGGTGACCAATAGCAATGGGCTGCGGATTTCGACCGGCTCGCTGCCGCAGGGGCAAGTGGGGCAAGGGTATAACGCGACGCTGGTGGCAAACGGCGGTACGCCACCTTATGCCTGGGATCTGGTGTCTGGGGCGGGGAATTTGCCGAATGGCTTGACGATTACGCGCGAAGGTTCGATTGTCGGTACGCCGAATTTCGCCGGGGATTTCAATTTTGTGGCGCGCGTTACCGATGCCAATGGGTCTGGCAGCACAGCGATTTCGAACTTTACTTTGAGGATCAATTCGAGTGTTCTGAGTGTTTCCACGACCAGTTTGCCGAACGGTAGCCTCGGAGCCTTTTATAGCCAGGCGTTGAACATCACGGGTGGTGTGCAGCCCTACACGGTCAGCATCAGCAGCGGGTCTCTGCCGCCGGGCTTGAGCCTGGGAGGAGGCGCAGTGATCTCCGGGACGCCGACGGCGGTCGGCAGCGGGAACTTCACCGTGCGCGTGACCGATGCGGTGAACAGCTCGGCGCAAAGAGCGTTGTCGATCAACATCACTCCACAGCAGTTTTCGATCAATCAGGTACCGTTGCCGACCGGGCAGGTCGGTTCGCCATACTCGGCGACGGTCACGGCGGGCGGTGGCCAATCGCCATACGTCTTCACGCTGCTGAGCGGAATTCTTCCTTCGGGAATCAGCTTTAGCAACGGTGTCTTCAGCGGGACGCCGACCGTATCTGGAAATTTCCCGTTAACGATTCAAGTTCGTGACAATACCAATGCGACTACTTCGGGCAATTTCAGCCTGGTGATCAATTCGACGACTCTGCAATTGAGCAATGCCTCACTGCCGAATGCAGTAATCAATCAGAGTTACAACGCAACCATCAGCGCAAGCGGTGGGCAAGCACCCTATACGTTCAGCATTGTGAGTGGGTCGTTGCCGGTGGGCTTGGCCTTGGGAACCGGCGGAAGCTTTAGCGGGGCACCGACGACCAGCGGAGTGTTTCAGTTTACGGTGCGGGTAACGGATGCTGTTGGAGCGCTGACGCAGAGCATTTATTCGCTGACGGTGAATAGCAGTTCTCTTGCGTTCACTTCAGCCTCGATCCCGAACCCGCGTGTGAATCAGACTTACTCGGCCAGTCTGGCTGCTTCTGGCGGAACTGCGCCATATCTGTTCACCATCGCAGGTGGGAGCCTGCCGCAGGGCCTGAACCTGGGCGCGAATGGTTCGATCTCCGGAGTGCCGACGCAAGCCGGAAGTTTCCAGGTTACGTTCCGGGTTCAGGATGCCCAGCAGAACACTGCCCAGGTGACGATAACCATTACAGTGGAGGCTTTTGGCTTCAGAATCACGACTTCTTTCTTGTCGTCGGGCCGCTTGGGACAACCGTACTCTGCGGGAATCACCGCTGAGGGTGGAACGACTCCGTACGTGTTTTTCGTGCTGAGCGGTCAACTGCCGCCGGGAGTGAATCTGAATTTTAACGGCACGCTGGCGGGTGCGCCGACTGTGGCTGGAAACTACTCGTTCGTCGTGCGCGCCATCGATAGCGCAAACAATGCCGCAGAGGCGAATTTCTCTCTTGCGATCAACGCGTCGAACATTGCGCTAACCAGTCCTGCACTCGCGACCGGCACACTGAACCAGCCCTACAGCGCGAGCTTGTCGTCGACCGGTGGTACTTCTCCTTACACGTATTCAGTCATATCTGGTGGCTTGCCTCCCGGTATTACGCTGTCGAACGGCGGCGTGTTTTCAGGCACACCCACTTCGAGTGGGACCTTCAATTTTGTTGTGCGAGTGCAGGACAACACTTCGACGAGTTCGGTCTTTAATCTGTCGATTACGATCAACTCCACGACGCTGTTGATCACGACGTCGACCCTTCCGGCGGGTTCGGTTGGCTCACCTTATTCCGCTTCGATCGCGGCGACTGGCGGTACGCAACCGTACGGGTTCAGCCTCAACGGTGGAGCCTTGCCGAGCGGTATGGTTCTGTCGCCTAACGGGCAATTGAGCGGCTCGCCGACACAGAGTGGCAGCTTCTCATTTGGAGTTCGAGTTACAGATAATCTTGGAGCGACGGCAACGCAGAACTTCTCGATTGAGATCACTGGGTCGGGAACGCTGACCATCGTGACTGCCAGCTTGCCCGGGGCGCAGCTGAATCAGTTGTACAACGCAAGCGTGTTGATTTCGGGCGGTGTGTTGCCCTACACGGTGACGATCATTAGTGGCAGCCTGCCTCCAGGACTGACGTTACTTGCCAATGGTGGAATCTCGGGAACCCCCACGGCTGGTGGAAACTACAACTTCATTTTGCGGGTTGTGGATGGGTTCGGGTCTGCAACGCAGCAGAGTTTGTCGATTGCGGTGAGCACGTCCAGTTTGGCGATTGCCACGAGTGCTCTGCCAAACGGTCAGCTTGGTCAGTTCTACACAACGCAGCTTTCTGCCACGGGCGGCACCGGGCCGTATAGCTGGTCGATTGTGACCGGTACGTTGCCTGCGGGGGTTACGTTGAACGCAAGCGGTCAGTTGTCGGGATTGCCGACGACGGGTGGTGGATTTGAGGTCACGATCCGGGTGACAGACACGACGAGCCTGACGGCATCGAAGACGTTTCAATTCGCGATTGGATCGACGATCCTTGGATTCCTGACGACAAGCCTGCCGCAGGCTTATGTCAATCAGCCTTACTCGGCACAGTTGCAAGTAGGCGGCGGTGCGGCACCTTACAACATTGTTTT
The DNA here is from genome assembly GCA_016870995.1 of Acidobacteriota bacterium. Taxonomy (GTDB): domain Bacteria; phylum Acidobacteriota; class Terriglobia; order Bryobacterales; family Bryobacteraceae; genus Bryobacter. Next base: position 21,431 of record VFZU01000011.1, read on the forward strand.
GATCGCGGGTTCACTGCCGTCTGGACTGTCGTTGACCCCGAACGGATTGATCTCGGGCACTCCGCTAGCAACTTCGTTCTCGAACCTGACCTTCCGGGTTACGGATGCGACAGCGAATACGGCCCAGGTGAATCTCAATCTTGCAGTGGGGCAATCGACGCTGTTGTTCTCCACGTCGAGCATTCCATCCGCAGCGGTCAGTCAGATCTACAATACGGCGCTGGTAGCGACGGGCGGCGTGCAACCTTATTCGTTCACGGTTACAAGCGGGAACCTACCTCCAGGCTTCATTTTGTCGGAGGCTGGGATCTTGTCTGGTACAACGACGCAGGCCGGGATTTACACGTTTGTGGTGAGAGTTCGCGATAGCGCTAACGCGGCCGTCTCGCAGAGCTTCAACCTGAATGTGTTGACGAGTAGCCTGTCGATTACAACGACAACCTTGCCCAACGGTCGTGTGGGCCAATCCTACTTGCAGACGATTCAAACCGCGGGCGGTGTGCTGCCGATCCGGACTGAGTTACTGCAGACGATTAATGTTGGGCCGCCGCCTCCTGGATTGACGCTCTCCCTGGGCGGGGTGCTGCAAGGAACGCTTACGACCGCGGGCACTTACACGTTCTCGATTCGTGCCACGGACGCTCAGAACCTCGTTGCGACGGCTACGTACACCGTAGTCATCGGGCCGCCGGCTCCGGCGTTCACCTCGACGACACTGCCGAATGGCACGGCCGGGCAGGCGTATTCACAGGCCCTGGCCGCCAGCGGTGGGACAGTTCCCTATATGTTCTCGCTGGTGACTGGATTGTTGCCGCAGGGTTTGACGTTGAGTCCTGGCGGGCTGTTGGCGGGGACGCCGACGACGGCAGGTAACTTCACATTCACGCTGCGAGTGAGCGATGCGGCTCAGCAGAGTAGTGACGCTACATTTTCGATTGTGATTGCCAGCGGTGCGACACCGCTTGCGATCAGCGCTTTGGCACCGCCTCCGGGCGTGCTGAACTTCCCCTACAATTTCAACTTGTCCGCGACGGGTGGCCGGGAACCGTACTCCTGGTCGATTCCGGTGGGGCCGATTCCAAATGGATTGAGGCTCGATGCGAATGGCTCGATGAATGGGCTGTTGCTGTCGCCGGGCAGTTATCGGTTTACGGTGCGAGTGTCGGATTCAGCGGGTGCATCGGCTGACACGACGCTTGGAGTCACCGTGGCGGGAGCGGCGCGTCTGGCGAATGGGCAAGTCGGGTCGAGTTATTCCGAGACGGTTCCTTCCCCGACGACAGGCCTTGCGCCGTTCACCTTTGCATTGAACGCCAATGCCCTGGGCGCGTTGCCGGAGGGTTTGAATCTCGGGCCAGATGGTCGAATCAGTGGCACGCCGGTGAATCCGGGCGTGTACACGTTCGGTCTATTGATTCGCGATGCCAGTGGCTTTGCCAGCAATGCCGCCGTCACGCTCACCGTGAACGCAGCGCCGGGTTTGAGAATTCAGACCTTGACTCTACCCGGCGGCTCGACTGGTGCTGCCTATAACCAGACCTTGGTGGCATCGGGTGGACGGGATCCCTACAACTGGGCCGTTAGCTCGGGCACGCTGCCGAACGGACTGGTGTTGAATCCGGTGAGTGGGCAGTTGACTGGGACGCCGACCTTGCAGGGCACAGGCTTCTTTGTCGTGCGCGTGTCGGATACGGCGGGAGCTTCGGCGACGGGCTACCTCGGCATCAGCGTTGGACCGGCGGGTTCGCCGTTGCTGAACGCGATTACGAGTGCTGCCAGTTACGGCGCGAACGGGATTGCGCCAGGCGAGCTGCTGACGATCTTTGGTGGGACGCTTGGGCCGCAGACGCTCGTACCGTTCGCGCTTGCGAATAATGCAGTACCGACGTTGCTGAGCGGGACTCGAGTTTTGTTCGACGGCGTGGCCGTGCCGCTGATTTACACGCAGGCGGGACAGGTGAGCGTGATTGCGCCGTTTAGCCTTGAGTCCAGGCCTTCGACGCGTGTTGTGGTGGAGTACCTTGGATTCCAGTCGACGCCGTTCCTGATGCCAGTGGTTGCATCGAAGCCCGGGTTGTTCACAGTGGATGGCAGCGGCGAAGGGCCGGGGGCGATCCTGAACCAGAATGGCTCGGTGAACACGATGTCAAACCGGGCAGCGCGTGAATCGGTGGTGGTGCTGTACCTGACAGGAGCGGGGGCGATGTCGCCTGCGGGCCTCGAGGGACGTGTCGCTACGGGTGTCTCGGAGTTGAACCTGCCGGTTCGGGTGAGCGTGAATGGAGCGCCGGCGACGGTGCTGTATGCTGGCAACGCTCCGGGCTTGGTGGAAGGTGTTGTTCAGATGAACATCCGCCTGCCGCTGAACACTGTGCCGGGTCAGAACTCAATCGTGGTTCAGGTGGGGCCGAATGGCACTACTTCGAATGTGACGGTTTGGGTGGAATAGCTGGTGGTTTAGAAACCGACGCAAGCGGGGGCGATGTCGCTTCCGCTCTTGCGAAGACGTGTTGCCACGGGCGTGTCGAAGTCGAACCTGCCGGTGCGTCATGCTGCCAACTGTCTGTTGCAGTTGGCAGATGTTTCCAATACAGACCGCCACATACTGACGAACCTCTTGCTGGATTTGGCAATTCAACTCACTAGCTGATAGTGTTGCCCCTGTGTGTTGGAATTTGCCTGTAGGCCTACAAGGATGTTTCGCGCATCAGCGCGTGGGCGCTAGAGCAGCGGTTGCTGGGGAGCCAGAGTGTAGCGCCTGCGAAAGTGTTTAGTGCTGGCAGCGCACCCTGTTTGTTGGAAGAACTAGTGCCGACAAACAGCCTCTGACTGTTGACCCTCAGGCTGAAATCAACAATTGCCGGGACTACCCGCTGCTGCTGCTGAGGGAGCGGCTTCGTTTTCTGGGCCTGCATGGATTAGTCTGGCCAGGGTTGTCAGCCTTAGACTCGGCAGTGGTGGCGAGCTTGAATGAATCGCCGCACGCTGATGAGCGTTGTGCCGGATCTTGCCTGAACAGGGAGTCAGATTTGAACCTGCTGAGGCGGTCGAGCGTGAAGGCATTGCCAGCGACACTGTTTAGTCCTGGCAGTGCTGTCTATTGGTAGCTTCAGTGCGGACAGACCTCCGCCTGCTGTTGAAGCTTTTGTGGGATGTGGAAACCGCAGTCACTTGCTCATGGTGTTGTCCCGTGCGTTTGCGAATTTGCAGGTGGGCCTGCAAAGATGTCGCACCCCAGCAGGAAGGCGCTGTGAGTCTGAACTGCTTGCGGGATCAATATGGAGTTCGACGGATTGAGTGAACTAGCTCTTCTCGGCGTCCCAGTCGACTTGCTTGATCTCCGGAATGATGAAGGCGTAGGAGAATGCGCCGAAGACCGCCATGCAGGCGACGGCGAAGAATGCGCCATCGAAGCTCTTGGTGCGATTGACGATCTCGCCCGTGAGCCAGCCTGCGGCAACACCCGCGAAATTGCCGAAGCCGTTTTGAAAGCCAGTCCATTTGCTGGCAGCATTGGGCCCTGCGAGTGTTTGTGTAACAGCCCAGTGGTTGGAGCTGGCGAAGCCGAAGATGAGGCAGGCGAGCAGGAAGAGGCCCATCGAAACGTCATCGTTGGGGGCAATACCGGCAGGATACATAATGACGGCGCTCAGCATGCCGGTGACAATGAAGGATTTGCGGATCAGCGTGGAGCTGTGGCCTGCAGAGATGAGTCTGTCAGAAAGAATCCCTCCGGCGGTGGATGAGATGGCGATCATGAGGAAGGGCAGGGAGCCGAGGACAGCCATTTTTTGCGTCGAGAAGCCACGCTGTTTTTCGAGGTAGTAGGGAAACCAGTTGACCATGAAATACCAGGCATAGTTGAGGGCGAACAGCCCGAGGAATGTGCCCCAGACGGCGCGGCGGCTCAAGAGGTCGAGGGCAGAGGGTTCCTTGACGGCGACTTGTTTCGTTTGTTCGCCAGCGTGCGACTTGGGTGCGGAGCGAAGCCAGAAGGGGAGCCAGGCGAGTGCGCCAAATCCCAGAATCATGAAGAGGGCGCGCCAGTCGAGTTGTGCCACGATGAGGCCGCCAATGAGGGTACCGAGGGCCGGGCCGAGTTTGGAGCCCGCGTCGATGAAGCCGTTGGCTTTACCGCGCTGATTTTCAGGGAAGTCTTTCGCAATGATTTTTGAGAAGGCAGGGTAGGCGACAGACTCTCCGACGCCGAGGATGAGGCGAAAGGCGAACAGGGTGGTGAAAGAGTTGGTGAAGCCAATGAATGCGGTGGCGAGAGACCAAACAAGGAAGCCGATGGCGAAAACGCGATGCACGTCGTAGCGCTGGATCAGCCAGCCGGCGGGGATCTGACAGAGAGCGTAGGTCCAGAAGAAGGCTGAGGAGAGCTGGCCCATCATGGCGGGGTCGATTTTGAGTTCGTCGGTGATGCGTGCGGCGGAGACGCTCAGGTTGCCGCGGTCGATGTAATTGACGAAGACGGCGATGACGAGGAGAATCAGTAGGCCCCATTGCATGGGTGGCTGCGCCGCGCGCGCGGGAGTGGACATGCGGGTTATTGTTTCATGAATCGGACTGGGCGTTTGCTTTTGGGGGGTTCTTTCTCACGGATGCGAGGGTGAGAATTCGGGACAGGATGGGCTTGGTTGCCGTCCAATCCTGTTCTCCAAGGGCTTCGAGGGCATCGATCTGAACCTTGGTCCAAAGGGGTTCCCCCCGCTTGAGCACGGCGCGGCCGAGGCGAGTGAGTCGGAAGGCTCGCTTGCGACGGTCCGTCAGCAGCACAGGCTCAATCCAGCGCTGCTTCTCAAGGATTTGTAGGGCTCTGGTGGCTGTTGTCTGGTCCATTCGTGCGTAGGCCGTGATCTGAGAGACCGATGTCTCGCCGTGACCTCGAATCGTCATCAGGATGAAGAATTGCATTGAGGTGAGGCCAGCGGGCTGCAGGGCTTCATCATAAACCTGGGTGATGGCTCGTGCGACCTGGCGCACGCTGGCGCAAACGCAGACGGGGAGTTTCGTTGAGTCCACTTCAGGCATTGCAAAGAAAAGAATATCAATCCGTTGACAGTATGGCAATAAGAATGTATATACATATAAATGGCCATTGAGACTCAAACACAATCAAGAGTGAAGCCGATGCGGCTGGAGGCTATTGACCTACTTCGCGGATTGGTGATTGTTGTGATGGCTCTTGACCATGTGCATGACTACTTCTCGATTTCAGCGGGAGTATTTGAACCAACGGATTTGAGTCGTACGACTGGAGCATTGTTCCTGACAAGGTGGATTACACACTTTTGCGCACCGGTCTTCGTATTTCTTGCAGGCGTTGGAGCGTTTCAGGCGAGCGTCCGAGGAAGGACAAAGACTGAGTTGAGCCGGTTGTTATTGACTCGCGGGCTCTGGCTAATTGCTCTTGAGGTTGCGTTTATTACACCGTTTGGATGGTCGTTTCAGCTGACGTGGAGCTTGATCCGATTGCAAGTGATCTGGGTGATCGGGTGTTTGATGGTAATTCTCAGCGGAGTGGTGTGGCTGCCCTCACGGTTGGTTGGATGGGTGGGATTGGTGATAGCGATTACGCATAATTTGTTTGATGGAGATCGTGGGCGCTCACTGGGGCCGATTTGGCAATATCTCCACTCGATGCAGTTCATCAAAGCGTCCGAAGGGCATACTGTGGCTTCGCTTTATCCGATTGTGCCCTGGGTGGGTGTGATGATGACGGGTTACGGGCAAGGCGAGATTTGGGGATGGGCGGCTGAGCGGAGGCGGCAACATCTGTGCGCCGGGGGAATTGTATGTCTGGGTTCGTTCGTGCTGATGCGGCTAACCAACTGGTATGGCGACCCAAGTCCTTGGACTCCACAACCTGACTTTGTTTTTAGCCTGTTCTCGGTGTTGAATGTGACGAAGTATCCTCCCTCGTTGAGCTTTTTGTTGATGACACTCGGCCCGGCGCTGCTCGCGCTGCGGTGGCTGGAAGTTGAGACTAGAGTCGGGTTGAGGTGGCTGCTCGTGTTTGGGCGAGTTCCGTTGTTCTTCTATCGGATCCATCTCCCACTCATCCACGGGCTGGCCGTCTTGCTGTCATTGCTCATCCATGGGGATGCCGCCTGGCTCTTCCGCGACCCTTTTGCGCTTCGCAGAGGGCCAATAGCGGCTGCTTCGAGCTACGGATTCGAACTACCTGTTGTTTATCTGCTTTTGGTTGTTTGTGTGGCTGTTTTGTATCCGCTATGCCGGTGGTACGGCGCGATGAAGCAGCAAAGCAAACACCCCTTGCTTTCCTATCTCTGATCTACTCCTAATCCCAATCAACTCAAGGAAATCTATGAAATCCATTTTTTAAAATTTGATCCTCGGTGCAATCCTCGTTGTGGATTGTGTCGCGCAGACGAGCCCGAAGGCCCCCATCGCGAGTAAAACGACTCAAGTCATGGCGATCTTGCGAGCTCGCAAAGGTGCCAGCTTGGAGGATATTGGCAAAGCCATGCCCGCCGAGATTCGAGCCACGGTGCAGCTGTACCTGGATGGAAAGATCACGCAGTGGTACTCGCTCAGCGATGGCCGGGGTGTCGTGTTTTTGCTGGATTGCAAGTCGGTTGAAGAAGCGAAGACTTTGCTGGAGCCACTGCCTTTGGTGAAGCAAAACGTAGCGACGCTTGACTACACTGCGCTGAGCCCTTTGCGGCAGCTTGAGCTATTGATGAAGTAGCTCAGTTGAGACTTGCGTTATCTGGCAGCGATGTAGCCCGTGCGAGCGCGGATCGAGTAGTGGCTCCTCGAGGGGTCGCGCATGCGGACCTGGATGCGGCAGGGCTGGCCGGGTTTGCGGGCTGGGGCTTTGTACGTCAGGCTGTGGCGCTTTCGTATGCGCTCGATGACGGTGGCGAGGCTGAAGTTATCGGATTCAAGATCGAAGACATCGCCCCCAGTGGCTTCAACAAAGGGCTTGATGTTGGCTTTGAAGTTGGAGGGCGGGATCGTTTTTCTCGGAAAGATCACAGCGCTCATGACAACGTTCGTCTCCCAAAGTCCATCACGAACTTTGCTGTCTGAAAGTGATTTGGTGCCGAGGTTATCCGTGAGCATGATCAAGCCTCGGCGGGCATCCGGGCGGCTTTCGCCACGCAGGTAAGCGGCAGCCATTAGAGTGCACCGATTCAACTCGGTGGCGCGATTCTCGACGCGGATGGTCTGAATCTTTTGGTCGATCGCGACCCAATTCCATGTGGGAGCTGACACAAGATAGGGCTGATTGTCGAAGGCGAGGACGCCCACTCTGTCTCTGAGCCGGAGTTTGGTGAGGGCTTCGCTTGCCTGCTGTTTGATTTGATCGACCATACGGCGCATGCTGGAGCTGATGTCGAGAACCAGCAGGAGGTCGAGCTCCTGATCGAGATCACTGAGTGTGATGGATGTTTGTTGCTCGCCGTTGTCGAGCACGACGAAGTCTTCCGGCTTGAAGCCAAGGACTTGCTTGTCGCCATCGCGAACATCCACGTCGACCCGCACCAGGTTGACGTGGGTGCGAAACACCACGCCGTCCTGCGCAGTTAACAAGCCCAAGGAGCAGATCAGGGCACGCCACATCTTGCGATCAGTCTACAAGAGACCAGTTGCAGCTTTTGAGCTTCTTCCAGGAGTCGGCCAGAGATTCGGGATGAACGCGGGTTTCACCGATGACGGACATGAAGTTGGCGTCGCCATTCCAGCGCGGGAGGATGTGCAGGTGGATGTGTTGCGCGATACCCGCGCCAGCGACTGAGCCGATGTTGAAACCCATGTTCAAGCCTTCGCATTTGTATTGCGCGCGGATGTGACGCTCGGCGAGTCGGGCGTAGCGGGCCAACTCGAGCCATTCCGCCTCAGGCAGATCTTCCAGCCGGGAGACGTGACGATCGGGAGCAATCATCATGTGCCCGTTGGTGTAGGGGTACAAGTTGAGCAGGCCGTAGCAATGAGTGCCACGAAAGAGGATCAGATTCTGTTCATCCAGTTCAGGCGGTGATTGCGCCTTGTCGCAAAAGACGCAATCTGGGCGCGGACCTTCGTCTTTGGTGACGTAGCGGTAGCGCCAGGGGCTCCAGAGATGGTCCATTAAAGGGCTGGAGGTGGTGGCGGTGGGGCATCCTCACCGGCGTTGACAAGGTCTTTGAGTTCCTTGCTGGGCTTGAAGTAGGGAATCCGCTTGGAGGGAACTTCCACGCGAGCCCCAGTCTTCGGGTTGCGGCCAATGCGGGATTGACGCTGGCGCGTGCGGAAGCTGCCAAAGCCGCGGATTTCGATCTTCTCGCCGGTCTTCAGGCTTCGCACCACGCTATCGAAGATCGCCTCGACGATGATCTCTGAATCTTTGCGGGTCATCTCGACGACTCTCGATACTTCTTCAATTAATTCGGCCTTGGTCATAGGCGGTTAGGCTTCCTCCCGGGAGTTTTGTTCCGATGGATCGTCGTAAGCTTCGGCACTTGACTCGAAGCCGTGGCTGGCGGCTTCGGCCTGTTGCTGATAGCCCTTCAGGCGTGTGCGGTCTTTTTCTTCGCCGACAGCCTTGAGGCTTAAACCGATTTTCTTCTCCGTCTCGTTCATGCGGATGATCTTGAATTCGTGGTTGCCGCCAACGGGCAGGGCAGTGGTTGGGGTTTCAGCGCCACCACGGCCGCGGCCTTCGTTGCCGGGAATTTCTGAGTTGTGGCAAAGGCCTTCGACGCCCGGGGCGAGTTCGACGAAGACGCCAAAGTTGGCGACGCGAACTACCTTGCCGGTGACGAGCTCGTTCACCATGTGAGTATTGAAAAACGACTCCCAGGCATCGGGCTCCAGTTGCTTGATGCCGAGGCTGAGGCGGCGATGGCCGCTGTCGATTTGAAGGATCGCGGCTTGCACCATCTGACCCTTCTTCAGGAGTTCTGAAGGGTGCTTGATGTGTTTGGTCCAGGACATGTCGCTGACATGAACGAGACCGTCGATGCCTTCTTCAATTTCAATGAATGCGCCGAAGTCGGTCAGCTTGCGGACACGACCCTCGACAACACTGCCGATGGCGTAGCGCTCGCCGAGTGTGGTCCAGGGGTCGGCTTCGAGTTGCTTGAGGCCGAGTGAGACGCGCTTGTCCTGGGGGCGGATATCGAGCACGATGGCTTCGATCGTGTCACCAGGCTTGACGACCTTGCCCGGGTGCTTCATGCGGCGGCTCCAGGTCATCTCCGAGATATGGATGAGGCCTTCGACGCCGGCTTCGATTTCAATGAACGCACCGTAATCGGTAACACTGACGACGCGACCACTGACATGCGAGCCAATGACGTAGCGCTCGACTGCGGTCTCCCACGGGTCGGCGAAAAGCTGCTTGATGCCGAGGGAAATGCGGCCCTTGTCTTTGTCGAAGCGGAGAACGCGAACGGTGACGTGCTGGCCACTGGCGACCACGTCGGAGGGATGATTGACACGGCCGTAGCTCATGTCGCTGATGTGGAGCAAGCCGTCGATGCCGCCGAGGTCGACAAATGCGCCGTAATCGGTAAGGTTCTTGACGGTACCTTCAAGCACTGCACCTTCAAAGATGTTCTCGATGGCGGCGGTGCGCTTGGCTGTGACTTCTTCTTCAATGGCGGCGCGGCGGGAGACGACGACATTGCCTTTGCGGCGGTTGAGCTTAAGAATCCGAACCGGAATATCCTGGCCAACGAAGGCATCAAGGTTATGCGTCGGCCGCATGTCGATCTGGCTGGAGGGCATGAAGGCGCGGACACCCACGTCGACGCTTAAGCCTCCCTTTACCTTCGCCAGAACGTAGCCACTGATCAGGAAGCCCTCGTTCATTGCTTGCTCGAGGACATCCCAATGGCGCAGGCGGGGGACTTTCTCGTGCGAGAGATAGAGGAACCCCTCAGGGCTTGTACCCAAACGGTCAATTACGACCTCGATCTGCTCGTTGGGTTGGATGTCGTGAAGGAACTGATCGCGGGGGACAAAGCCTTCGGTCTTTTGACCGATGTCGACGATGACCGCATGCTCACTCACCGAAATTACATGGCCAATCAGGATCTCCCCATCGCTGGTGGTATCCATCTGCCCGTAGTCGGCGAGCATTTGCTCGTAGTTCTCTTCGGCGCTGGCTGCCTCGGCGGCTTCTTCAGCCGAGCCGGGTAGAGGGGCACCGGGCATTCCGTGCTCATGATCTCCGGATAGCTCCGAAGGATTTTGTTGTGGTTCGAGGGGCGCCTTTGGCATCCTCTCATCGGGCAAGCTCGCCATTGCCGAGTCTCCATTGCAAAACTGCGGATTCATGAATCATGTTTACGGGCTGAAGGGGAAGTGGCCAACAAACGAGGAGAGCCGAGGCTGGGGTCTCCCATAAGACCCTGGCCGCGATGTAATCACTTTGTAACAGATTCCCGACAAACCGTTGAATCTACAACATCTTCGGAATATAGCGGAGACTGAGGCCAGTGTCAATCAGCCAAAGGTTGCCAAGATTCGATGAGAATTGCGGCGATTCGGCTTGGGGCGGGATTTCTGGCGGAGAAATTGATTCACTTCATTGAGGCTGGCGAAGTAGCCGACGAAGCCATCGCGGCCTCTTGCGGGGCTGCTGCGCAGCTGAGAGAAGTCTCGCGGTTCAAATAGACCCTGGTCGCCGATGATGGCCGTGCCCATGGGGCGGTATTCATGGGTCCCGGCGCAATAGAGAAGTGGAGACTGGTGCCAGAGAGCGAAGCCCATGACTTGATAGTATAAGGGCAAACCATGACTCGACGCGACTTACTGATGACCTCCGCGGCAATGGCCGCGCCAATGATGACGAGTGCCCAAACAGCCGCCAAGCCGCGGCCGGGGCGGATCAAACAGGGTGTTTGCGGCGGCGTGCTGGGCCGGGGCTTCGACCTCGAACAGCGTTGCAAGATCGCAGCGGAACTGGGGGCTACCGGTCATGACCTCGTGGCGCCTAAGGACTTTCCCATTCTGAAAAAGTACGGACTTGTGCCGACCATGGTGCCCGGTATCGGTTCGCTCATGTATAACTCAACGGACCTCTCCCGGCATGATGAGCTTGAAAAAATGGCGATCGAAGTATTGAAGTCGGCGCAGGAAGCAAAGGCTCCGAATGCGATTCTGCTGAGCGGTAACAAGTGGGGGCAGAGCATCGAGAAGTGTCTCGATAACAATGAAAAGTTCGTTCGGCGCATCATCAAGCGTGCTGAAGACGCCGGAGTGACGTTGTGCATGGAGCTGCTGAATAGCAAGGTGAACCATCCGGATTACGCTTGCGACCATACGTCGTATGGAGTGGAGTTGTGTAAGCGAATCGGGTCACCCAGGTTCAAGCTGCTGTATGACATCTACCATATGCAAATCATGGAAGGCGACATCATTCGGACGATCGAACAGAACTTCCAGTACATCGGCCACTTCCATACCGCCGGCAATCCGGGGCGGCATGAGTTTGATCTGCAAACCCAAGAAATGAACTACATGCCGATCGTGAAGAAGATCGCCGATCTTGGGTTCCAGGGCTGGCTCTGCCACGAATACAGCCCGCGACCTGGAAATCCAGACCCGGTGAAGACTCTGGATGCAATGTTGAAGATTTGCGAGGTGTAACTCGATGCAGAAGTGATGGCTGGCATTGTTGCTGGTTGTTGCAGCGTCCAGCCAGGACGCGGATGTTGTGTTGCGATCCACCATGCGTTTGGTCACGGTGGATGTGGTGGTTCGCAACAAGGATCGCAAACCCGTTGGGGATTTGAGCCCTGCCGACTTTGTGGTGCTCGATAACGGGAAGAGACAAAAGGTGCGGATCTTTAAGCGTCCTTCCGAACTGGGTGTTCGCGAAGATGGGCGCGCGATCGTTGCGCGGATGCACTTGGCTGAAGACTTGCCCGCGGGAATTGCTACGAACTTCTCAAGAGAAGCCGCAGCACCGGCTCCAGTCGTAACGGTGATTCTGTTCGACGCATTGAACACTCCGATTGATGATCAGCGAGTCGCGTGTAAATAGATCCTACAGTTTCTTGAGCAGTTGCGGCCGCAGGATCGAGTGGGTTTGTATGTGCTCGGGGCGCGGTTGAAAATCCTGCATGATTTCACGGGAAGTGCCCAATCGCTGCTGGAGCAGATGGCGAAGTTCAAGGGAGACCCGCTGGCGAACCCAGGAACGGAAAGCAGTTTTTCCGCGTTTCTCAACGATGCGAAGATGCAGGAGATCCTTACGGATCCAAACGCGCAGGAACAGGCGATGGAGCGGATCGTTACCGACCAGTCGATCGGTGTAGAGAAATTGCAGTATCGGGTGATGAGGACGTTGGCTGGGCTCGAGTCGATTGCGAACTACCTTGCGCCTGTGCCTGGCAGGAAAAATCTCCTCTGGGTGTCGGCAGCATTTCCGAGTGTCGTGAGCACAGATGTGCGGACCGGTACAGGATCCCCGACGACGTTTGCGCATCTGGCTGATAAGGCGGCGCGTGCAATTGCGAATGCAGGGGTTGCCGTTTACCCGATTGATGCGCGAGGCGTGATGGTGGACCCGATGTATCGGGCAAAGGTCACGTCTGCAGACTATCTGATGGGCCAAGTGGTTGGATTGTCGCGAAGCCGTGGCGCAAGGCGTGGGCCGCGAGCGTCCTTTACGAGTCCGGACCCATTGGTCTATGGAGACCGTGACGAAACCGTGGCGCATCACGATGTGATGAAGGACCTGGCCAAGCGGACTGGGGGCAAGGCATTCTATTCGAGCAACGACGCAGCTCAATCCATCCGCGAGGCGATGCAAGATGGAGAGGGGACTTACTTGCTTGGCTACTATCCGGAAGGCTACTCCGACGACGGGAAGTTCCGCCGGCTCGAGGTGAGCGTTGAGAAAGCAGGGCTGCGCGCCAAGCACCGCGAAGGATATTTCGCCGATTCAAGCCAACCTGTGCGGGATCAACGTGAACGCGAGGCTATGTGGGATCTGATGGTTGCACCGCTGGAACTTAGCGCTGTGCCGATGGCGGTGCAGTGCGAGGCGGCGGAGCAGGGAGTGAAGGTTTCGATGCGGTTTGACGTAGCGGCGGTCACCTTGCGGCAACAGGGCGAGGCCTGGCTGGGAGAGCTTGAGATTGTGTTGTTGTATCAGGATGTGAAAGGGGCCAGCAAGGGTGGTGCGGAGCAGAAGTTGCCGCTCAAGCTCTCAAACGAGGATCGGCGTGCAGCGATGGAGGCGGGCTTGAATTATCAGCTGATGTTGCCTCGCGTGGCGGGAGCCACTTCGTTGTTGGTGGGAGTGCGTGATGTTCCCAGCGGACGTGTAGGAACCATGAAGGTGACGCCGCCCTAGGTGTAGTGGGCCCAGAGCTGGATGCGATTGGCGACGTCCATACCTTGTTTAAGAAACTCGGCAGCGATCTCTTCGGGTTGGTTGGCATTGAGCTCATAGACGGCGCACAAGACGGCAGCGTTGATGAACTTGCTCGAGATGTAGGGAACCGGTGGGGATTTCTCGCCGCTGACTTCGTTTTCGATTTCGCCGGTATAGTAGATCGCCTCGAGAACGCTTTGCGCTGCGCCGGGAGGCGTCTTGGGCATGGCTTCCTTAGCGGCGAGACGATTTTCTTCATTGGGTTGTGCAATCCAGGCCTCAGCCAGACTCAACGCTTTGAGCTCGGCAGGATCGGATTTGGGCAATGCTGCTTTGCGAGTGCAGAACCAGCCCCACCAGATCGATTCCCTGGGTGTAATGGCGTGGGAGAGGAAGGCGATGGAGTCCATCCAGAGCTTGCGCTCGATGAGCAATTCGGCATAGTGGCGGGCGTTTTGCGCGAGCGGAAGTAATTCTTTGGCTGGCTGTTTGAGTGCAGCCTGAATTGCAAGCTCTTTGGCGGTTCTGGCGGGCATGCTAGTTCTGCAAGATCATCGGGGCCTTAATCGTAATCGTGCCGGGGTTCATGCTGATTGTGGACCCGCCGATCTTCAGCTCAATGCTGGCAGGGGTGAGCGTGATGCTGGAGCCGCCACACTCCATCTTGATTTCCTGCGCGGCCTTTTCGCCGATTTTGCCCGCACTGCATTCGAGGTTGTGGTTGCCCATCGACATCGTGTGCGTCGTGCTGCCTTGGTCGAGGGTGATCTTGCGATTGCCCTGCTCGAGCTTGATGATTTGGTCGGACTTCTGAACCGTAATCGTGTGCTTGTTTTCGATCAGTTCGTCGTAGTCTTTTTGGGCATGCAGATAAATCTGCTCGCTGCCCTTTTTGTCTTCGAAGCGGAACTCGTTGAAGTCGTCGGAGGAGCCGCCTGTCGACGATCTGCTCTTGATGCCGGATTGAGTCTTGTTGGCAGGCAAGGCGTAGGGCGGCATTTGCTGGTCGTTGTAAACGCGACCCGTGATGATGGGGCGATCGGGGTCGCCTTCGATGAAGCTGACAATTACTTCCTGGCCAATGCGAGGGATGGAGATCTGGCCCCATTGCGAACCAGCCCAAGCGCTGGAAGCACGAATCCAGAAGGAAGAGTCGTCGCCTGGTTTGGTGAGGCGGTCCCAATGGAAGTGGACTTTGACGCGGCCATACTTGTCGCAGTGAATTTCATTCCCGGCAGGGCCGCAGACGATTGCGGTTTGCACTCCGTGAATGACTGGTTTCGGATGTTTACGCGTGGGCCGGAAGGGGACCTTGAACGGGATCGACGAGAAATGAAAGGAAGCCGTTGTCCCTTCGTCGCCCGCCTCGCCGCCTTGCGCGTTCTGGCGGCAGGAGAAGCTGGAACTGAGAATGATGTAGGAGTCGTTGGTTTTGCTGTCGAAGTGGTTTTCGACTTCCATCCGGTAGCCGGGGATCAGTGTGGTCGCCACAGTGTGAGAGTGGATGATGCGCAGGCGGGCTTCTTGTTCCTCAAGGCGCATCTTCGCGTAGCGTTCGCCGTCGGCTTTGTTTTTGTAGTTGCCGGGGTAGTCATAATTCTCAGCAAGTTGCTTGCCCTTGGTGGTGGCTTCAAGGCTGACGCTGCTCTTTTCGAAATCAAAATCCTGGAAGGTGACCTTGCCGGTGTGTACCGAGATCTCCTGCTCGAGCTGATCGACCACGCCGCCCGCCGCGCCTGCGAGCGTGCCCTTGCCGTAAGGGAACTTGTAAACGTGCGGGCAGTTCTGCGTCGCGCTATTGACGTTGGACAAAATCAGTTGGTGCTTGCCGGTGGTGTGCTCGTACCAATAGAAGATGCCTTCTTCTTCTAGAATTCTCGAAATGAAATTGAAGCTGGTTTCTCGATATTGAACAGTGAACTCACGCTTTGGGAAAGAGCCCTGGGTTTTGAACGTAAAATCCTTGATGTTGTGTTCCGTAAGGACTTTTTTGACAATCTCGACCGCGTCCATGTTGATGAAATGGCGGCAGTCGGTTTCGAGATTGAGAAACCAAAGTGAGGGCACGATGGTGATGGCCCAGTAATAAACAGGCTCCTGCTGGTTCTCGACACCAATGAGCTTGGATTTTGAAACGAGGCCATGCAGAATACGGGGTGGATAGTCCTCGCGGCGCAACGTAACGACGACGGGTTTGCGTAGTAAGTCTTCGTCGTCAATGGACTTGTCCTCGGTGGCCATCGTGATGTTGAAGCTGTAGGTGTTGGAGACATACTCGCTGCCTTCAATATTCATGAAGACGAATTTGTCTTTGCCCAGATGGGGTACCAGCACTTCGTAAGGGCGTTCTTGTTGGAGAAGCGGCATATCGGCGAATCTTCAGTCTATAGCTATAGCGTCATTCCGTGTGGAAATGGGTCTAAATGGCGCTACCCTATTGAAAATGAACCGAATTGCTGTCTTTCTGTGGATCTGTGCCAACGGTCTCATAGGGGCTCAGACCTTTACTGCGAGGCTCAGCGGGACAGTGCTTGACCCAAGCGGCGCACCGGTTGTCGGGGCGACTGTCGTGGCGACGCAGGTGGATACCAACGCGACCAAGTCTGCGGGCACGGATGCGACGGGTGTGTATGCGATCCCGGTGCTTCCTCCCGGACTGTACGAAGTGTCTGTGACCGCAGCTGGATTTCAAAAGCGGGTCCAGAAGCAGGTTTCGCTTGAGATCAACCAGCAGGCGGCGCTCGACTTTCGGCTCGAACTGTTGAATGTTGCCACTGAAATCCAGGTGACTGAGGAAGCCCCGGTGTTGCAGACCGAGGCTGGCAGCGTGGGTACGACGATCAACTCGCAGACGATCGATGAATTGCCCCTGGTGCAGCGGGACGTCATGGCCGTGGTAAGGCTGGCGCCGGGAGTTGTGGCCAAGGGGCAGGTGGGCGATGCGCGAGGGGGGCGCGGAGTATTTAATTCCAATTTTTCGGTGGGTGGTGGCAGAACCTCGACCAATGAAGTGTTGCTCGATGGCGCGGTCAATACGATTGGTGACTTTAATGGCGTAGCCTTTAGCCCGCCGCCGGATTCCGTGCAGGAATTTCGGGTGGAGACGAACAGCTTTTCAGCGGAGTTTGGCCGGACGGGCGGTGGGGCTGTCAACATTGTCACCAAGTCGGGCGGCAACAAATATCACGGCACGGCTTACTACTATCATCAGAACGATTTTCTGAACGCCAACAGCTTTGTGAACAACCGGTTCGGTACAGTGCGGCCTGTGTTGCGACGGCATCAATATGGCGGCACCGTCGGCGGGCCCATTTTCAAGAACAAGACCTTTTTCTTTACGGCGTTTGAAGGGCGTCGTGAGAAAGATCCCGTGCGTTCCATCACCAGCGTGCCCACTGAACTGGAACGTAATGGCGATTTCTCCGAGACCCGGTTTCTTGGCCCGACCGGGGCTCGCCTGATTGAAATCTATGACCCCAATACGAGTCGCATTGTGGGCAATGTCAGATCTCGCGATCCATTCCCTGGCAACGTGATCCCGCGAGGGCGATTTAATCCGGTATCGTTGCGAATGCTGGCGGAGTATCCGGATGCCAACCGGGCCGGGTCTTCCATCACGGGCCGACAGAACTATCTGTTTGCGGGCAATCGCGCGTATTCACGGGATCTCTTTACGACGCGCGTCGATCACATCTTCAATGATCGCCATCGCTTGTTTGGTCGATTCTCGCAACAGAAATCGCTCGATGAACAACCAAGCGTGAAGGTGCGTTTCACCAATTCGAACAACACGAAGGACAGTTTTTATAACGCCGGCTTTGACGATACTTACCAGATCACGCCGTATCTGATCAACGTGTTCCGCTACATGTATGTCCGCTATCGAGCCAACCTGGTTTCGAACACTTTGGGCTTTGACCCTACAACGCTCGGGCTTCCGAACTACATACGGGATTCAGCGAATGTGCTGATCTATCCCAATGTTTCGGTGGGTAGCGGGATTCCTGATCTTGGGGGAACTGCCTTCAACAACCAGCCGCGCGATACGCAGGGGATTCAGAACAATCTGGTTTGGGTGAAGGGAAAGCACACTCTGAAGATGGGAGGCGAATACCGGCTGTATCGCTTTTATCCTTTCCAGGTGGCGAACCCGACAGGGGCTTACAACTTCAATCAGTTCTATACGTCGAGCGATCAGATCGGAACGGCAAGGCCTGAGCAAGGGTTGGGGCTCGCCAGCTTCCTGTTGGGCTTTGGTGCTTTCACGTACGAGAAGGTCGAGCCCTTGAGCGCCTATCAGCATTACATGGGCAGCTACTTTCAGGACGACTTCAAGGTGACTTCGAAGCTGACCTTGAACCTGGGTATTCGATGGGAAACCGAGACAGGTACAGGCGAGGCGCACAACCGGTTGACTTACTTCGATCCGGAAGCAGATAGTGGCACTGGGTTCAAAGGGGCACTGATGTTCACCGGGGGCCAGAGTCCCCGAACGATTCGCAAGACGAATTGGCGGAACTTCGGCCCCAGATCGGGCTTTGCCTACAGGTTGACGAACAAGACTGCTGTGCGTGGCGGGTATGGGATCTTCTACTTGCCGATCGGTCTTGAGACGGCGATTGTTACGACCCCGTTTAACTTCAACGTCATTGCTGACGTGTTCAACCCGGACTATTCGCCGAAGACGACATTGAGCAATCCGTTTCCCGGGGGAATCGTCCGGCCGAACTCAAGCAATCGTGTGGACAACGGATCGTTCCGGCTAGGCAATAACGCCAATATCGTTTTGAGGGATCAGCCGAACAGCTATGTGCAGCAGTGGAATTTTGCTGTGGCGCAGCAGGTGGGACGGACGAGTTCGGTGGATGTGACCTACTTCGGCAGCCGCGGTGTGCGGCTGCCAACGAACAGCCTCGAACTGAATCAGATCGACCCGAAGAATCTCGCCAATGGAGGAGCATTCTTGACCGAGCAGGTGCCGAATCCATTCTTCGGCAGAGGGCTGCCAGGACTGTTGTCTCTGCAGAGAGTTCCGCGGATGCAATTGCTCAAGCCATTCCCGCAGTTTGCTTCCCCCACGACGGCGAATGCGTTTGGGGGCAGTTTGATCTACTTCAGGCCTCCGGTGGCGGATAGCATCTACCATGCTGTGACGTTCCGCTACGAGCGAAAGTTTTCGCGCGGGTTTTCGTTGGGGGCGCACTATACGATCTCGAAAGTGCTGGAGACGGGCGGGGGAGGGAATGGGATTGCATTCCTCGACCCGGCCGGCATCCGCGACACTTACAACATCCGCCTGGAGCGTAGCGTGGGATCGTTCGATGTGCCGCAACGGTTGGTTATGACGTTTTCGACGCAATTGCCGTTTGGACGCGGCAAGAAGTATTTCAACAAGAACAAGCTGGCGAATCGGTTCATTGGCAACTGGCAGTTCTTCTCGAACACCACGATGCAATCGGGGCTGCCTGTGAATGTGGGCGGGCCAGACTTGTCGCGGCTGGCGGGAGCGAATCCTTCGCGCGCTTCGGTGGTGCCCGGGATCAATCCAGAGTTTCCGCTGTCGCAGTCGATTGCGAACAGCCGGGATTGGTCGAATGCCTGTGGATGTACGAAGCCCTGGTTTGACCCTGCAGCATTCCGCACCACGCCGGAGTTTCAGATTCCAAACGGGCCGCGATTCCTGCCGAACATTCGCGAGGGATGGCTGCGGTCGACCGATGTGAATCTACAGAAGTCGGTGTTCATTACCGAGAAAATTCGCATGTCGCTACAGTTGCGGGCGTTCAATGTGTTGAACCAGGTTTCGTTCGGCGGACCAAGTGTGGTCACCGTCGGGCAGGCGAACTTTGGCAGCGCAGGGGGAGTTGTGGAC
Source organism: Acidobacteriota bacterium (assembly GCA_016870995.1). Classification (GTDB taxonomy): domain Bacteria; phylum Acidobacteriota; class Terriglobia; order Bryobacterales; family Bryobacteraceae; genus Bryobacter. The sequence continues at coordinate 40,648 of VFZU01000011.1, forward strand.
AATGCCCGCCGGGCCGAGGTAGGGGCAAAAATCTACTTCTAAGGCGTACCATTGAGGTATGATCCGTTTTCACCATCTGGCCTCATTGGCCGTAGTGTGTTCGATGGGCCTGGCACAAACTGTGCCCGGCTTTGAGAAACTCGCCACGATTGAAGGCATCACCGAATACCGTCTTACCAAGAACGGCCTTCGGGTGTTGCTGATTCCTGACCCTTCCAAGAACAAGTTCACCGTGAACATGACCTACATTGTCGGTTCGCGACATGAGAACTATGGCGAAACGGGCATGGCCCATTTGCTTGAACATATGGTTTTTAAGGGAACACCGAAGCACGGTAATATCCCGAAAGAACTCACAGACCATGGCTGCTTCCCCAATGGCACCACGAGTTGGGATCGTACGAATTACTTTGAAACCTGCAGCGCGACCGACGAAAACCTTCGCTGGGCACTTGACCTCGAAGCGGATCGCATGGTGAATTCTTACGTGGCGCGTAAGGACCTGGACAGCGAAATGACCGTGGTGCGCAATGAGTTTGAGAGCGGCGAGAACAATCCATTCCGCATCACATTTCAGCGCACGCTTGCCACGATGTTCGAATGGCACAACTACGGCAAGACGACAATTGGGGCCCGCAGTGATATCGAGGGGGTCAACATCGAACGGCTGCAGGATTTCTATCGCAAGTATTATCAGCCCGATAACGCGGTGTTGACGATTACAGGCAAGTTCGATGAAGCAAAGACACTGGGATTGGTTTCAGAGTTGTTCAGCCCGATCCCCAAGCCGCAGCGTGTCCTTCAGGCAACCTATACGGAAGAACCGGTGCAGGATGGCGAGCGGACGGCGACAATCCGTCGCGTGGGTGGAGTGCAGGTGTTGATGGCTGGCTATCACATTCCCGCCGCTTCTCATCCCGATCTGGGGGCGTTGAATGTGTTGGATGTGGTGCTGAGCGACGACGCGAGCGGCCGCCTGTACAAGCGTCTGGTCGAAACCAAGAAAGCGACGCAGAATTTCACACAAACCTTTGAGTTGACCGAGCCTGGCGCGGTGTTGCACGGCTTAGTGCTATCGAAGACCGATAACGTTGAGGAGGCTCGCAAGATCCTTCTCGATACGGTGGAAGGCTTTGCCAAGGAACCAGTCACCAAGGCCGAGGTGGAAATTGCCAAGCAGGCCCTGAGAAAGAATTACGAGAACCAGTTCAATAACGCCGAGCGCGTCGGATTAACGATTAGCGATTACATTGGCATGGGTGATTGGCGGTTGTTCTTTGTGGTTCGCGATGCCACTCTCAATGCGACACCTGAGCAGGTGCAGGCTGCGGCGGTGAAGTATCTCAAGGCATCCAATCGTACGATTGGCCAATTCGTCCCCGAAGATAAGCCGGATCGCGCCGAGGTTCCCAAGGCTCCGCTGGTGTCTTCGCTTGTCAAAGACTACAAAGGTGGTGCTGGCGTGGCGACGGGCGAAGCATTTGATTCTTCGGCCGCAAACATCGATCGGCGCACGGTGCGCAAGACCCTGTCGAGTGGTTTGGAGTTGATGATGCTCTCCAAGAAAACGCGCGGCGAAAAAGTGAATGCGCAATTGGTGCTGCGGATCGGGGATGAGAAGTCCCTTTTTGGCAAGAGCGATATTGGCGGCTTGACTGGCGCCATGTTGGATCGCGGCACGACCAAGCGTTCGAAGAAGGAGTTGAAGGATGAGCTCGATCGGTTGAAGGCGAACGTGCGCGTTTTTGGCGGCGCAACGCAGGCGTCGGCGTCGATTGAAGCGACACGCGCGAATCTTCCCGCCGCCATTCTCATCGCCGCGGAAATGCTGAAGGAGCCGTCCTTCCCGCAGAGCGAATTCGAAGAGGTGGTGAAGCAGTCGATCAGCGGCGTGGAGAGCCAGATGAAGGAGCCGCAGTCGGTGGCTCTGGTTGCGCTGTCACGGCATGGCAACCCCTATCCCAAAGGCGACCTTCGCTATGCAGCCACTCCGGCTGAGCGTATTGAAAACTTGAAGGCTGTGAAGTTGGAGGACCTCAAGGCGTTCCATAAACAGTTCTACGGCGCAAGCGCAGCGAAGATGTCTGTTGTCGGGGATTTCGACGAAGCAGCGGTTGCCGCGGCGGTGGAACAGTCGTTTGGTTCCTGGAAGTCCGCAACAGCTTACAAACGCGTGCAGTCGCCCTATCGCGACGTGCCAGCAGTGAATCAGTCTTTCCAAACTCCGGACAAGGCGAATGCTGTCTTCTTTGCGACAGCGCCGATTCAAATCACCGATGAGAGCCCGGACTATCCTGCTCTAGTGCTTGGAAACTACATGCTTGGCGGTGGCTTTTTGAACTCCCGTTTGGCCTCACGCATTCGTGGCAAGGAAGGCTTGAGCTACGGTGTCGGTTCCAGTTTCAACGTTTCACCGAAGACCGACAACGGCGGTTACTTCGGCAACGCGATTCTGAACCCAGCCAACATCACAAAAGTGGAGAAGGCGTTCTTCGAAGAGTTTGAAAAGGCTTTGAAAGAAGGCTTTACCAAGGAGGAAGTCGATGCCGCGAAGAAAGGCTGGTTGCAGCAGCGGCAGGTGATGCGAACCGAAGACGGCATGCTCACAGGCACGCTGACCAACAATGCCGCCTTTGATCGCACAATGGCATATCAACGCGATGTCGAAAGCAAAGTGGATTCGCTGACGGTCGAGAAGGTGAACGAAGTGTTCAAGAAGTACATGGATGCTTCGAAGATCAGCATCTTCAAGGCGGGCGACTTTGAGAAGGCGGGAGTAAAACCGTAAGCAGAAAAGAAAAGGGGCCCCCGGCGTAATGCCGGGGGCCCTTTTTTATTAGGTGTTTAGACGTATTGGAAGTTGCCGTCGGCAGCGACCGAGATGGTGATGGAATCGGGTCGAGTGCCTTCGGCCATCATCGCCAGCAACCGGCGGCTGATGTCGGGCAGCACCGTGTTGGTGAGGATGTTGTCGACGTTGCGAGCGCCCGATTCGACTTCGGTGCAGCGGGCTGCCACGGCGTCGATGACGTCGCCACCTGCGATCAGCTCGATCTTGTGAGTCGCCTTGAGGCGCTTCTGGATCTTGCCGAGTTTCAGCTTGACGATGGTCTTCAACACTTCGTCGCGCACTGGGTAGTAGGGGATCAAGACCATGCGGCCCAGGAAGGCGGGCTTGAAGATCTTGTCGAGCTCGGGCTTCATCGCACCGATGATGCCTTCGGGCGAGGGCATCGTTTCCGGGTCGGCGACCAGCTTCATCAGCGTGTCTGTCGCCGCGTTGGAGGTGAGGATGATGATCGAGTTGCGGAAGATGATTTCGCGGCCTTCGCCGTCTTCCATGCGGCCCTTATCGAAGACCTGGAAGAACAGCTCAAGCACGTCGGGGTGCGCCTTTTCGACTTCGTCGAGGAGTACGACTGAGTAAGGACGGCGGCGAACCGCCTCGGTGAGAACACCACCTTCGCCGTAGCCCACGTATCCGGGAGGCGAACCCTTCAGGGTGGAAACCGTATGCGCTTCCTGGAACTCGCTCATGTTGATGGTGATCATATTGTCCTCACCACCAAAGAGCATGTCGGCGAGGGCCAGCGCGGTTTCGGTCTTACCGACACCCGAGGGGCCTACCAGCATGAAGACGCCAACGGGCTTGACCGGATCGTCCATGCCGGCCTTGGAAGTGCGGATGCGCTCGGCGATCGAGTGCATGGCGTGATCCTGACCGATGACGCGAGCGCAGAGGTGCTTCTCGAGATCAAGCACGGTCTGGATCTCATCCTTGAGCATCTTGCCGATGGGGATGCCGGTCCAGGCAGAGATGACTTCACCGACAACCTGGGCATCGACAGAAACCCGCATCAACGGCGCTTCCCCTTGAAGCTCTTCGAGCTCCTTGGTCTTGGCATTGATCTTGTCGCGCAGTTCGTCCTTGTTGATGCCTTCGGCGTTGGCCATGATTTGATCGCGCATTTCGCGGATCTCTTTCACCAGGCCACCCTCGTTATCCCAACGGGCCTTCAGCACGCCGAGCTTTTCTTCTGCGGCAGCCTTCTTGGTGGCGATCTCGGCGATGCGTTCGGCATGGTCGGCGCCGATTTCGATTTCGCGATTCAGTACGCGTGTCTGAACTTCATAGTCGTCAATCTCGCGCTGCACGGCTTCCACTGCTGGCGGGATGGAAGACTGGCCGAGAGCCAGGCGAGCGCAAGCGGTGTCGAGAACACTGACAGCTTTGTCGGGCAGCTGGCGATCTGGCAGGTAACGGTGCGAGAGTTTTACAGCCGCCGCCAGGCCTTCGTCGAGGATGAGCACGTTGTGGTGCTTCTCGAGCATAGGCAGAATACCGCGCAGCATGAGCTGGCAATTGTACTCGGTCGGCTCTTCTACCTTGACGGTCTGGAAGCGACGGGTGAGTGCGGGGTCTTTCTCGAAGTACTTCTTATATTCGGCCCAAGTGGTTGCGGCAATCGTGCGCAGTTCGCCGCGGGCGAGCGCGGGCTTGAGCAGGTTTGCTGCGTCGTTCTGGCCCGCCTGGCCACCAGCGCCAATCATGGTGTGGGCTTCGTCAATGAACAGGATGATCGGCGTCGGCGACTTTTTGACTTCGTCGATCAGGCCCTTCAAGCGATTTTCAAACTCGCCTTTAACACTGGCCCCGGCCTGGAGCAAGGCGAGGTCGAGTGTGCGGAGCGTGACGTTCTTGAGAGGCGGCGGAACATCGCCGGCGACGATGCGCAAGGCAAGCCCTTCCACAACAGCCGTTTTGCCAACGCCCGCTTCGCCAACCAGGATCGGGTTGTTCTGCCGGCGGCGTGTGAGGATGTCCACCACCTGGCGGATCTCGAAGTCGCGAGCAAGAACGTTATCGATCTTGCCGTTCTTGGCGTTCTCAGTGAGGTTGATCGTGTAGGCGTCGAGGTTGGGAGACTTCGATGCCGGGTTCACGCGCGGAGCGCCATCTGGGCCGGGGGCCGAGGCTCCGGCAGAAGCCTCGCCTTCGCCGAGGTCCTTCATTTCAGACTCTTCGTATGAGGAACCACAAATGGCGGCGAAGTTATCCTTGAGGCTCTTCGGGTCGATCTTCTTGAACTCTTTGGAGACGTCGCCCATGAGCCGCACGAGCTCTTCGTTTTGCGTCAACGCCACAATGCAATAGCCGGTGCGGACGTTGCCCGAGCCGAAGTCGAGCGAGGCGGTTGACCACGCTTCGCTGAGCATCTTGACGAGCGTCGGGGCCAGCACTGGGTTGCGTGCGTTGCCGCTCTTGAGCTTGTCGAGCGAAGCGGTGAGCTGCGCCGAGAGCTTCGATTTGTCGACATCGAACGCCTTCAAGATGGCGGAAAAGTCTCCACCGGAATACTCCATGAGTTTCATAAGGAAGTGTTCGATTTCGACGTCGTAGTGCGTGCGCTGCAGGCAGAAGCCCGCCGCCGCCTGCATGGTATTGCGGGTGGTGTCGTTCAATTTTCCGATCAGGGATTTTAGATTGACGCTCATCAAGTCCTCCGGTGGTTTCAGCCAGGTTGGCTAGTTCAACTGAAAAACGGTGTCTCCGGGATCCGACGTCCTGGGCAAGGCTGTGTTCATCCAGGTGAGCCAGCCAAGCTTGGGAGGTGAATCCGAGTCTATCCCAAGTTGACAACGTGGGACAGAGTTACGGTCGAGGATCAATTGCACTTCAAAGATCAACTCGCCGTTGGTGAAAAATCTGGTTACGGCTTCCAGCGGCTTGTAGGCATTGCCGCCTGGGAGAAAGTCGACATATTGCTCCAGTGTTAAAGGGCCAACGCAGATCTTGGCGCGGGACGCGCGATCCCAGACTGCGTCACCCACTACAACACCAAAGCCAAGTTGTTCGGCCTCGGTAGGTGGGTCAGCGAAGGTGCAGATGTCCTGTTCGGAGAGCGGATGCCAGGACCCGCCAAACTCTTCAACTTGAATCGGAACATCGAAGTAGTCGCTTAGGAACTGCTCGAGGGCGAGAGCCGAGCGGGGTTGTAAGCCAAGCAGGCCTGTATAGAAGATGAGCGAGGTGTCGCTGACAGCTTGCCGGTTCGATAGGCTAGGTGTGCCAATGCCGATGAAGTCTTTGAGATAGTTCGAGAGCCGATCCTGCCGGTCGCGCTCATAGCTGACCCAGAAGCGGTGCTTCTCCCAGGCCTGGTAGAACAACGAGACGATGCGGTGATGAAACAGGTCGAAGAACTCGAGCATCGTGCGGTCGCGGTCGCGAAGCCGCTCGAGCACAAAATCGGAGTAGACCAACGGAAGCACGCCCGAGGCCCCAATGAGGCCCATGAAGTTGACACGCATCATCGGCGGCTGCCATTTGAACTTCTCGTCGTTGTATTGCGGCCACTCAATGCTGTGGATCTGCGAAGGCGGAAACCAGTAAGCCGGATTCACGCCGAATCGAACTACTTCCTGATTGGGATTCTTGGGGAAGTTGCCTGGAGGCTCGAGGCCATGTCCCAGACGAGAAAGCAGGCGCACGGCCTGGAAGAAATGAATGCTGCCCGGCCGGTCACCAAAGATATCTTCGATCCAGTGGCGGCGGACCTCGAGCGGATAGTCGGTTTCGGGAGCAGCTACACCAAAATCTTCTGTCCAGCGCGTGGAGGCCATTGGCGAAGCGGCTCCTTTCTTTGAATCGTGCGCGCGGTGAGCTGCGTAAAGCTGTTCAGCGTGGCGTAGTTGGAAAGGAAGCGCTCAAGCACGGCGGCGAACAGATAGACACCGCCCCCGACATACTGCTCTTCATCAAACTCGATTTCAACATCGAAACCGCGGGCAAACGCGATGCCATCGTCGGAGATCAGACGGGCGAATTTGCGCTTGGATTTCAAGTTGGAAATGCCCGCGATGATCTTCTCGCTGTAGGGCGAGTTGGTGATGTTGTACAGATTCAGGATTTGCTGCAGGGCGGGTTTGCCCTCTTCGACGAGGCTCAGGTAGTTGAGCGAGAGGTGCGAGATCAGGCGCCAATAAATGTTCTTGCCGATGGAAGGCCGCAGGGTGGATGTGGGCTTGCGCAGCGCCACAATGCGCTTGAGCGGTGCGCTCATCTCCAGCTCGAAATCACCGTTTTCACTGCCAAACGGAAGCCGCGAAGGTAAATCACGGTTGGTGCAGAATGTTTTCACTGTGATCGCGTCAACCTTGGGATGGATGGGGCGGAAGGAAAGGTCGACGAGCGACAGGTACATGTCGGTGCCGTCATCGTTGGCCCGGGGAGACTGTCGCCGCGAGGCGATGTAAAACGTCTGCTGCTTTTGAGACAACTGCGCATGCCGGATCGAATAAAACGGTTCGTACTGCAGAGTGGTCTGCTGGTCCACATCGATCGATGTGACTTCGGTAATCGAATGGATCTCGAGCGCGTTCATGCGCCGCACGTCAGGAACTATCGGGTATTCAGCCCGTTTCTGATCGAGCGGGATCGGTTCGCAGGTTTGCGGGAAGAGGTTGATGACCGGCGTGGCCGTGGTGCGGAAGCTCGAAGCATTGATGCCGTTTTCAAGCCGCAGCCGCACATCTTCGGAATCGATACGCGAAACCAGGAAGATCACCTCGAACTCGTTGGTGAAGCCCTGTGCCAGCACCTCGGCCAAGCCTGAGAGTTCGATGAAGAAGAACTTCTCCGGGAAGGCGAAGAGCTCCTGCAGAAGCCGGTAGGCCATGAAGGAGCGGCCCGGATAATCGAGCACGCCTTCGTCCTTTTCGAATCCCATCGGCCGGATCGAGGATACCGGGATCTCAATCGGCGCCTGCCGGGGATCTTTCGGGTTCCGGATCAGGACTCGAACCACCTTGCTGGCGAGCACCTCATAGAGCGAGTGGATGATTGAGGATTCGCCGTTGAGATAGATCTGGAGCTTGTTGAGTTCGACTGCGGCCAGGTTTACATCGACCGGGGCGGAGAATCGAACCGGGATCGCATACTGCGAATCGGGGGCCTTGAGGGCCGGCCGCAGCCGGTCGGGCGTTGCGAACTCGGCGTTCGAGACAGTCACCGGATACAACGTGAGGTCGTAGCAGGTGCGGAATTTGCACGGCACGCCCTGGACTGATTTCGAATAGAGAATGGAGCCGCTCGGGATCAGCAGGCCCTTGTCGAGCTTTCCCTTGGTGGGGTCAAGCTCGAACTCGACAATCGACATCGAAGGGATGGGTTGAATGAAGTGCGGATAGACGATTCCGAGGATGGCTTCGGTGAGCTCAGGAAACTCATCGTCCACTTTCATGTGCACGCGGGCGGCAAGGTAGGCAAAGCCCTCGAGCAGGCGCTCCACGTGCGGGTCTTCGCACTTATCGGCTTCCAGGACCAGGCGAGAGGCGATCTTCGGATAGCGCTCGGCGAAGTTCGCCGCCATCTGGCGGATATAGGTGAGCTCGCGTTCGTAGTAAAGAAGCAGATCGTCTCGCATGGCTACTCAGGAAGTTCCGATCGGACTTTGTAGCTTTGGCTCACTGCGTCGAGCGTGGTGTCGAAGGTGATGTGCTCGGGAGCGGGGTCCATCATCAGTAAGCCCTCGATGCGAAAGTCCAGGCGCTGGATCGCTTTCATCGATTCGTCTCTGATCGGGATCACGCGGACGTCGGAAAGACGCGGTTCGAAGACCTGAATCGTTTTCTCGATGGCGCGAAGAAGACGTTGTTGCTCGGCCATTTCCGACAAACGAACCGAGGAAATGTCAGGGAGACCGTAGACGTAGACGGACTTGTTCAATTCGACGAGAGAAGCGTCGGGAGGGATCGCGATGCTTCGTGAATTGAGCAGCCACTCAAGGTCCCGGCGCACGGCTGCTCGCAGGCGGCGCACGGATTCCGCTCGCGTGAGTGGGGCCTCAGATTGATTTCGAGGGTCGCCATCGACCAGGCGATCCACAACCGAGAGCGTAACCAGGACATCAAGTTGAAATGCCACTTAGCTCATCTCCTCGTTCTAGGATCGCAGCGAGAGTGCGCGAACGGGGTCCAGGCGGCAAATCTGTTGGAAGATCCGGGTTCGCTCGGAGGAGTCGTCAATGGTTTCCTCGTGGTAGAGGTAGAGATCGACGAGGGCCTGCACTACGACGGAGCGATCTTCCCACTCGGGGATACGGAAATCAGTGAGCTTCTGTTTGACATCCTGCAGAAAGGGCTGTGAAATGTCCTTGGCGTTGGCCTGGATGCAGAGTTCGGCTACCTGCAACTGGCGCAGGAACTTGCCGCGCGCCGAGGGTTGTGATTCGATCTCGTTGCGCATAATCTCAAGGGCTCTGCTCTTGTCGCCTCGCCGGAGTGCTTCCACGGCGACGCGGAAAGGATCAGCCAGACGTTTGCGCCAGGGCAGGGCACTGGGCTTCGGGGGAGGGTTAGAGATGGCGATGTTGGGGTCGACTTCTTCGCCTTCGGGTACTGAGGCGGGGTCGTCTGCAAGCTCGTCCAGCCAGGCCAGCGTTTGCGGGTTGCAGGCCGGGGTGTCATCCATAAGAATGGCGTTGCGGATCTCTGGAACGTCGCGGAGCAAGGTACGGATTTCGCTGCGGATGGCGGTGGCCACGTTATTGTAATCGTCGCCAAGGCCAATGCAGGCTTCGGCGGACATGCGATGCAGATCGAGCCAGGCGCGGCTGGCCGGCAGCGCCATACTGGCCTCAGTTAGGTCCAATAGCTCCTTCCATTTCTGATCGAGCGCATACACGCGCAACTGCCGGCGGATCTCTGTCGGTGGGGCCTCAAGCATACGGAGGTCTCCTTTGGCGGCGGCATTGCGCAATTCGCCAAAGCGCAGACCGCGCAGCATCAGGTAGGGCCCGGGGTTGGTTGGGTCCAGCTGGCGGAGTTGGGCGGCTGTGTTGACCAACGACTCGATGATTGGCTTACGGGTTGGGGTTTCGGTGCCCGTGAACGCGGAAATGTTGAAACCTGGCCCGGCGGGTGCGGCGGCTCCTTCAGCGGGTGCCTCGCCCTCGGCAGTTTCCGCGGTCGCGACTTCTTCAATCGGGTCTGGTTCGATCTCGCGCTTGCGGTCGAGCAGGCTCTTGTTAACCTGCTTGATTTCTTCAATGGCCTGGATGAACTTGGTGAAGCTTGGAGAGTAATCGCCGAACTTGTCATCACAGGCGGCCGTGAGCGACTTTGTGTCCGCAATGATCTTGTTCAGTGTGGCATCAAGGTTGACGTAGAACGTCTTGGGAGTCTGCGTGAAGCTCTCGTCGAAAACTTCCGGCGGAAGCTTGCCGTCTTCGAGCTTGGCTTTGCGAGCCTCTTTGGCGGAGTCGGTGGTGACTTGATCCTCGTAGCCGACTTCGCGCGATTCCTTGTACTTCAGAAAGCTGTAGCCGTCTTTGCAAAGAGAGAGATTTCGGACCAGTTGAATCAACTGGCCATTGAGCCATTCGAGAGGTGTCGCGCGGAATTCGGCGTCGCCATCTTCCAGTTCTGGATAGAGGTGGTCCCAGAAGCCCTCAACCAGACCTTGCATTAGGGCAATGCCTTCGGTCAGGCCCGTAAAACCGCGTTGCCTGATCGCAGCTTCTGTGAGCCAGGCGGCGAGTTGAAGGTCCTTGGATCGAGTGGCGATGGCCTCTTCGCAGAGCTTTGTGGTGAGAGGCCAGTCGGCGACCTTTCGCTCACGCTTCCAGTCACCCTGATCGAGGTCTTCCTCCTCGCGTCGGGCCTCCTTGATTTTGTCGTAGAGGGGATCATAGCGCAGGTCCGCGCCGCCGGGATTGTCTCCCGGCACAGGCTGGAGAATATCGTCGCGAAAGGGCATTTATTAGGAGTTTAAGCTGATCGAGGCAGAGTCGTCGGAGTTGCTGGTGGCTTCGACATTGTCGAACTCAAGCGTGCGAACTTCGAGCATGGGTACTTCTTCGCCATCCACGAGAAGAATCTTTTGTCCAAGCGGGTAGCTTGAACCTTCATCCTCCACCCAGAGGGTTTGGCGACCGAGCCAGACGGATTCGTCGGCGTAAGTGAAAGAAAAAGGATAAATCGCGGGCAGCAACACTTCGCCGAGTTCCTGGCCTTTGAACTTTGGGCCTGTGCGAATGAAAGCAGGCAACCACAAGGTATCGCGCAGGCGCGTTGGCGGTTCGATGCGAATTGAGGCAATGTGCTCGAACTGAACCCACATGTATGAGCCTGCCCCGAAAACTTCCAGCCGGGCGCCCAAGTCGTTGTCGGCGTCTCGGATCTCCGAGAATGGCTTGCCGTTCAACTTGCCACTGATTTTCGAATTGGAAGCGGTCTTCGGGAAGCTTTGTTTTTTGTACATGTCATGCCGTTCCCGTTCGGCATGGATGGCGGAGAAATACAGAATGGCGCCAAGCTTGGCTTGTTCATTGGCTCCCGCGAGAAGATTGAGGTGCTTCTCGGCGCGATCCAGTTCGCCAGCGATGCATAGGGCTTCAAACATCGATGTGCGGGCTGACACATCCGTCGGGTGGTTACGCAAATGTCCGGCAAGCGCTTCAAGCGCTTGCCGGACGTGCCCTGCTTCAATGAGTTGGGAGGCAGGATGAGCCATACTACAGAGGCTTGTTTTCCTTGACGGAATACTTCATTGCCTTGAAACCGTCGAGGCTCTTCTTGTCGGCTTTTTCCGGGGCGTACGCGAATTCCATCTCTTCGTAGGCGATAGAGATCGATTCCACCGGGTTTTCACCGCCGCCTGAGACCTGCAACGAAGAGACGTAAACGCCCTTCAGAACAATCTTGAAGTACTCCTGGTTGGTGGTGCCGATCTGCTTCATAAAGCCGAGTGTGGCTTCATCGAAGGCCTTGCAAACCAGGCAGTGCTTCAGCAGTTCGTGCGAGGTTGGGTCGACGCTCTTCATGATGTTGAGTTCAGAGAAGTCCGGACGTCCAGCGCGGCTTTCGCCCGAGGCCTTCGCGGAAGCGGCAGAGTTAGTCGCACCCCAGCTAAAGCTCATGATTTCAATAGCGCCCTTCTTTACCGTGGATGTTCCTTCCACGCCTTTAATCATCAAGTAACAGTTTGTCATTTTGTGAGTGTTGCTCCTTCTATCTAGGTAAGCGTTTCGGGTTTCGCTTTTGGGTCACGAAACCCGAAGAATTATTTTGCGGCTGCTGGCAGTTCGGCCACGAGTCGCAAAGACACCGTCAACTCGTCGAGCTGGAAGTGCGGGCGCAGGAAGGCCACGGCGCGATAGGCACCAGGCTTGCCAGGAACGTCCATCACTTCGATTTTTGCTTCGCGCAGCGGACACTTGGCCTTGACCGCAGGGCTCGCGTTGTCGTCAGGGGTGACGTACTGCGTGATCCAGCGGTTCAGGAAGATCTCCGCGTCGCTCTTGGACATAAAGCTGCCGATCTTGTCGCGCATCATCGACTTCAGGTAGTGAGCATAACGGCTCACGGCCATGATGTAGGGCAACTGCGTGGACAGACGAGCATTGGCATTCGCCTTGTCGTCATCATAAAGCTTGGCCTTTTGTCCGCTCTGCACGCTGAAGAAGGCGGCATAATCGGTACCCTTGCAGTGGCAAAGCGGAATGAATCCGAGATCGGCCAGTTCCTTCTCGCGGCGGTCGGTGATTGGGGTTTCTGTCGGACACTTCATGACGGTGTCGCCGGAATCGGTCTGGAAGTTGTGAACCGGCAAGCCTTCCACCAGGCCACCGCCTTCGACGCCTCGGATGGATACGCACATGCCGTACTTAACGAAGCTGTCGGCAAGACGAGTGCCCATCGAATAGGCGGCGTTAGTCCAGGTGTACTTCGAGTGATCCGATCCATCGACGCCTTCTTCGTAGTTGAAGTCGTCGATCGGCGCTGTGTCGCGGCCATACGGCAGGCGGCCGAGGGTACGCGGCATGCATAGGCCAATGTAACGGGAATCCTCGCTCTGGCGGAAGCCTTTCCATTTGGCGTACTCGGTGCTGTCAAACACCTTGGCCAGATCACGTGGAGCATCGATCTGAGTCCAGCTTTCGAGATTCACCAGGCTCGGTGCGGCCGCCGCAAAGAACGGAGCATGCGCCGCCGCGGCAACCTGCGAGATCTTCTCAAGCAATTCGACATCTTCAGGATGCTTGCCGAATTCGAAGTCGCCGATCAGCGCGCCATAGGGAGCGCCGCCGAAGACACCGTATTCTTCTTCGTAGATCTTCTTGAACAATGCGCTCTGATCGAACTCAGGGGCGCGTTGCATGTCGCGAAGCAGATCCTTTTTGGTGGCGTTCATGACGCGGATCTTGAGATTCGCGCTCGTGTTGGAGTTGAACACCATGTGGCGCAGACCACGCCAGGAGCCCTCGAGCTTCTGGAAGTCAGCGTGGTGGAGGATCTCGTTCAACTGGATGCTGAGCAGGTGATCGATCTGCTGAATGCGCTGATTGATCATCGTCTCGACGTCGCGAGCCACGTTCATGTGGCCTTCGAGAAACTGTCCGACGAATTCCTTCACCAGGTTTTTGCCGCGTTCGCGAGCCGGAGTATCGGTTCCGAAACGGCCTTGCTCGACAATGCTATCGAGCAGGTTAAGTTCTTCGGCTTGTGCCGCCGCGGCTTGAGCTGCTGCTTGCTTTTCGGCCATGACTTGTTACTCCTTATTACCCAATTCAGACTTGATCTTGTTGAGGGCTTCTGTGTCAGTGACTGCGTTGAGCAGCGACTCTTCGAGCTTGTCGTTGCCTTGCAGCGAGCCGCGCAGGTCGGACAGACGTGTGCGCAAATCGAGGAGCTCCTTGAGCGGGGGCACCTGCTTGGCGATGTTGCCAGGCTCGAAGTCTTCCATGCTCTTGAAGCTCAAGTCCACGCGGAGCTGACCAGCGTTGGGGTCTTCGCTCAGCTTGTTCTCGACCGTCAGGAACAAGTGCGGCTTCATCGCCTCGAGCACCTTGTCGAAGTTGTCGGGATCAATCTCAACAAACTTACGTTCTTTGAGCTTCGGCAACGGTTCGGTGGGATGACCGGTGAAGTCTCCCAGCACGCCCATTACAAAGGGGAGCTCTTTCAGTTCTATGGCGTCGCCTACCTGCACATCGTAGGTAATCTGTACGCGCGGCGGCCGCACTTTATCTAATTTATGCTGGGTACTGTCACGTCCCATGGGTTATCCTCCTTAAAGATTGATCCTAATTCTGGCTGCTTTTCAAAAACAGCTGACTCGGTTACTGTAATAAAAAACTGAAGCCCTGTGAATGGGGTGAGGTGATCATATCGCGATCTAAGGAAAAATTTTGGGATTTGGCAGTGTATGGATAAGGTGAACACTCGATGAAACAACTCCAACCGGTGATTTGGTCGAAGGGCACATTTCTGCAACCGCAACACTTGCAGGCGCAGGATCGTTACCTTGAGAGCCTTTTGCACTTCCGCCAAGAGGCCTTGCGATTTGCCCCCTATGGCTTTCGCCGGCTTGTTTTCAGCAAACAGGCACTGGCCGCTGGTCAGTTGTCGATCGAGCAGGCCACTGGCCTGCTGGCCGATGGTTTGGCTTTCGACATACCTGGCAGCGATATGGCGCCGGAGGCCAAGCCGCTTGCGACGTGGTTTGAACCCGTGCAGGGCGTGGCTCCGGAATCCCTGGATTTGTATCTTTCCCTCCCTACGTATCGCCATGGCGGTGCGAACGTGGGGCGTCCTCAACTGCAGAAGGATGGTCGCTACCTCGTCGAAACGATGCTGCTGAATGACGAAAACAGCGGACTCGCGCAGAAGCCCGTTCAAGTCGCGCGCAAGAATTTTCGGATCCTCACCGAGTTTGAACTCGGCGAGGGCATGACGAGCATTAAGCTCGCGCGCGTTCGCAAAGATGAAGCCGGGCAGTTTCAGCTGGATCAGTCCTTCGTTCCCCCTCTCTTAGATATAGCGTCAAACGAACACATAATGGGTCTCGCAAGACGCACAGTTGAGCTTTTAGCTGCAAAAAGTTCGAATCTGGCCGGGATGAGGAGGCAAAAGAACCTCAGTTTGGCCGATTTCACCTCTGGAGACATCGCCAACTTCTGGTTGTTGTACACAATTAACTCGAGCTTGCCGGTGATTCGGCATGCATTTGAGTCGCGTCATGGCCATCCGGAAGACTTTTATGCCGAGCTCACTGCCCTGGCCGGAGCGCTGACTACGTTCTCGAACGATATTGAACCTGCTGACTTGCCCGTTTATCAGCACGACGATCTCGGTCCCTGCTATCGCGACCTGTGCGAGAAGATTTACAAGCTGCTCGAATCCACGGTCCCAACCAACTTCGTGTCCATTCCTCTGAAGCTGATGCAGCAGAGTATCCTCGCTGCCTCTCTCGACGACGAGAAGCTGTTGCGGAACACACGGTATTATTTGGCCGTGAGTGGGGATATCGGGGAAGGCGAACTGATCCAGCGCACGCCGCTTCTTGGCAAGCTCTGCTCGGCAACACATATCGAACATTTGGTGCGCAACGCCTTGCCGGGGGTTCCGCTGACGCACTTGCCGATTCCTCCCAATTCCATTCCCGTGAAGTTGAACTTTCAGTATTTCGCCCTGAATCAGACGGGCGGAGCTTGGGAAGCGATTACGCGTAGCCGCAACATTGCCTTTTATGCGCCTGGGGAATTGGCCATTACCAAAGCCGAAGTCATCGTTGTGTTTCCTGGCTGATGCTCTGGTTGCTTCTGATCTGCGCCCTCCAATCGGCTGCAGCCGACCGCATGCTGCTTTCTGAGCAGACTCGTGAGGGTGTGGAAAAAGTTCTGGCAGAGGCGGTGGCCAAAGGAGAGCGACGCATTGAAATCGTAATACTCCCGGCTGGCGAAGCGCGCCGCACGCCTTTCGGTGAATTCGCGTTCGGTTACGGAGGCCAGGGGCACGGGGATGTGTCGCTGCCAAACCCGGCTTTCTTTCAGCACCTCGATTGGGTTCTCAAACGCGTGCAGTCGCGGCGGCTGGAGGCTGTGGTGTTGCCGGTAGATCGAGGCTCAAATCTCGTAGGCAGGAATGACAGGGAGAAGTGGTTTGAATGGGGAAGGTATCTGGGGCGCCGGTATATGAAGGCGAAGGGGTTGGTGTGGTTGAAGCAGGACGATGCCGGACCCCTGCTTGCAGTCGAAGAGGGGATCCGGCAATTCGATACGATTCATCGTTTTGAGTCAGGCCGCTAGCGGCAGCCTTTCCTGGCATTCCCGAATCGTTTTCATGTCGAAAAACTTGTTGCGCCGCCGCCAAGCGAAGTTCTTCTGCAACTTGGCGTGGCGCAGATGAAAGGCCAGCTCGCGACGAACTGCCTCGATCTTCTGAGGAGCTTCCAGGCTTGAGTTCATCTGACGCAATTGCTTTTCGAGCGATTGAGCACGCGAGCGATGGCTGCGATGGTGCCACAAGCCAACTACGATTTCGTTCGCCAGCGAGACTTCTTCTGGATTCCCAGGCCCAAGCCGCGCATGGATTTTGCGGTACAGGTGATTGAATCTGGCAATCTGCAAGTCGCTCACTGGCGTTTTGCTAGGCGGCAGGTAGGTACTCATGAAGGGTCTCCTCGATCGAAAAGCTCTCGCCCTCGCGCAGGCGCCGCAACAGTTTTCGCAACGTGGCCAGCTGCTTTTTCTGCTGGTCGACTTCTTGTTGAAAGCGGCGGATTGAATCAATCGTGATTGGCAATTGCGGCGAGCCGGCCGCCAAAGCGTGCTTGCGGTCGTACAGCTTGGCGCGCACCTTTTCATAACGCTTGCGCAACCACGATGCGGTCACCAAGCGGTCGAAAATCTCCATTTCCGCCTCGTTCGACGGCCGGAATTCGGCCTGTAATTGGGCGCTCAGCGCGATCAGCTCTTCGCGGTTTTCCATGGGGTAGAGAATCGATTCGTTGATGATGTGTTGTTCCATGGGTGGGCTCCTTTATTGGTTGGTTGAGGGGGAATAAGTTTGCACCGCCAGCGCGGCAGAATATTCGCGATTGATCCGTTTGAGTTCGTGAAGCCGTTCGAGAATGTTCTTGACGTTCTTCTTGAATTCGGCTTTTTTCTGGGCTGGTAATTCATCGATTTTGCGCTGCGGTAGGGAGCGGGCGTAATCGATCAGGTATTCGCATCGGCGCTGGTTGTACAAGGATTGGACCAGCTTCTTCGCGATTGCCTGCGTGATCGGATTGGAGGGTTCAAAGCGGCGTTGAACTTCCTCTTCGATCACTTCGAGTTCTGTGTTGATCGGCATCGTTCTGGGTCCTGAAATGAAATCGGGTGGAGGGCCCGGTGTGTTTTACCAGACCTTCCACCCGCTTGAGAGTATGCACAAAAGGCAGTGCCAATAAACTGCAATTACTTCAAAATGTGTTGACAATAAACGAAATATATTTTCAAAAAATATGTGAACGGCTTTTGGCAGCCTTGGAAGTTGCCCAGATGTGAGAGTTGCTACTTCTTAGGAACCAGCTTCAGCAGTTTGCCCTGCTTGCTATCGATCAGAAGATAGAGTGCGCCCTCGGGCCCCTGCACCACATCGCGGATGCGCTCTTTCAGCTCAGTCAGCAGGCGCTCCTCGCCAGTTACTTTCTCACCCTCGATGGAAAGCCGAGTCAGTTGCTTGCTACCCATACCGCCGATGAACAGGCTCTCCTTCCAGGCAGGAAACAGAGCACCTGTATAGAAGGTCATGCCGCCCGGTGCGATCACCGGGTCCCAGTAGTAGACAGGCTGCTCAAGGCCCGGCTTGGAAGTGACGCCGCCGCCGATGGCGCCGCCGACATATTCAATGCCATAAGTAATCGTAGGCCAACCGTAGTCGCGACCCTTGCGAGGCACGTTCAATTCGTCTCCTCCGCGTGGCCCATGTTCAATCGTCCAAAGGTCACCTGTGTCGGGGTGCAATGTCGCCCCCTGGATGTTGCGGTGACCGAATGACCAGATCTCGGGCCGTGCATCCTGCCTGCCGAGGAACGGATTGTCTTGCGGGATCTTGCCATCGGGAAGGATGCGGACCACCTTGCCAAGCAGCCCATCGAGCCGCTGCGCCTGCATCCGGCCCTCCATCGTCGAGCGCTCTCCTGTTGTGATGAAGAGCGCCCCAGACCGGTCAAATACCAAACGGCTGCCGTAGTGCAGCGTTGAATTGAGCGCAGGCGTCTGATGAAAGATCACTTCTACCTGCTCGACCTTTGGCTTGTCTCCAAGCACTAACTTGCCCCGAGCGGCGGCAGTGTTATTGATGCCACCTTTCTGTGGCTCGGCGTAGCTCCAATAAATCAGTTGATTGGTCGTGTAAGCCGGGTCGATCGCAATTCCCAGCAGCCCGCCCTGATCGCGGGCATCGACCGCGGGCAAGCCTGCGACTGGCGCGCTCAGTTTGCCATCCTTGCCGAGCACGCGAAGCAATCCCGGTTTCTCGGTAATCAGAATCTCTCCGCCTGGCAGAAAGGCCATCCCCCACGGAGATTCGAGGCCTTCGGTGACGGTTACCGTATCGAAGGCAACATTCAACTTCTGTTCGTCGATGCGGGTCTGCCCCTCAAATGCAGGCTTGTAGCTGTCCGCATTCGGCGCCTCTTTCTCCACTCCTCGTGTCACTACAGGAGCCTTTGAAGCACACCCTGCCAGCACAATTATGCAGGCGAGCGAAGAAAAAGAGAATAGTGAATTCGGTCTGAAGGCGCTCATGCAGTCACCATTCTCAATGCACACAATCATTTCGGCAAGCTCCAAGTGCGTCCTTTCCTTGCAGTGATGCGGAACGTCTGATACCCTTGTAAGTTCCGGTTAGGCCAACGTCGGAGTCTCGCCCGCAGCCTTTCCACGTTCGAAATCGCTTAAAAATTTACATGGAACAGATGCTCCACAGCGCAGGAGCCCTGCTAATCCAGGCCCTGCCAACATTTTTCGTCGTCGTACTGCTGCATTGGTACTTAAAGTCGACCCTCTTCCAGCCCCTTGAAAAGGTGCTGGAAGAACGGCATGCGGAAACGCAAGGTGCCCGCGAAAAAGCTGCCGCCGCTCTGGCCGCTGCTGAAACAAAAGTTGCCGAATATGATCTAAAGCTTCGCGCTGCCCGCACCGAGATCTATCAGGAACAGGAAACCTGGCGCAAGCAACTTCTCGACGAGCAGACCGCTGCCGTTACTAAGGCCCGCGAAGAAAGCCACGCCCAAATCGTCGCCGCAAAGGCCGATATCTCTGCCCAGGTCGATCAGGCTCGGGCCACCCTTACCCGCGAAGCAGAAGCGCTGGCCGATCAGGTTGTTGCCGGCATCATGAAGGGAAGCAGGAATTAACATGCTCCGCCTTGCCGCACTCTATCCGTTGTTTGCACTCCTCGCCCGCGCCGCTGCAGAAGCTGAAGGGCATGGTGCCGAACCCAGCATCACCTTTAAGTGGATCAACTTTGCGATCCTCGCCGTCGGCCTGATCTATCTGATTGCCAAGTTCGCGCTGCCTGCGCTGAAGGCCCGCGCCTCTGCTATCGGTGAAGACCTCGCCTCCTCCAAAGCGACCGTGCAACAAGCCGAAGCTCAAGTGGCCCAGCTCACCAGCAAGCTCTCCAATTTTGATTCTGAGATCAAGAGCATTCGCGAACGCGCCTTGGCCGAACGCGAAGCTGAAGGTAAGCGAATCGCTGAACAAACCCAGTTGATGCTCGCCAAGGTGGCTGCTCATCGCGAAACCGAAATTGGCAACCTGACGCAAGTCGCCCAGTCCCAGCTGCGGTCGTTCACCGTGGAGAAGGCTCTCGAGATTGCTCACGCGAGGCTTGCCACCCAAACCGATCCCGCCACGCAAGGCGCACTCGTCGCGGCCTTCGTCAGCGACCTCAAGCAACAGGAGGCCCGCTAGTCCATGTCTGAAGCCCTTGCTGCTCGCTACGCAACTGCATTCGTCGAAATTCTTTTCGCACCCAACGCTCCTCTCTCTCCCGAGCAGGCCCTTGGGGAACTCCGCGCTTTCGATGAGATGGTTGCCTCTGCGCCTGACCTCAAGCACATCCTGAACTCTCCGGCTGTCTCGCGTCCCCGCAAGCGCGGTGTGATCGCCAAGATCGCCGAGCAGACTGGCCTCAGCGCCACTGTGCGTAACTTTCTCTATGTCGTGATTGATCGCGGCCGCCCGAGCCTGCTACCGGTGCTGCGCCAAAAGGTGGAAGAATTCGTCGACGCGCGCCGTGGCATCGCCCGCGCTTCTGTCGCAACGGCTTCCTCCCTCAACGACGAACAAAAATCAGCCATCTCGGCCCAGCTCTCACGAGTCTCCGGCAAGAAGGTGGTGTGTGAATTTCATTGGGATCCAGCCTTGCTTGGCGGCGTTGTCGCCCGCATCGGCTCGACTGTTTACGATGGCTCCGTCCGCGGAAAACTCACCGCGTTGAAGAGTCGGCTTACGGCATAATCTTTTAGGAAACGAAACGAACTATGGCTCAAATCCGGGCAGACGAAATTTCGCGCGTACTGCGTCAGGAAATCGAAAATTACGACCAGGCTGTCAATGTAGAAGAGACAGGCTCGGTTATCAGCGTTGGCGACGGTATCGCCCGCATCTATGGTCTTGAAAAGGTCATGGCTGGCGAACTCGTTGAGTTCCCCGGCGCCGGTGTCTCTGGCCTCGCGCTGAACCTTGAAGAAGATCAGGTCGGCGTCGTGTTGCTCGGCGAATTCCAGGGCATCAAAGAAGGCGACGAAGTGCGCCGCACGGGTCGCATTATGTCGATCCCCGTCGGCAAGGCCATGATCGGCCGCGTCGTTAACGCTCTCGGCCAACCGATCGACGGCAAGGGCCCGATCGCCACCGATTCGTTCAATGCCATTGAGCGCCTCGCTCCTGGCGTTGTCGATCGTCAGCCCGTGAAGCAGCCGATGCAGACCGGCATCAAGAGCATTGACGCCATGATTCCGATTGGCCGCGGCCAGCGCGAACTGATCATCGGCGACCGCCAGACCGGTAAGACTGCGATCGCCCTTGACGCCATCATCAACCAAAAGGGTGGCGACATGATCTGCGTATACGTCGCCATTGGTCAGAAGCGCTCCACTGTCGCTCAGGTCGTCAAGACGCTCGAGCAGCAGGGTGCAATGGAATACTCGATTGTTGTTGCCGCGACGGCCTCCGATCCCGCTCCGATGCAATACCTCGCGCCGTTCACCGGCTGCGCCATCGGCGAATACTTCCGCGACAATTCCGGCCACGCACTTTGCATCTACGACGACTTGTCCAAGCACGCCGCAGCTTACCGCGAAATCTCGCTGCTGCTCCGTCGTCCTCCGGGTCGCGAAGCTTACCCCGGTGACGTGTTCTACCTTCACTCCCGCTTGCTGGAGCGCGCTGCAAAGCTCTCCGCCAAGCTCGGTGGCGGCTCGCTGACTTCGCTGCCGTTCATCGAAACCCAGGCCGGCGACGTCTCGGCCTACATTCCGACCAACGTGATCTCAATCACCGACGGTCAGATCTTCCTTGAATCCGACTTGTTCAACTCGAACATCCGTCCCGCCGTTAACGTCGGCATCTCGGTGTCGCGTGTCGGTGGCAGCGCTCAGATCAAGGCCATGCGTCAGGTATCGGGTTCGCTTCGTCTTGAGCTCGCTCAGTACCGCGCTCTCGCGGCCTTCGCGCAGTTCGGTTCTGACCTCGACAAAGCTTCTCAGCAACAGCTCACCCGCGGCAGCCGCCTTGTGGAAGTGCTGAAGCAGGCTCAGTATCAACCGCTCCCGGTTGAAAAGCAGGTGCTCATCGTTTACGCCGGCACCAGCGGCGTGCTCGACGATCTGCCGCTCGACAAGGTGCGCCAGTTCGAATCTGAGCTCTATCGCTTCGTCGATAACGCGCACGCGGGAATCCTCGCTGAAATCCGCGAAAAGAAGGAATTGAGCGACGACCTCAAGAAGACCATCAACGCGGCGCTCAAGGAATTCAAAGACCGCTTCGTTGCCGAAAACGCCAAGAAATAGTCAACGGCCATGCCTAGCCTCATCGATTTACGCCGCCGAATCCGGTCGGTCAAAAACACGCAGCAAATCACCAAGGCCATGAAAATGGTGGCCGCGGCCAAGCTGCGCCGCGCTCAAGAGCGTGTGATGGCTGCGCGCCCGTATTCGGAAATCTATTCGCAAATGCTGGCTGACGTTGCCGGTGCTGCTGCCACAGCTGGCGCCGACGTGAGCCATCCCTTGCTTGCGGTTCGTGAAGAGAAGCGCATCCTGCTGATCCTGGTCACCAGTGACCGTGGTCTAGCCGGAGCTTTCAACTCGAACCTCACCAAGGCTGCCCAGGTATTCCTGGCCGAAAACAATGGCGCGGACTTCCAGATTGAAGCCATCGGCCGCAAGGGCCGTGACTTCTTCTTCCGTCGCGAAATGAAGCTTTCCGGCGAACATCTCGGTGTTGTCGACAAGGCCCGCTTTGCCGACGCAGCCGCTATCGCCCGCAAGATTACCGCCATGTACGAGAACGATGAGATCGACGCCGTCTACCTCATCTACAACGAGTTCAAGAGCGTGATCGCGCAAAAGCTGATGCAGGTCAAACTGCTCCCCGTCGCCGTTGCCGGCAGCGAAGAGCCTAAGGATTACATCTACGAGCAGGCGCCTGCGCAATTGCTCGGCACCCTGCTCCCCAAGTACGTCGAGACCGGTATCTACCGGGCCATGCTCGAAAGCGCTGCCAGCGAACACGCCGCGCGCATGACAGCCATGGACGCCGCCAGCACTAACGCGGCCGACGTGATCGAAGGGCTGACGCTGCATCTCAATCGCGTCCGCCAGGCCAGCATCACCAAAGAAATCATCGAAATCGTCAGCGGCGCTGCCGCTTTGGGTTAATACGGAGTCATTCAAACTATGTCCACTACCGCCGCTACAGTCGTAGGGAAAATCATTCAGGTCGCCGGCCCCGCCGTCGACGTGCAGTTCCCTGAAGCGCAGATCCCCGTCATCTACACCGCCGTCCGCATCACTTCGGAAGGCTTCAATACCCCCGCCCCGATCGACATCATCGCCGAAGTTGCCCAGCACATCGGCGAAGGCCGCGTGCGCTGCATCGCGCTGCAGCCAACTGAAGGTCTCGTGCGCGGCATGAACGCCGAGTCGCTCGGCGTGCCGGTCACCGTGCCGGTGGGTCGCGAAGTCCTCGGCCGGGTGCTCAACGTCATCGGCCAGCCGGTAGACGAAATGGGTCCTGTGAAGGCGAACAAGTTCAGCTCGATCCACCGTGAAGCTCCAGCTTTCGACGAACAGTCCACTGAATTGCAGATGTTCGAAACCGGCATCAAGGTCATCGACTTGATCGAGCCCTACCTTCGCGGTGGCAAGATCGGCTTGTTCGGTGGCGCTGGCGTCGGCAAGACCGTCATCATCATGGAACTCATCAACAACCTCGCCATGAAGCACGGTGGCTTCTCGGTGTTCGCCGGCGTCGGCGAGCGTACCCGCGAAGGCAACGACCTCTGGCTCGAGTTCCAGGAATCGGGCGTTATCGACCCGAATGACTTCTCGAAGTCCAAAGCCGCTTTGATCTACGGCCAGATGACCGAGCCCCCAGGCGCCCGCCTCCGCGTCGCGCTCACCGGCCTCACCGTCGCCGAATACTTCCGCGACGAAGAGAACGCCGACGTGCTGCTCTTCATCGACAACGTCTTCCGCTTCACTCAGGCCGGCTCTGAAGTATCCGCGCTGCTCGGCCGTATGCCCAGCGCCGTCGGTTACCAGCCCAACCTCGCCAGCGAAATGGGTACCCTGCAGGAGCGCATCACCTCCACCAGCAAGGGTTCGATCACGTCTGTGCAGGCCATCTACGTGCCCGCCGACGACTACACCGACCCGGCGCCCGCCACGGCGTTCACCCACTTGGACGCTACAACCAATCTCTCGCGCGACATCGCTTCGCTCGGCATCTATCCGGCCGTCGATCCGCTTGCTTCCACTTCCCGTATTCTCGATCCGCTCGTCGTCGGTGAGTTGCACTACTCCACCGCTCAGCGCGTCAAGCAGATCCTGCAGCGCTACAAGGACCTTCAGGACATCATCGCCATTCTCGGTATCGACGAATTGAGCGAAGACGACAAGCTGACCGTGTCGCGTGCTCGTAAGATTCAGCGCTTCCTCTCGCAGCCCTTCTTCGTCGGTGAACAGTTCACCGGTCTCAAGGGAAAGTACGTGAAGCTCGAAGACACCATCAAGGGCTTCAACGAAATCTGCGACGGCAAGCACGACGCTCTTCCCGAACAGGCCTTCTTCATGGTCGGCACGATCGAAGAAGCCATCGAAAAGGCTGAAAAGCTGAAGAAGGGTTAACGACACCGTGTCCACGTTCCTTCTCGAAGTCGCCACGCCAGAAAAGCTCGTGGTTCGCAACGATGCCTCCGAAGCCCAGATTCCGGGCACCGAGGGCATGCTCGGTATCATGCCGGGCCACGCTCCTCTGATCAGCGAAATCGACTCGGGCGAACTCACCTACACCATGGAAGGCAAGCGTCATACGCTGGCCATCGCCAAGGGTTGGGTTGAGATCTCGTCGAGCAAGGTTCGCGTGCTGGTCGATTCCTGCGAAGCTCCGGATGAGATCGATGTGAAGCGCGCTGAAGAGTCTCTCAAGCGTGCCAACGAACGGCTGCTTTCTCCGAAGCAGGACCTCGATCTGGCCCGCGCTCTGAACGCCGCCAAACGTGCTCAGGCGAGGCTCGCCGTTGCTCGCAACAAGTAACATTCTCTTGGCGGCAACCTTGCTTGCCGCCGAACCAAACTACGAAGCCAGGGTCGATGCCATCCGCAAGACTCCTGGCTTCGTCGCATTATGGGACTTCGTGAAACGATCTGGCGATCGCTTTGTTGCCCACCAGCATCCACGCGACAAGGCTGACCTGGCCCTCGACCCAGTCAACTACGTTCTCGACTATTGGAACGAAGGCCGTGCCGCCACGATGGCCGACTTTCCGCAACACAAGCAGGGGCCTTTCGGCAATGCGGTTGAATTTCGCGCAGAAACGGACCTCAATTTTCGCCCGGTTCTGCTCGTGCCAAGGCAGCGATTTCACAATTCTCGCATTGACGTCAAAGGGGCAGGGAAGTCCGTCACTCTGCTGGCCTGGGTACGGCGCACCAGTGGTAACCACGCCATTGCCGGCATCTGGCACGAGGGAACAGACCTGCATGCCAACTCAAAGCAGGCAACACGTGTGGAACGTGGCATGCGCCAATATGCTCTCTTTGCGGGCCTCGCAGCAAACAACGGCGCTTCTGCTGCTCACGTCTCCGAAAACGGCAGCAGTTCTTTCGGCGACAAGTACGCCCGCAACATTTCTGTCACTCCAGAAAAGCTCGCCGAAGCATGGGCCATGGTGGGTCTTCGTTTCGACAACAAAGCCAACACGGTGAGTTCCTCGATCGACGGCATTGAAACTGAGTATTGGATCGACAATCCCAACACGCACCCTTTCTTCAAGTGGCCCGCCAAGGGATGGCGTGAAGGCTCTTACACCCCGCCGGAATCGAAGCCGTTGCGCCGTGAAAAGACCTCGGCCGACGAGCTATTCACTGATCGCTTCACCAAAGTGCTGGTTACGGACAATGGCTCCAAACGACAACTTGTCGCTCTCAAGGCCAACCCCTTCTGGTTCCCGCATGACCTCTACACACCCGAGACCGGCGGACCTTTCACCATCGGCCGCGTCATCCACTCATCGCGCGGTACGGGCTTCATTGGTCTCATCGGCGGCGTTGCCGTGTTCGATCGCGCTCTGACTCCCAAGCAGCTTGAGCGTATCGCCAAACTCACCCAGCCCTAATTACATCCTCGGCAGCCACATCCCCAACGTCGCCGCTGCCACGCCCCCCGCTGTGGCGAGCGTCAATACGATCAGCAATCCCGCCACGGCCATCTTCCCCATCGCAGTTCCGCGATCCCTCGCCCATAAATACAGCTCCAAAATCGCCAGCGGAATCAGGGTTTGCGCAAAGCTCAAGAACGTCAGCAAGGGCCCATCAAAAGCTTTCAGGTCAAACCCAACCGGCCTGCGGTAGATCATCAAGATCAGCATCAGGCTGATGCGAAAGCACCAGACTCCCCCCGTGACGAGAAATAAGCGCAGTGCCCAGCGCTGATGATCCCGGAATCGTCGCGCGATCGCATGTCGCAGCGTCATGGCCGCACAGAGCAGGAGAAGCACCGCATTCAGTGTGGTGCCCAGGTGTTGCCCCAGTCCTCCCACTGTTCCCCTCACCCAAAGCAGGTACAGCCCGCCCACGCCCATCAGCGCCGCAGCTCCCAAATATAGCCTGCCATTCCAGCGATAAAACTGTGGGTACCGGTTGCGAATCCACGGAGCCAGTTGCGCCGCACCGCCCGCCAGCATTACCACCGCAAACAGTAGATGCAGGCCCAGGGTGATGTTTCCGGAAGTATCGCCCTCGACGTACCCACGCGGCATCGCCACATTCCAGCCTTTCATGTTTCCAGCCGCCAACGCCTTGCCATAAACCACCGAAACGTAAGTCGCGAAGATCAGTTGTCCAGTGATCGCAACGACCGCCCAACTACGAGCGGAATTTTCAAGCATCCTCTGCATACCCAAACCCAAACGCAGTCCACAACGAATTGTTCCCGCCGCCGTCAATTGGTGGGGATAAAATGACAGTCTCCGCATGAATCGTCGCTTTCCCGTCGATCGCCTGACCGGCGCGACCCTCGCGCCCACCTCCGATCTGCTCAGCGTTGAGGAGCCGCTTCTGGTGCTGGTAAACCAGAAGCCCTTTGCCACCTTGATGCGCACACCGGGTGACGATCCGGCTCTGGTGGAGGGTTTCCTGTTTGCCGAGTCGCTGGTCTCCCAGCCCTCCGAGATTCTCTCGATGAGAGCCTCCGACCATCCAACCTCCCAGGAAATGCACGTCGAGATCCCAATCTCCCAGGCCGCGCAACTGCCTGCCGTTCGCAGCATCTATCTTTCCTCAAGCTGCGGGGTTTGCGGACGCACTTCGATCGAAGATCTGCTCGATCGTATCTCGCCGATCCCACCTCTTGCGATCGACCCTCAAATCCTGACAACCCTACCTGCGAAACTTGCCGCCGCGCAGCAGCAATTCCCCGCCACCGGTGGCGTTCATGCCGCCGCGCGCTTCAACGCCGCTGGCGCGCTGATGGACCTTGCCGAAGATGTCGGCCGTCACAATGCTCTCGACAAACTGATCGGGCGTGCATTCCGGGCCGGCCAACTCCCCCTTCAGAATCAAATCCTGGTGATGACCTCCCGCGCCAGCTTCGACATCGTTCAAAAGGCCGCCATGGCGGGCTTGCCTGTGGTTGCCACCCTTGGGGCTGCCTCAAGCCTTGCGGCTGATCTGGCGGCCCGCGCTGGCCTCGCATTGCACTGTTTCGTTCGTGCCCAAGGCCTGGTTACGATACGATCAAACCCATGAGAGCGTTCGCCATCCTGGTCCTCATTGCCGCCGCCACCCTGATTGCGGCCCTACCCGAGTACAAGCCCCTGTTCAATGGAAAGAATCTCAAGGGCTGGGTCAACGTGAATACCAACGCCGATACCTGGAGTGTCAAGAATGGAATGCTGGTTTGCTCTGGCCAACCCATTGGCGTGATGCGCAGTGAGAAGGAGTACGAGAATTTCCTGCTTCACATCGAGTGGATGCACCTGGAGCCGGGTGGGAATTCTGGGGTCTTCGTCTGGTCGAGTGCCGAGCCCGATCCGCGCACTCGCCTGCCAAACGGCGTCGAAGTGCAGATGCTCGAACTCGACTGGCCCAAGCTCCACGTGAAAGACGGTGTCACGCCTCCGATCGCCTACGTCCATGGAGAACTGTTTGGCGTCGGCGGTGTCAAAACCATCCCCGACAATCCTCGCGGCGAACGCAGCAAGTCGATCGAAAATCTATGCAAGCCGCGTGGAGAATGGAATACCTACGATGTTGTCGCCGTCGACGGCACCATCAAGCTCAGCGTGAATGGCAAGTTCGTCAATGGCATTGCCAAATCCACCAAACGCAAGGGCTATCTGTGTATGGAGTCTGAAGGCGCGAAGATTCACTTCCGCAACATCAAGATCATGGAGCTACCTCCGTCGGGTACTCCCACTGCTCCCTAGTCGATGACTTGTAAGAAGTGCAAAATCGCGATGGTCGAGCATTCCGGCCGTGCGTTTCACAAACAAAGAAAGTGGCGCTGTCCCCGCTGCGGCAAAGCTCGCATGCAGAAACCCCGGCCCCGTCCACCCAAAAGTTAGCTGGCGTGAATCCAGCGTGTCAGCGTATCTTCCAGATCGCCCACCGCCACTGGCTTAGTTAAGTAATCATCCATCCCGGCATCAAGACACTTCTGCCGGTCATACGGCATCGCATGCGCCGTCAAAGCAATGATGGGTAACCGCCGCTTGCCGGAATTTCCCATCTCTTCTTCCATGGCGCGGATTTGCATCGTCGCGCTGTACCCATCGAGCACCGGCATTTGGCAATCCATGATGATGGCGTCGTAGTCTCCGCGCGACCACATCGCCACTCCTTCTTCACCGTTGTTCGCGATGTCGACGCGATAACCTAACCGCTGGAGCAACGATTTGGCAACCTTCTGGTTTACCAGATTGTCTTCCACCACCAGCACCTGGCCACTGGCACCGATTTCGGGTCGTTTTTGGATTTCCGGTTCTGCAATACAAGCGCTCATGTGCTTTGCCTTGATACGTTCATTTCGACGGTTGGAGCCAGAACTTTAGAAAAAGTTTCGCTGGATCCGCTTGGTCTCGTCGTGAAGTCCTAAGTCTGAACTGTCTCTCGAATGCCCCAAAGCGACTTCAGTTTGCCTGTAAGCCCGGTTCCGTTGACAGTCATTTTGCCGAAGAGTTCTCCGGCAAATTCCGTGTATGTCATGCCCAGCCGTGATCGTGGGTCTACTGGCCGTCCAGCCAGAATCGCCGAGCGAACCACAGGGTAATCGTTCGGGAACACCTTCGTGATCTCATGTTCCACCAGACCATTGATTTCATTGGGGCTCGGGTCCAGCTTCGACCACCGGTTAACGAGCACTCCAGTGCGAGTCTTGGGAATTTGCAGCCGCGCCAGTTCTGTGCAACGGTGCTTGGCCAGTGTCATTGAAGGAACTTCGGGCGTACAAACCACAAATACTCGTTTTGCCCGACTTACGAATTCAATCGTCGCAGGATTCACGAGTTCGGGCAGATCCACCAAAATCGCGTCGTAGCTGCTGCGGACCATCGCAATCAAATGAAAGTAGTCGCTCCAATCCGGCGAGGCCGCATCGAGCGAACGCGAGCTCAATAGATAATCGACTCCCTGTGACGAATAGACAAACTCCGGAAGTCGTCGCTTATCAAGATGACTGATCGCTCCAAGCACCGACTGAAGCGAATGCTTCGGCTCAGTACCCAACATGATCCCCATCACTCCGCTCCGTAAATCCGCATCCAGCACCAGAACCCGCTTGCCTTCGTCCCTCGCCAGAGCCACCGCGGTATTCATCGCGATCGTTGAAGAGCCGCTACCCGCCTTGGAAGGCAGAAAGCAATAGAGCGTTTTCTCCAATCCGCCTTTGTTTTTGCGCAGACAATCCTGGATTGTTGTCCGCATATCTTCTGGCGTGCAGTCTGCTGCAAGCACCACGTCAAAGCCCACACGAGACGCAATCAGCGCGGTCTCAACGCCAGGGCCAAATCCAATGATCACCGTCGTGGGAGCCACTTCGCGAATCGCTG
Source organism: Acidobacteriota bacterium (assembly GCA_016870995.1). Lineage (GTDB taxonomy): Bacteria > Acidobacteriota > Terriglobia > Bryobacterales > Bryobacteraceae > Bryobacter. Next base: position 70,258 of record VFZU01000011.1, read on the forward strand.
CCGCAGTACCCAAAGCTTCGATCGCGCACAAATCCACCAGAACCACTTCTGGGTCTACAACTCCAACCACACGCTTCAATTCGTGATCGGTCGTAAGATTGTCATAGTCTCGCGCGACTTCGATGCAGTCTGCTGTTGCCACCAGATACCGCAGCAGGTGGGCACGTTCTACCCCGAATGTAAAAGGATTGAGCTAAACATTCTTTTCCTTATCGGAATTCGCGCTCCTCTCTCTAGGAAAAAATTGGCCTAGGTGCTAAACCCGTGTTGCCTCCGGTGGTGCACGCCGTCGTACATCTGGCTCGATTTGAACAGCTCATGCCGCCCATCCGTGGCCTGATCCCGGACTTTTGCCCGGAATGCGTCCATTTCCCCAGCGCTCATCGGCTTAAATTGCCGCGCCAGTTTTACGTCCGCCTTCAGTTGCTCCATCGAGGTGATTCCCATCACCTGCGCACTAATCGGCAGACTCAGGCAATATCTGTAGCACTCATCAGCAGTTAGACCTAGTTTTTCGATCAATCTTCCTTGAGTGTTACCCCCGGCCAATCCCTTCATCCCAATCACCCCTACATTCTTCCGTAAACAAACCGGCACCACCTCTTTCTGAAAACTCCGGTAGTGCGCATCCATCACATTGATCGGCATCTGTGCCGTGTCCCACGCATGCGGCTTCCCAAGCATCTTCAGATGAATCGCCGGATGTTTATGCCCTGTAAACCCGATAAAGCGGACTTTCCCCTGCTTCTTGGCCTCCAGCGCCGCCTTCAACCCGCCCTTTTCAAACACCCAGTCGGGGTCGTTGTCGTAACACATTTCGTGAAATTGCCACAGGTCCAGGTGATCCGTCTTCAGACGCTTCAGCGATTGCTCGAGGTCTCGCATCGACCCCTCATAATCCCGCTCGCAATTCTTCGTCATCAAGAACACTTTGTCGCGTCGCTTGTCCATCGCGAGCGCCTTGCCCATCACCTCTTCGGAATGTCCGTCGTGATAATCCCAGGCGTTGTCGAAAAACGTCAGCCCCTCATCGATCGCGGCGTGCATGATCCGCACCGCTTCGTTGTCATCCTTGACGCTGCCGATATGCCAGCCACCAAGGCAGGCAATCGAGACCTTCAATCCGGTCCGGCCCAGCATGCGCTGCGGAAGCCCGGTCGCGCTCGCTGGCGTCGTCTGCGCCAGAATCTCTTCACTCAATGCGGCAATCGATGCCGTGCGCAAAAAGTCGCGCCGTGTCGCTGATGTGTTCTCCATTTGGCGTGGAGTCCATCATTTCTTGGGAAAGCCTGCAGCCGCCTTGACTTCCGCAATCTGAGCCACATGCCGTTGCCCATGCGCTGCCAGCAGCAGGAACATCTGATAGGCGTCCATCTTCATGTTTGGTACGATCCTCAACCGCAAGTCCTGATCCTTTGTCGTGTCAACGTAAGCAATGGTGCGCAGGCGCCGTTCGTCGAATGCTCTCAGAGCGGCAGCCGTATCGGGAAATACCTTCTTCGGCGTGGCTGGGTCGGGAGCTTGCACCTTCTGGTCGCGGTTCCGGATCCCCTTCATGAACTCTTCGTCCCCTTGTGCGGCCTTCGCCCCGGCATCGGCCGGCATCTTCGCTACCTGCTGATAAAAACCAAACAAGAAGTCTTCGGTCATAGCCAGGTGTTCAATGACTTCTGCAATCGACCATTTCTCCGCGCTGGCCTTCCAGTTCAACTGTCCGGCGCTCAGCCCGGCCACAGAATCCACCACCATCTTGCGAGATGCATGCAACTCGCTCATGGCTCGGTTCCTCTCGCCCTGTGTAAGGTCCTTGGCGGCTAAACCTCCTGCAATCAACGCCAAAATGGCTATAGTCCGTGTCATATCCCTTCCATCCTAGTACTTTTTCATAGGTTTGCTCCTAATGATCCTCTCCCTTTGGGCCGATTCTATTTTTAGAAATGGCAAGTTTGTCCACAGCCGCTCCACTGGCCGCAATCGGGGAACACGTCGAGCTCTTTACCGTTCTCGACACGGAACCCACAATCCTGCTCGTAGACGGTGTCGACTTGAATCGACGCGTGGTCAAAGCCACTCTCAACACGATTGGTGCCCGCTTTGTAGAAGCCAGCCGCCCCAGCCAGGCTTTCCAGATCCTCGCTAGCGAAAGAATCGATCTGGTGGTCTGCGATATGTTTCTTCCCGAAGTAAATGGGATGGAATTCTGCCGCAAGCTCAAGGCAGACCGCAACACCCAGCTCATGCCCGTCTTGATGCTCACCAGCGTCCAGGGTAGCGAGCATGAGGTGGAAGGCATCACCAGCGGTGCTGATGAATACTTGTTGCAACCGTCGCACCCCAGCGTTCTTAAAGCCCGCGTGCTATCGATGCTGCGCCACAAGGCTGCCCTCGATTCTCTGGATGAAGTGGAGAGCATTTTGTTCACCCTGGCCCAGGCTGTCGAAGAGCGCGATAAGTGCACCTCGGACCATTGCCAGCGCCTGTCCTATTTCAGCGTTGAGCTTGGTATCCGTCTCGGCCTCAGCCGCAACGAGCTTCTCGCCCTGCATCGTGGTGGTTATCTGCACGACATCGGCAAAATCGGCATCCCCGATTCGATCCTTAACAAGACCGGCGAGCTCAATGAAGACGAATGGCGCGTCATGCGCAGTCATGTGATCCGCGGTGAAGAAATCTGCCGCCCCATGAAGTCCCTCTCAAGCGTGCTGCCGATAATCCGCCATCACCATGAAAAGTGGGACGGCACTGGTTATCTTGACAAGCTCAAGGGTAAGGACATTCCGCTGCTGGCACGCATTCTCCAGATTGCTGACGTCTTCGACGCTCTATCCAGCGAGCGCTCCTATAAGAAAGCACTCACCACCGAAGAGGCCTGTCGCCAGCTCGAAAAAGAAGCCGCTGCCGGCTGGCGCGACCCTGAACTAGTCCCCCTATTCGTCAACATGCTGGAAAGCGAGTCCGACGAATCCCGCATGTCCCGCAACCTCCGCGCCATGGCCGACGGCATCAACCAAAGCTAATTCTCAACCTCTGACAAACTGCGAAGCTGTAGTCAGGCGAACCATGAGGATTCGAGTCGATAAGAGCGCAGTACAGGATGGGGTCTGGGCGGATTCGAGGACGTGTAATCGACCACCACAATCTTGCCGTCCGGTAGCTCTGCCCAGGCACTGTAACCACTGTTTCCAAGGCTAAAAGTGCCATTGGGCTCGAGCATCAAAACACGGTCGCGGCGGAACTGATCCGGGTAGCCGCTCCTGGCCGACCACGACCAATCGATCGAGCGATCGCGACGGTTGGCTACCTGCACTCGAATGGATCGCCAATGCGAGACGCCTGCGTTGTCACGATAGAGCGGAGCCGTCAGTGGACGCTTCGTATCGTTTCGTTGGCTCTCGGCGTTGCCAGGCCGGCGTGTTGCAACGCGATTTCCAAACCGGACAAATCGTGTATGGATGCCTTGTGTTGACGCCTCCAGTTTCTTGACACCATCCACGAAAATCTCAACGCGTGGGCCGTGATTGAGGATGCGCAGCTTGTGGAAGCGACCGCGCGGAATGGCAATACCTTCCGCTGGTCGGTCTGCCAGTTCGACTCGATCCGGCAGCAGTCGCACGTAAACTCCGGCAGCGATGAGGCAGGCATCGGGTGCGGCGCTGTCGACCTTCACTTCTGCTTCGAAGTCGACGCGGCTTTCGTCATCCTCGACCGGATAGAGAGTAAACTCACAACAACCTTCATTGCCCTCGATTGTGGCTATGGTCAGATGGCCCCCTGTGAGTCGGCAGACTTTCTCATTCCAGATGAAGCTATTCGGCTCGAAGCCAAAGCGCTCCTCGGCGTCGAAAGCGAAGACGCACGTGCCGGGAGTGCCCCAGGCATTGCGATAGCTCATCAACATGCGGCCGCTCGCCAGCTTGCCGACGATGGGGCGATGAGCATACACAGGAAACAACTCAGGCTTGGCCCAGGTCCGTCCTCCGTCGATCGATAAGCAGCGTCGGCTGGGCTGGCCATACCGGCTCCCGGCGTCGCCGATGCGAGAGATGGCGATGACGCGGTTTGGCGCGTATTCTGCGATGCCGACTTCACAATCGCCAATGAGAGGGTCATCAAAAACAGGATGGGTTTCTTCCCAGCTCTGGCCGCCATCGCGCGAGAACACGCCGGTAGAGCGGTAGTAGTTCGGTCCCCAGGGCAGGGAAGGATTTTTCTTGGCGGTGGTCGGCTTGGAATCCGTTCGCGTGTACAGCAGCGTGCCGTCGCTCAGCTCGATGATGTAACTCGGCTCTCCGCCCAGAGCATCGATTTGTCGAGGCCCAGACCAGGTCTTTCCCTTGTCGTCGGACGTCCACAAATGGTTCGACATGCCGCGCGGCGCAAGCTGCCACTGGCTCAACATCGGCCAATCGAATTTCGAAGTCTTTTGCCCCTTGTCGCTCAGCAGAAGTAGACGGCCATTGCGCGTCTTGCCCAGTTGCGGGGCTACCCAACAGGCACGGTCCTTTTCAAACGAACTGGCGGAGATCAGTTGATGGTCGGTCCAGCTTCGGCCTCCGTCTGTCGAGCGGCAGCACCATATGTCAGAGATCGAAGCGATGTGTTCATCGGTCCGGCGATAGGTACAAACGAGCTCGTTACCAAGCGCTGCGAGGCCTGCGGAGTGCATGTACCAGTCCGCTTCTTCACGAATGGTGACGATTCGCGAAGCGTCCAGCTGCGAGGGTAGCTTGCGGCGCTTCGACTTTGCGAGGGCTGCGCTGGAACCTGTGACACCTGCAGCAAGGGCGGCGATTGCGATGCGACGTTTCATTTGGTGAGTTTTTTTCCTTCATTTTGAGCGCCAATGATATCGGCGGGAGTGGGATTCGGGTTGGACTCGAGATAACTCAGAACCGGTTGAGTACGCCGCTTGAGAAGGTCGAGACCTTCAGGGATGCGGCGGAGGATCTCCGCGGGAAATGCAAGTGCGCCGTCAGAATCAAAGGCTACGATGTGCCCGGTGGCGATTGTGGCACCACGCATCTCGATGGGCTTGCCATATTCCGCCACGTGGGGCACTCCATGGCGGAGCATGGTTCCTTCAGCCACCGTAGGAAAGGCCAGCGCTTCAAGGGCGGCACGGTCCCGGATGTGGCCGTCGACAATGGCGCCGGTCACGCCGAGGCGTGCAAGGATCCGCGCCGACATTTGGCCAAAGAGAACACCATCGTGGTTGAGGGATTCGGCTGGAGCGATGCAAAGGATCCTGGGGCCAGCCAGGTGCGAGACAAAGGTGTACCAGTCAAAGTTGTCCAGGGCCTGGGTGTTTGTGCTGACGCCCATGCGCGCCGTAACGGCGTAAGCAATGACGGTAGGCTGCTTGGGGTCCGCCACGAGGCGCGTGAGGCCGGGGGCGAAGACGCCTTCGTTCCGCGGGCGGATGTTTAGAAGGGCGATGGCGGATTCGATCTGACTAGCGGGGACATGACGAAGTTGTGCGAGGATCATCGCGTCAGTGAGCATGCCTGTGAGCGTCTCCTTCTTCAAGATTGAGTTGAGCGGGCCAGGCGAGCTCGACGCCCTCACGTCGAAGCCTTTGTTGAAAACTCTCGGGCTTGGAGGCGACGGATTGTGGGACGGTATCGTTCTCAAGGCACCACGCGGCGAGAAGCGCGGCGGCTTCTCCAATGTTCCATTCGACCGGATGCAGACGATAACAACCGTTGGTGACGTGTGTTGAGCCGATGTTCTTGGCAGCGGGCAAAAGGTTACTCACGCGAATGGGCACCAGGGAGCGTAGAGGAATTTGGAAAGGCAAGGCGGGAACGTCGACATAGTTGTCGCCGCCCGCGGATGGATGGAGATCGATGCGGTAGTACCCGATGCCGACAGAATCGGCGAAGGGTTCAGCGAAGGTAGCGTCAGGCCGGAGTTCCGCAGAGACCTCTTCTTCCTCGATAGTCTTGAGGGCCTGAATGCGACGGGACTCGCGAATGTACGGTGAGAGGGCGAGACCGTCTTCGGTGCCGAGTACATGAGGTGCGAGCTTGAGGCCCGGGAATTGTTGCTGCATCCAATAGAAGACACAAAGGCTCATTTCGCGGGCGGCTTTGAGATGGTGAGCGCGTTGCTCGGGAGTGGATGTGATGAGATCCCCGTCGCGGTAATCAATGAGAGGCCAGTTCACCAGACAGATATCTGAGGGGAAGAAGCCAGGAGGATAGAGAGATCGATCCCGGAGACGGCGGTAGCTCCAGAGGCCACTGAAGGCCTTCGGTTCTTCCTGATGGGGCGCGAAGCGATACTGTAGTGGCTCCATCGTGCGAGGGTGTGGGACGGTCCAACTCAGGAGAGGACCAGGCCAGCGGGGATTGAGCTTGGGTATGTAATCGCGCCAGTAGTCATAGCGGGAAGGCTTGGCGATCCGGTGGTCCTGGCCTTCATGGTGCTCCATGGCGAAGCACCAGCTGAAGGCTTGGTTGTTGGCGGGGCGGCCGGGGCTGCCGGACTCGTGCTCGCATTGGGCGAGTGGGAGTAGGTCGCCAAGTTCAGTGGCATCGAGAAAGTAAGACGCTTCGACCAGCTTCGATTCGCCGCAATGAGAGACGGTGGCGGCGCGGACTCGGTCGCGATCAAGGTCGAGGGATGAAACAGTGGCATGACGCCAAATTTCGAGACGGCCGCTCGCGACATAAGGGGCGAGCATGGCCTCCATGACGGCAAGGCTGACGCGGGGCTCGTGACAAAGCGGAGAGACCCAGCCGTTGCCGGGATTGAGGCGCGGTTGGGCGGCGTACTCCGGCAGCATGGGATAGTGACGGCGATAGTAGTCTCGAATGCCTTCGCGCAGCACACGGTAAGAGGCAGTGCAACCAAAGTCTTCGATCCAGCCATGTTCATCAGGGGGGACTCCCTGGCTCGTGAATTGGCCGCCGATCCACGCGCTCTCTTCGAGCAGGATCACCCGGCGGCCAGCGCGTGCCGCAGCCAGCGCTGCCGCGACCCCGCCAGTGCCGCCTCCAGACACTAATAGGTCTGCGCGGGTGCCCATTTTCCACTCACACGCAGATGCTTTTTCACCATTTCAACCATACCTTGGCGAGTAGCTTTTCCGCTTTGACAATATTCGATGACGGGACGCTCGCGGCGTTCGATTTCGTCGATGGCCTCTTGTAGATGGGGAAGAATTCCAGGAGGGACGATGAGGACTCCATGTTGGTCGAGTTGCAGGAGATCGCCGGGGGCGATGCATTCTCCGTCGATCAGCACCGGTTTGGCGAAATCAACGATATGGACGTAGCCATGAGAGACACAAGTTTGGCGGTAGGCTGCCTGGAAACCGATCGACTTCATTTCATCAAGATCGCGGATGGCGCCGTCGGTGACGGTGCCGACGCAGCCGAGCGCCATGTGAACGCTGGCGTTTACTTCGCCCCAGAAGCACGCGCTGCCCGGTTGCTGGTCGAGGTCCTTGACGACCGCAATGCGGGGGCCTGGGATGGACTCGATATGTTCCCAATAGTCGAAGCTCTCCTTCTTGCCAAAGCTGTCTGGAGATTCTCCCGAGATGAGGCATGTGGAAGCGTAGCCGGCGATGGGCGGCAGGCCAGGCTGCATGACTTGCCAGCCAGGTTTGAGAAAGCCGCGGTTGCGTGGGCGCACATCGAAGAGCTCGATTGCGTTGGCGATTGTGGGCGTGTTGTACTTGCGCAGAGGGGCAAGCGGATCAGGATTCGATGACAAGAGTTGTTTTCCTTTCGGTTCCGGGAGTGCCGGAAAAAAGACTGATGGTGTAGCCAGTGGCGTAGGCGATGAGCGCGGCGAACAGCCCGTGCCACAGCCAGGAGATGTGGCTCCATTGGGCGAGAGCAAAAACGCTGGCGGTGCCGACAATCATGCCCCAAAATGCTCCGGCAGCGGTGGCCCGGGAGGACGTCATACCGAGGAGGAATACGCCAGTCAGGCTGCCGCCAAAGAAATTCTGCAGTTTGGTCGAGAGCACCAGAATGTTGCCGAAGCGATCGACGCCGAGGGCAAGAAGAGTGGCGCTGAGCCCAATTGAGGCAGTAAGCCAACGGGCGCGAGCCAGGTCCACCGGCTTGTTGCGAAGACGGCCGAGGAAATCCGAGCTGGCGACGGTAGCAAGGGAATTCAGCACGCTCGATGCGGCGCTCATGGCTGCGGAAGCAACGGCGGCTAGTAGCAGTCCTCGGAAGCCGACGGGAAGTTCCTCGAGGATGAACTTGGCGAAGATGCGATCCGTGGGTAGGTCTGGCGGCAACTTGCCTGGATGAGAAGCATAGTAGGTCCAGAGGCCCGCGCCGGTCAGGAAGTAGATGGCCCCCACGACCGACGCGATGAGCATGGTGGAGGCAAGAGCCAGCCGGGCGCGGGAAAGCGAGGATGTGGTCAGCATCTTCTGGAGCTCAGCTTGATTGACCCTGTATTGACTAAGGAGAACGAATGCTCCGCCGATGATGCCGTTCAGCACGGTGTATTCGCTTTCGAAGTCGAGGCTGGCGTCCCAGAGACGCAACTTGCCCGCCGTGGAGGCACTCTCCCAAACGCTTTGCAGGCCGCCGGAGCGTTCGGCAATCAAGTAGCATGTGCAACCGAGGCCGGCCAGAAGAATGAAGAGCTGGAGCGTGTCCGTCCAGATGACGGCCTTGATGCCACCAAGCGTGGTGTAAAGAGTGATGGAGCAACCGGTGCCGACAACGATGACCCAGAGTGGCAGACCGGTGATTTCCACAAAGAGAAGGCTGGGTGCATAGAGTCCGATCGCGAGATAAAAGAACTTCAGAAGAAAGAACTGGCCGCCGCCCCATAATCGCGTCCGCAGATCGAAATCTCCCGCTCCGCGATTTTGATGGA
>VFZU01000012.1 GCA_016870995.1 Acidobacteriota bacterium
CCCTCCGGGCTCCTTCCGCAGCCCCGGAATCGTGTTTGTTTTCTCTCGACATCGAACATCTCCTTTCGAACATTTTCTCTATGAAATGTCCCAGGGAGCTGTCCATCAAAATCGCGGAGCGGGAGAACCCTTGTTGAGTCTCCCTACTTTCAGCAGCGGCGCAATCGACCCCGCGGCGCTCGACAAACGAGTAAGCCATCTTTCCAAAGCCCAACAATCTGATCTCAAGAATAGAGAGTCACTTTTTCATCTGGATTACCTCCTTGCTACGCTTCGCGCTCACGGCTTCAAGGAACCAGATCCAATCCGCTTGATATTTGCAAAAACCTATCCAGTGCTTCGAGTGCAACTAAGCGATCACTGGTCACCCCCAAGTCGATTCGAGCCGGCGCAACTCACAACAGTCGATCGCGAGAGTTCCCTCGAGATGGTTCGCTGGACCTCCCTCATCAGTCCGCGCTCGATGGAGTGTTGGTTTGCCGCGGGCTGCTGCGCGATTGCATGCAATCTCGATTGGTGGACTGCTGCGTGGGCGAACAAAGGGTATCTTGAGCCATTGTTAAACCCTTCTGTTCCGATCCTTGAAACCGCGGCCCTCTTAATCGCCATTTCACTCTCCGCGAAGAACTTGGCCAAGTCCGCATTGGCAACGGACGCCCTCTTGGCAACGCTTTCTGATGCAAGGATGAATCTCGAAAAGCTCTCCAATGCTCTGATTGTTGCCGCTCAGTCTCGAGTGGTGAAGTTTTCCCGATGGGTGAAAACCCTCAATCAAGTTGCGTCCACATCCCCTGCCATCGCCAAGACCATCTTTCAAGCAATCGAAGGCGTTATCGCGTCAGACACTTTCGACGATTCCCCCGACTTTGGAAAGCTCCTTGAGTTGCAGCTGGAGCTAAAGTACTCGACAGGTCTCGCCCTGACAAACCCTCGTGCGATCCAATATCTGTCTACCCTCAAGGCTGGAGGCAAAACACGAATCGCTGCCCGGCGCCTCCTGGAAGCCTAGCGAAGTCACGCCGTCACCGGCTCGCTCACCTTCACCGGAGCCTTCTGCTTCGTCAGCACCGCCAGATACGTATAAACCACCGGCGTCAGATACAACGTCACCAACTGCGAGAACAGCAGTCCACCGACAACCACCAACCCCAGCGGCTGCCTCGCCTCGCCACCAGCACCATAGCCAACCGCGATCGGCACAGCTCCCAACAGCGCGCACATCGTCGTCATCATGATCGGCCGAAACCGCACCAAACAACCCTGATAAATCGCATCAGCCGGCCGCATCCCCTCCCGCTCCGCCTCAAGCGCAAAGTCAATCTGCATAATCGCATTCTTCTTCACAATGCCAATCAACATGATCAAACCCACAAACGCATAAATGCTCAAATCCATTTGGAACAAATACAGCGTCAGCAACGCCCCAAACCCCGCACTCGGCAACCCCGACAGAATCGTAATCGGGTGAATGAAGCTCTCATAGAGAATGCCCAACACGATATACACAACCGCAATCGCCACACCCATCAGAATCCACAAGTTCCCCAGCGAACCATAAAACGCCGACGCCGACCCTTGGAAGCTCGCGCTCACCGTCTCGGGCAACACTTCCTTCGCGACCTTCGCCACCCCATCGAGCGCAGTCCCCAGCGAAGCACCCGGCTTCACCGCAAACGACACCGTCACCGCCGTCAACTGCCCATAATGGCTAATCGCCAAAGGCCCACTATCCAGCTCCACCTTCGCCAACGAATCCAGCGGAATCAAACTGTTATTTCCCGCCTTGAAATACAGCATCGACAGCAGCTTCGGGTCCGCCTGATACTCCGGCATCAGCTCAAGCAACACCTTGTACTCATTCACAGGTGAATATATCGTCGACGCCCACCTCGGCCCATACGCATCGAACAACGCATTCTCGATCTGCGTCACATTCACCTGCATACTCGCCGCCTTATCTCGATCGACCTCAACCTTCACCTGCGGCGACTTGATCATCAAATCGTTCGTCACATCCGACAGGTACGGCAACTTCTTCAACTCCTCGGTCATCTCCTCGGCTGTCTCATAAAGCGCCTTCTTATCCGGCGAATACAACGTGTACTGATATGGGCTCTTCGAAACCAATCCACCAATCCGCACCACTGGCGGATTCTGCGGATACACCTTCATCCCGGGGAACTGCGAAATCTGCGGCCGCAACCGCTCGATGATCTTGTCCACCAACTCGGTCCGCTCATGCCGTGGCTTCAGATGCACCACAATCTGCCCGTAGTTATTGCCCCCCAGCGTGGCCGAAGCCGACCCGCCCACATTCGAGACCAGCGAATCAATCGCCGGGTCCTGCCGCAGCAACTCGGCGATTTGATTTTGATACTCCACCATCTGCGCAAACGAAGTCCCTTCCTGCGCCTCGGTGATCACCGTCATCTGGTCCGTATCCTGATCGGGAATAAATCCCTTCGGCACTTCCAGGAACAACCACCACGTCGCACCCAGAATCGCAAACGAGAAAACCATCGTCGCGAATCGATGCCGCATCACCCACTTCAGGCTGACGTCATAGCCATGCAACCAAGCCTCAAACCATTTCTCGGTCACGTTGTAAAACATCGAATTGTTGCCATGCTGCGCCTTCAAAAACCGGCTCGACAACATCGGCGTCAGCGTCACCGACACCACACCCGAAATCAAAATCGCCACGCAAATCGTAACCGCGAACTCCTGGAACAACCGCCCCAGCACGCCACCCATAAACAGAATCGGAATAAACACCGCTGCCAGCGAAATCGTCATCGACACAATCGTGAACCCAATTTCCATCGATCCATCGAGCGCGGCCTGCATCGGCGGCTTACCCATTTCCATGTGCCGCACAATGTTCTCGAGCATCACAATCGCATCGTCCACCACAAACCCAATTGCCAGAATCAACGCCATCATCGACAAGTTGTCGAGCGAATATCCGCACAGATACATCACCGCAAACGTACCCACGATAGAGAAGGGAAGCGCCAGGCTCGGAATCAGCGTCGCCGAGAAATTCCGCAGAAACACATAGATCACCATCACGATCAAAACCAGCGTCAGCAGCATCGTGAACTGCACGTCCTTGTAGCTCTCGCGGATCGTCTCCGACCGGTCATAGAACACCTTCATCTCCACCGAAGGCGGCAAATCATTCTTGAACTGCGGCATCAACTTCTTGATCCCGTCCGTCACCGCGATCGTATTCGTCCCCGGCTGCCTCTGAATCCCGAGCACGATCGACCTGCGGCATCCCGCATCGTCACAGAACCACGATGCAGTCCGTTCATCCTCCACCCCATCCACCACTCGCCCCAACTCTTCCAGCCGCACCGGCGACCCACGCCGGTAACTCACAATCACCGGCTTAAACGCCTCTGCGTTCATCAACTGCCCACTTGCCTGCAACGTAAACGCACGCTGCGGCCCATTGATCGTCCCCGTCGGCAGGTTCGCATTCCAACTCCGCAACGCCGTCTCCACTTCATTGATTCCGACGCCCCGCGCCGCCATCGCATAAGGGTCCATCTGCGCATGCACGGCATAACGCTGCGACCCCAGGATCGACACCTGCGCCACGCCCGTCACCTGAGAAATCCGCTGCGCCACCCGCGTCTCAGCGAACTCATTCAACCCATACAGCGGCATCGAGGTCGACGAAAGTGCCAGATATAAAATCGGCTGGTCTGCCGGATTCACCTTCGCAAACGTCGGCGGCGTCGGCATCCCCGGTGGCATCATGCGCGACGATTGCGTGATCGCCGCCTGCACATCCACAGCCGCCCCATCCAGGCTCCGCGCCAGGTCAAATTCAAGCGTGATCTGTGTCGACCCCAGCGTGTTGATGCTCGTCATCGAAGCAAGGCCGGCAATGGTTGAGAACTGCGCCTCAAGCGGCGTCGCCACCGCCGATGCCATCGTCTCCGGGCTCGCACCCGGCAACTGCGCCGTCACCAGCAACGTCGGCAAATCCACATTCGGCAAGTCGCTGACCGGTAGATTGCGATACGCAATCACACCAAACAACCCAATCGCCACCATCAACAGCGTCGTCGCGATCGGACGCTCAATAAAGACCTTACTTACATTCATGAATGAGCTTCACCAAGTGTGGTTTGTTGCACCGCCACTGCCGGCTTCTTCTTCCAAAGCGATTGCAACTGATCAAGATACACATACACAACCGGCGTCAGGTACAGCGTGATGGCCTGCGAAAACAGCAACCCGCCCACCACCACCAGTCCCAACGGCTTCCGGGAATCCCCGCCCGCCCCATAACCAATCGCGATCGGCACCGCCCCCAGCAGCGCCGCCGCCGTCGTCATCATGATCGGCCGAAACCGTGTCACGCAACCTTCAAAGATCGCCTGTCCCGGTGGCAAGCCTCGCGTCCGCTGCGCCTGCAGCGCGAAGTCGATCTGCATAATCGCATTTTTCTTCACCAGTCCAATCAACAGAATCAAACCCACAAACGCATACAGGTTCAATTCCACATTCATAATCATCAGCGTCAACAGCGCACCAAACGCAGCGCTCGGCAACCCCGACAAAATCGTCAGCGGATGGATAAAGCTCTCATACAGCACGCCCAGCACGATATACACAACAAGAATCGCCACAATCAGCAACGTCGTCATATTGCCCAGCGAATCCTGAAACACCTTCGCCGTCCCGGCAAAACTCAAGTTGATATTCGAAGGCAACTTCTCCTTCGCCATCTCCGTAATTTCTTCCACCGCCTCGCCCAATGCCACACCCGGCTTCAAGTTGAATGACACCGTCACGCTCGGTAATTGCCCCGAGTGATTGATCGTCTGCGGCCCCACATCTTCGGTCCGCTTCGTCACTGCCTCCAGCGGAATCAATCGACCATCCCCGCTCTTCAGATACAACTTCGAAATCATATCGGCGAACGCCTGATACCGGGGCGACACCTCAAGCATCACCCGGTACTGGTTTTGCGCTCCATAGATCGTACTCGCGAAGTTATTACCGTACCCGTTGTAAATCGCCTGCTCGATCATCTGCACGTCAAGGTTGTATGTCGCCGCTTTATCGCGGTCGATCTCGATCCTCACGCGCGGGCTCCGCATCTGGATGTCGCTATTGATATCGAGCACACTCGGCAGCTTCGCCACTTCCCGCTCAAACTTTTGTCCCTCGCGATACAGCACCTGCGTATCCGGCGCCTGCAACGTCACCTGATAACTCGAGCTCGACCCGCGCCCGCCAATGCGCAGCGCCGGCGGCAACGTCGGCACAGCCCTCACGCCAGGCACCGCCGCGAGCTTCGGCCGCAATCGGTTCGCAATCTCCGCCGCCGACGCCTTCCGCTGCTTCAGCGGCTTCAGCCCCACGTAGAGAGTACCCCGATTGCTGCTCCCACCTCCCGGTCCAAACGACCCGCCAACGGTCGACATAAAGCTCTCCACATCCGGGTCAGCCGCCAGAATCTGATTGATCTTCTCTTGGTACCCTCGCATCGCCAGATAGCTCGTCCCCTGCGCCATCTCGGTGTTCACATAAATCTGATCGGTGTCCACCTCGGGGATAAACCCTTTCGGCACCCGCTCAAACAACCAAACTGTCGCCCCGAACATGGCGACAAACACCACCACCATCACAAAGTGATGTTTCACCACCCAACGCAGACTGGTCTCATACAGAAAGGTCGCAAACGTCAACGGTGCCTCAATGATCCGCGCAAACAGGCTCGGCTTCTCCGGCGTATGCGGCCTCAGGATCCGGCTTGCCAGCATCGGCGTCAGCGACACCGACACAAATCCCGAGATCAACACCGCTGTCGTAATCGTCACCGCGAACTCATGAAACAACCGCCCCAGAATTCCGCCCATAAACAGAATCGGGATGAATACTGCCGCCAGTGAAATCGTCATGGAAACGATCGTGAACCAGATCTCCCGCGACCCGCGCAACGCCGCCTCCATCACAGATTCTCCGCGCTCGATATGCCGCACGATGTTTTCAAGCATCACGATCGCGTCATCCACCACAAACCCAACCGAAAGGATAATCGCCATCATCGACAAGTTATTCATCGAGTAACCCAGTAAGTACATTACTGCGAACGTACCCACCAGCGATACCGGCAGCGCCAGCGTCGGAATGATCGTCGCGCTCGCCTTCCGCAAGAACAGGAAGATCACCATGATCACCAGAGCCAGCGACAACAAAAGCGTCATCTGAATATCCGCGAACGCCTCACGAATATTCTTCGAACGGTCGCTGCGCATCGTCAGATCCACCGTCGGCGGCAACTGCGAGCGAATCATCGGCAATAACTTCTTCACCGCATCGTTCACTTCGATGACGTTACTCCCCGGCTGCCGCATCACCATCAGGTTCACGCCCTGCGTAAACTTCTTATCCCTGGAATTCCAATTCCAGGCCATCGTCCGTTCGTCTTCGCTACCATCCCTCACCACGCCCAGATCCGCCAGCCGCACCGGTGCACCATTGCGATACGTCACGATCAACGACGCGTAATCCTCGGCTGTCGGCAACTGCCCATTGGTCTGGATCGACAGCGCCTGCTGCGGCCCCCACATGGTCCCGGTCGGGATATTCGCATTCCAGCTCTTGATCGCATCGCTCACTTCGTTGATCCCAATCGACCGCGACGCCAACTTCTCCGGATCCACTTGAATCCTGACCGCATACTTCTGCGACCCCATCAGATTCACCGACCCCACGCCATTCACCGACGAGATCCGCTGCCCCACTACCACCTGCGCGTATTCATCCAGCTTCCACTTCGGCATCGAATTCGTCGTCATCGCCAGAAACATAATCGGGCTATCGGATGGGTTCGATTTGCGAAACGAAGGCAGCGATGGCATCCCCGGCGGTAACAGCGGCATCGCCGCGCTGATCGCCGTCTGCACGTCCACAGCCGCCCCATCAATCTCGCGCGAAAGATCAAACTGCATCGTCACGCTCGTCGATCCGAGCGAGTTCGAACTGGTCATCGAATCGACGCCGGCGATCCCGCTGAACTGCCTCTCGAGCGGCGTCGCCACTGCTGAAGCCATCGTCGTCGGGTCCGCCCCCGGCAACCCCGCCGACACGCTCAACGTCGGGAAATCCACATTCGGCAGATCGCTTACCGGCAGCACCGTATAGCTCAACACACCAAACATGCTGATGCCCAGCATCAGCAAAATCGTCGCCACCGGCCGCTTGATAAAGATCGCTGAAAAGTTCATGGCAACTTACTCCGCCTTTTTCTTCTTGCCGCCTCCGCCCCCAGCTCCTGGTGCCCGTGGATTCACCTTCAAGCCCGGCGCAATCCGCAACTGCCCTTCGGTCACCACCGTCTCACCCTCAGCCAATCCCTTCGCGATCACCAGGTCCATCCCATTCCGCACACCCAGCGTCACCGGCCGGTTCTCCACACTCCGGTCCTGCTTCACTACATAGACAAACGATCCATCCTGCCCCGTCTGCACTGCTTGATTCGGCACAACCACGGCCCCTTCCACCACCCCAAGCCGCATGCGCACGCGCACAAATTGCCCGGGCCACATCGTCCGGTCCGCATTCGGGAACGACGCCCTCAGCCGCAGCGTCCCGGTCGTCGCATCTACCGAGCTCTCAAGAAACGTCAACGTCCCCACCTTCGGCGGCTCGTTCGTATCCTGATGCGTCGCAAACACAGAAATGCGCTCTTTCCCAAACCGGCTCGCGATCTTCGTAAACTGCGATTCCGGCACTGCGAACGTCACATTCACAGGCTGTATCTGGCTCACCGTCATCAGCTCAGTCGAGTTTGCGGAAACGATATTCCCCGGCTTCACCATCAGGGTCCCCGTCCGTCCTGTGATCGGCGCGGTGATTGTCGTAAACCCAAGCTGCACCCGCAGATTATCGAGCGTCGCCTTTTTCGCCGCGATGTCGGCCCGCGAACTCTCAATCGCCGCCCGGTCCGCATCCGTCAATTCTTTCTGTGCCTGCGCTTGTGCCGAAGCCTGCGCCCCTTGCTCCTTCGACGCAATCCCCTCCTTCATCAACATCACATTGCGCTCCGCCACACTCCGCAGATAATCCGCCTGCGCCATATCCCGCGCTAGGTTCGCGGTTGCTTGTCGCAATTGAGCCTCGCTCCGCGCCAGATTCGCCGTCGCCTGATCCAACTGCGCCGAGAGCGTCCGCTTATCGATCTCGAACAACTTGTCCCCCGCCTTCACAAAGTCACCCTCTTTGAAGAAAGCCGCCTTCAACTCCCCGCTCACCTGCGGCTTGATGCTCACCGTCGAACTCGCCTCGACATTGCCGATCACATCCAGGTCCATCGGCACATCTTTCGATACTGCTTTTACGACGACAACCGGCGCCTCGCCCCCTTTTTTTCCCTTGCCGCCCCCGCCTCCAGGCGCACCCCCGGTCCCCGCCTGCTGCTGGTTACAAGCCGTCTGAAGCAAGGCGCTGCACACGAGCACCCCAACGAAAAGAAAAATCCGGTTACGCATGAGTTGTTGAGAGAAAAAGACTTAACATAGCATGACTTCATCCCCCTCACAAAAGTTACCCCCCCAACACCTTCAAGGTCGGGTTGCCAGAACATTCCGGTACTATCGATGGGCCGTTTCGCCATCAGGCTTTCACAGCTTGATGGACAAATCCCTCGCATGGTCCTGGATCCCCTCGATCGGTTCTTCAGCTCGCTGCCCGCCGCCAGCCGGAACGCATCTCCCGAAGTCTCAACGCCGAAGGAATTCCATAATCCGGCGTGCGATGGCATCGTTGTTGTTCTCCTGCATGAGCAGGTGACTGTTGCCGCGCACTCCCTCCTCTGGCAGCCAAACGACCTCCGCCCGTCCGCCCGCACCTCTCACGAGACTCGCCGTTGCCCGGCAGGCGTCGAGCCGGCCTTGCATTCCTCGCACGTCGAAGTGATCTCCGAAGACGCCGAAAAAGAACTTCCCGCCCAGAATCTTCTGCACATCGGCCGCCTCCGCGGGGCAACCCACGGGTTCAACCACAACGATACCGGTGACCAGATCGGGCCGGCGACGCGCCGCTTCGAACCCCGTCATTCCCGCGGCGGAATGAACCACCAGCATGGCCGGGCCTGTCTTTTCGAGCAATGATGTCAGGGCCGTGGCTTTCGTTTCATACCCAAACCTGCCTCCGCTGCCGTCGCTGAAGACAGGGGTCATGGAAGCGTACAACTGATACATGTCCCTCGGATACCGTGCGTCGCCAAAGAACTCATCGGTCTGGGGGCCGATTCCCCAGTTCCGCCACACCGACTCGTTGGACCACAGTGTGAGGCCCGGCATTGCCTGTGGCGGCTCCTGTCCTGCCCTGACGGCAGCGAACGGACCGACCGGGAAACCAGACACCGCGTTGTTCGGCTCGTCGAAAACAAATACAGCGAACCCGTTGCGTGCGAAGATCTCCGCCCAGCCTGCCCTTTGATCGGGCGTTCCAAGGTAAAGATACGACGTGAGCCCAAACCCCGGCACCATAATGACCGGCGATCTGTAGGTCTGCTGGGAGGGGATGAAGTAGTGGACCATCGCCTGCTCGGCGATCTGCGTCTGCGCAGGGGTTCCTCGCCCGCCTCCCATAGGAGCTGGTTTTCCTCCAACATAAAGGATTCCCATACGTTCGAGTGACAAGGGTGGGTCCGGCTGTTGACCATGCACCGCTGAGGCAACAGCAAGCGCGAATACGATTCTGGCGATAGACAATTTCATTACTTTCAGGTGCATTTTACTATCCGTCGAAGACAGCGGCTCCACAACCAGAGGTGCCCGAGAACCCCCGCAACAGCAAGGCCAAATCGATCGTTTCAGAAATACGATTACTTATGCCACGATCAAGCCCCTTTAGGGCCACCCTTTATTAGGATGAATACGCCGAACTTGGCCCCAGCCGGGATCGAGAACCTGTAGCCTCTCCAGTTGGCCTGACTCCTACTCCCCGGCTGCTTTTTCTGGCCCTCGACAAAGTCCGTTCACAATTTATTTCTCAATTGAAATCAACGGACTAGCCCACCCCGAGTTCGGAATCGACTCCTCATCTGATAACTTGCCAACTGGAGAGGCGCTCTTGCGCCTCTTTTTTTATTTTCAAAACAGGAGTCAACCCCATGCCAAAAGCCGCCCACGGCCTCAAGCCCAACCCAACGGTTCTTTTTGAAGACAACCCCCGCGAGTACTCTCGCTACGAATCCCGCAAGAACGAACTGTTCGAGCAAATCCTCCCCGACGGCGAACTCGAGCGCGTCACCTTCGAGCGCTATGTCTACGCCGTCCACCAATCCGAGCGCATGCGCCAGCACGAACTTGAAGCCCAGGCGCGTTGGACAAACGAACCCGATCACCCCCACTGGTTCACCCAGATGGAACGCATCCAGAAACTCGTAACCTCAATGGAGCGCCGCGCCGACAAGGCCCTCGCCGAACTCCGCAAGCTCCAGCGCGACCGCATCGCTGCCCTCGAAGTCGCCAACGAGCTCTACGTCATGGACGAGAAAACCATCATCCCGATCCCCGCAACGCTCCCCGTCGCGGAAATGCGAAAGTCCGATTTCACGAAAACGAACCCATTCTTCATGGCCACGATGTTGCTTTCGACGAACCCAAAAATCAAAGCAATCCTAAATCGAGAAGCCGAGCCGGAACCCATAGACATCCCCGCGGATCTACTCTCGCAGCTGGATCTCTCCAGCGAACCCGCTCCACGCAAAACGCGCTAAACGAACCCAATCGCAACCAGGGCCTGCGGGCCCACTGATCTTTGAAAATTGAATATCATGGCGGCTGCCGCCAGAGGTGTGTTTGGTCGGGGCGGCGGGATTTGAACTCGCGACCCCCTGCGCCCAAGGCAGGTGCGCTACCAGGCTGCGCTACGCCCCGACATACTTCTAGGTTACCATTCCCTTCTTCACAACTCCGCGGGAAACAGGTTTCGTTGCGTCAAGTCGGACAACCGCAGCCGCTGCCCTCAACCGGACCTTGTCCTTTTTGTCCGCAAGCAAGCTCTCAACTTGCGGTTGCCACGCACGCATATTCTTGCTCGCCACCAGATACACCCCAGCGGCTCGCACCGACCAATCCTCATCCGCGAACGAAGCCGCCAGCATCGCATCGCACGCCTTGTTCTTCTCCCGACACACCAGCAGCAACGCAGTCGCTCGCGCACTAAACTCCGCATTCCCCATCATCCCCATCATCGCCCCGTATCCCGCCCCGACCCCAGGCAACGGAACGAACCCAATCCCATGCTGCACCGTAAACAGAAACGCGCTCTTCGGCGTCTTCAGTCGCCTCAAACTGTTCAGCATTTCCTTCTTCATGAAATTGCTGGTGGCTTTCATGTCCCCTTCAAACACAGCTTCCAGCGCATCGCGGCCTTCCGGTGCCTTCAACACCTACAACGCCTTGGCTGCCGCAAACGCTACCTCCGGCACCTCGTCGTTCAACCGCTCTTTCAACAACCCAATCCGCGAGACATCGTTCAACTCCCCAAGCGTCTCCACCGCCGCCACCCGAACCAGATAGTCCTTATCCTTCAGCATCTCCTCAAGCAGCGAGATCGACCGATCCTTCGCACTCGTCAGGCTCAGTGCCACCGCCGTCTCCCGCCGCTGGTCACCCTCCTTCGACCGCGCACCCTCTTCTAAAACCTTGCGCGCGTCATCGAGAGTGACCATCATCACAAGCACGGTCAACAGCGTCATCACTACTCCTAGTATTTGGCGAAAATCTTCTTCAGGATCTTCACCGCCTTATCGACGTGCTTCTCCTTCAGAATGTAGGCAGGCAAGAACCGCAACACCGTGTCATGCGTGCAGTTGAACAGCAGCCCATTCGCGATGCCGTCGTTCACCATCTGCTTGCCTACAATGTCCATCTCCAGCCCGATCATCAGGCCCGCCCCACGCACTTCTTTGAGGAACGAAAACTGCTTCTTCAACTCCCCAAGCTCGTCCCTAAAGTAGCCACCCACACGGTTCATCTGCGGCAGCAACTCATCGAGAATCTCAAAGAACTCGAGCGCCACACGGCACGCCAGCGGTCCCCCGCCAAACGTCGTCCCATGCATGCCCGCGCCGAGTGCGTCAGCCGCCTTCTGCTTCATCAACAATCCGCCCAGCGGCAGCCCGCAGGAGATCGGCTTCGCGAACGCGATCACGTCCGGAATCACTGGCTTGTTCAACAACTGATAGCTGAAATACTTACCCGGCCTTCCCACTCCGCACTGAATCGCATCGTGGATGAAAATCGCGTTGTACTGGTCGCACAACTCCCTCGCCTTGGCAAAGAAGCTCTCCGACACGGGTAGAATCCCACCTTCGCCTTGAATCCCCTCGAAGATGATTCCCGCCGTCTTCTCGCTAAACGCAGCAACAAGTGCCGCCTCGTCGTTCCGGTCGATAAACTTCACCCCCGGCAATAACGGCTCAAAATCAGCGCGGTACTTTGGCTGCCCGGTCACGCTCAATGCTCCAAACGTCCGGCCGTGAAATGAGTTTTCGAGCGAAATGATTTCGTACTTCTCCGCGCTGATCTTATGCCCGTGCGACCTTGCGATTTTCAATGCGCCTTCCACCGCCTCAGTCCCCGAGTTGCAGAAAAACGCCCGGTCCAGCCCGCTGATCTCAACCAGCTTCTTCGCCAGTTTGCCCTGATACTCGTGGTAGTAAAGATTCGAGGTGTGCAGCAGCTTCGCACTCTGGTCGCGGATTACCTTCGTGATCTTCGGATGATTGTGGCCAAGCGAATTCACCCCAATGCCCGACAGCAGGTCGAGATACTTGTTCCCGTCCACGTCATAAAGGTAGACACCCTTGCCACGATCGAGCGCCAGCGGATAGCGCCCATAGTTTTGTAAGAGGTAAGAAGTCTCGAGTTGTTGAATCTGTTCGAGCTTCGACGGAGTGCTCATTTACTTAATGTAGCGAACCCCGACGCCACCAGGCCATTCGTAAACTCGGGCTCGTCGAACTTGTTGATCGCCGCCTTCTGCCGGCCATTTTCGATCAACACCAGAAACGGCGGATCCCCGAACGGAAACACCTTCTTCAGCTTGTCCGCATCGTTGGTCACCTTGGCTTCGAACTTCGTATCTGTCAAGAACTGCCCCGCAAACTGCTTCACTTCCGTCGGCACCGCAATCGTCTTCGTCCCAGTGAAGTTCAGCTTCGACATCGACTGTGCCGCATGAAAGCAATGCATGCACTGCGGGTCGAAGAAGTACACCAGTTGCCGCCCCTCGCGCAGCGAGTGCGTCGTGCCGTCCACAAGCTGCACGCTCTCCGGTGCCACCGCCCCCGTTTGCTTGCTGATCGCCCAAGCATAGTTGCCCACGCCCAACACGGTCAAGGCAACCAGCAGCACCGCCGGCTTCTTCCACTCCATGTTCCACTTGGCCCAATACCCCGCCACCACAGCGCAGAGCAGCATCAGCGTATCGCCGACAAAGAATCCGGGCCCGACCGCTCTCTTGATCCAGGGGAAGCAACTGCACTCTTCTCCCTGAAGCGCCGAATAATACCAACCGATCCACGCCATAAACGCGATCAGCATCAGCCCGATCAGCCAGGCTCCCAGCTTTCGATATTTAGGAATCAATATCAATATGGCTGCAAACGTTTCAGCGATGCCAAAGCTCACGGCTCCGAATTCACTGAGAAATCCTGGCACTTTAGCCTGTGCCAGCTTGGCTCCCGCGCCAATCGGGTCCGACATTTTCCAGCCCCCGGCCAGCAGAAACAGTGCGGCTACCAACACCGCCCCCACCCATGCGGCATAGTTCTTCCACGGCTGTGACATACTGTTCTCCATGTTTTTTATTTTAGTCCTGATTGGTTCAGCTGCCTTCGGGCAGGTCGCCGATTTGGTTGTCGAGAACGCAACCATCTACACAGTCGATAAGACGAAGCCCGCCGCAAACAGTCTCGCCGTCAAGGACGGTAAGTTCATCGCCGTCGGCGGGGACATGAAGAAGCACATCGGCCCGAACACGCGTCGCATCAACGCCACGGGTGCAGCTATTGTTCCCGGCCTCATCGATGCCCATGTCCACATGCGCAGCCTCGGCGACATGCTTGAGACCTTCGACATGCGCTTCACCAAGACCCGCGAAGAAGTCGCCCAGATGGTCAAGCGTGCCGGCGATAAGCTACCCCTTGGCGAATGGGTCCGCGGCCGCAACTGGGATCAAACCAACTGGGGCGGGGAATTCCCCAACGCCGACGACATCAGCAAGGTTGTCAATGACCGGCCTGTCTACCTCACCCGCGTCGACGGTCACGCCGGTTGGGCCAACCGTAAAGCCCTCGAACTTGCTGGCGTCACCAAAGACACCCAGGATCCTCCCGGCGGCCAGATCATCCGCGACAAGCAGGGCAACCCCACCGGCGTCTTGATCGATAAAGCCCAAGGCCTGGTCACTCGCAAGATCCCCACGCTCACCTACGAGCAGGTCAAGCGCCGTCTCAAGCTGGCTGCCGATGCCGCAGTCAAGCTCGGCCTCACTGGCGTCCACGATGCCGGCATTGGCGTCGACGAGCGCAATGCCTATCGCGAGCTCATCAAGGAGAACGCCCTCCCTCTGCGCATCTACGCCATGATCGGCGGCACTGGCGAACTCTGGCAGCAGTATTCAAAGACCGGCCACGAGATCGGTTCTCACCTCACCGTTCGCAGCGTCAAGCTCTACGCTGATGGTGCTCTCGGCTCTCGCGGCGCTGCTCTCTGGCAGCCATACAGCGACGACAAGACTACCTCAGGCCTCATGGTCACTACCAAAGAGACCCTCGAAGATCAGATCGAGGAAGTTGCCGGCAAGGGCTTCCAGGTCAACACCCACGCCATCGGCGACAAGGCGAACCGCGTGGTTCTCGATGCTTACGCCATGGTGCTCAAGGGCAAGAACGACCGCCGCTTCCGCGTCGAACACTCGCAGATCGTCGCCCTGCCTGACTTCAAGCTCTTCGTCGACAACAGCGTGATCGCCTCCATGCAGGCCACCCACGCCACCAGCGACATGCGCTGGGCCGAGAAGCGCCTCGGGCCCGACCGCATCGCAGGCGCCTACTCCTGGCAGCGTTACCTCAAGATGGGCATCCCGCTCGCCAACGGTAGTGACTTCCCCGTAGAGGACCCCAATCCGCTCTACGGCTTCTACTCCAGCTTCACCCGTCAGGATCACACCGGCTTCCCCGCCGGTGGTTGGCAGCCCGATCAGAAGCTCACCCGCGAACAGACTCTCGAGAGCTTCACCCTCACACCGGCCTACGCCGCCTTCGAAGAAAACCAAAAGGGCTCGATCACAGTCGGCAAGCTTGCCGACTTCATCGTCCTCGAGAAGGACATCATGAAGATCGAGCCCAAAGAAGTTCTGACCACCAGGATCGCCCACACCTTCGTGGGCGGCAAAGAGGTCTACGCAGCGAAGAACTGACGCGCCGCCTCGCGCGTCGCTTCAATATCGGCGTCCTCGTGTGCCAGGCCAACAAACCCAGCCTCAAACTGCGAGGGCGCCAGATACACGCCATGCTCAAGCATGTGATGGAAGAACGCTGCGAACCGCTTCGTGTCGCACTTCTTCGCCGACTCGTAGTCATACACAGGTTCGGTCGTAAAGAAGAACGTGAACATCGATCCCACCCGGTTCACGGTCACGCCCGGCAGGTTGTCTGAACACAGCGCCGCCGTCCGTTTTTCAAGAGTCGTATAGACTTCCGGATGTTCCTTCAGGTAGGTCAGCATCGCAAGGCCGGCCGACACCGCCAGCGGATTTCCCGACAACGTCCCTGCCTGATAAATCGGTCCAACCGGGGCGACATAGTTCATCACTTCCGCCTTGCCACCATAGGCCGCAATCGGTAGCCCACCGCCGATGATCTTGCCAAACGCGGTCATGTCCGGCGTCACGCCATAGAGCCCCTGCGCACCACCAAACGAGACACGGAACCCGCACATCACTTCGTCAAAAATCAGCAATGCCTCGTTGTCGGTACACAGCTTCCGCAAGCCTTCAAGAAAGCCCGGAGCGGGAGGTACGCAACCCATATTGCCGGCCACTGGTTCCACCATCACGCTCGCGATCTTGCCCTTGTGATTCTCAAACGCCGCTGCCACCGCGTTCAGGTCATTGAACGGCACAGAGATCGTCGTGGCTGCGAACGCGGGTGGCACCCCAGCGCTATCGCTCAGCCCGAGCGTTGCAAGCCCAGAGCCCGCCTTCACCAACAGTGAATCGACATGGCCGTGATAGCAGCCTTCAAACTTGATACAGAGATCACGCCCGGTGAATCCTCGCGCCACACGCAGCGCGCTCATCGCCGCCTCGGTACCGCTATTCACCAAGCGAACCATCTCCATCGAAGGCACCGCGTCGCGGATCGCTTCGGCGAGATGGATTTCCCTTTCGGTCGGCGCGCCAAAGCTCGTGCCAATCTCAAGCACTGCCTCGATCGCCTCGATCACACACTTCGGCCGGTGTCCCAGAATCAGCGGACCCCAACTGCCGATGTAGTCGATGAGGGCATTGCCGTCTTCGTCGATCAGCCGGCAGCCTTCGCCCTTCTTGATAAACAGCGGTCCGCCACCAACGCTGCGGAACGCTCTCACGGGGGAGTTCACGCCCCCAGGAATCACCTTGCTCGCTCTCTCAAGCATGCTCGTCGATCGGGTTTTCTTCATGTTCTTATCGGACTTCGGCCCGTACGCCAACCGGAGGCTCCGGGATGATGCGCTGGAAGATAAAGTTGACGACTGCCTCGTTCACCGTGCCGTTCAGGTTGCGGAACAGCCGGTTGCGCAGCGTCAGATAGTCCTGCGTGCCGGAGAAGATGTCCTGCATCAGCTCATACAGCTTCGGGCTGCGCTTCATGTAGTCCACAATGCAGCTCGGGATGCTCTTGAAGAAGAAGCGTCCCAAATACAACTTCTGCGCAAAGCTCGCGCCAAACTCAAGGTCGAGCAGGAAGTCGTCTTCGATTCGTCCGCGATAAACCGCTCCCGAGGTAAGCGGGTCGAAGCCGCCTGCAGTGATCACCTGGCTTGCGAGATCGGCCGAGCGCATCGCGTAGTAAATTCCTTCTCCCGTGATCGGATCCACCAGACCCGCCGCATCGCCCACTGCCATCCAACGCTTGCCCGCCACCCGGTTTGTCCGCCAGTGCCTGCGGGAAAGCGAAGGCAGCATGTGTGCATAGAGCTGGCCTTGCTTCCAGTTGATGCCCTTCTCATCGAGATAGCGCTCTAGCCGCAGCCGTAGTCGCTGCGCCGTCTCGCCTCTGCCGCAAATTCCTGCCGAGAGATGCCCGTTGCGAGGAAAGATCCAGATGTAGCCTTCGAGCCGGTCGAGAAACTGGATGTCGATGTGATCCTGATTGGTCGGGATGTAGTATCCGAGAGCAACCATCGTGTCCTCGGGCGTCCACTCGGTGCCCATTTCGCGAAGCGGGTTTCTGGCTCCCGTCGCTACAACGACATAGTCGGCGTCAATGTTGCCTGATTTGGTGTTCAGCGTCCAACCGTGTTCGCGCTCGACGATCCCCGTGACGCGTTGCTTTTCAATTTGAGCGCCCGCCGCTTCGGCTCGATCGAGCAGCATCTGATTCAGCTCTTTGCGCGAAAAGATCAGGATCGGTTGATTCAAGCCCAGCATCGCCGGAACTGACTTGTAAGCACCGATATAGGACTCGGTGACGATCTTCTTTTGAGTCTGGTTTTCGAACAGGTAAGGGTACCTCTCGTACGCCTTGTAGGTGACGCCGCCGCCGCAGGGTTTTTCCCAGGCGAGCTTTTCGTCAATCAGGATTGTGTCGAGTCCGGAAGCCACCAGCTTTTCCGCAGCATGGGCTCCGGCCGGTCCGCCGCCGAGGACCGCGACGCGTTTCACTTGCTGCCACCTTGAGACGCCGGCGGGTGGCCAGGCGGCAATTGCGATCCACCACCACCCATTCCGCCACTCGAAGATTTCACGATCCAAATATCGCCTTGCCGCTCGAGCTTGTAGCTCATGTTCAGCATGCTGTCATTTGTGCCCTTTGCCTTAAAAGCAACCTGAGCGTCAGCGTTGTTTCCCTGAAAGGAGACATTGGTGATCTCAACATCCATACCAGCCAGATTCAGGCCAGATACGGTAGTCAATCGTTTGAGAACTGCCTCTTTGACTGCTTCCTTATTGTTGATATCTTTGGCGCAACCGGAAAGAAGCAGAGCCGCCATCAAAGCTGTTGTGAGAAAAGCAAAACGCACAAGAGAATTATACATACCCCGCCAGCTACTTCACGGCAACCGAAGGCCGGACTGCATCGATAAACCGGTTTTCCACTGTCCCAACCCGGATCGTTACGTCAAGATCGTCTCCCCGCATGCGGTCGCCAGGAACGTAGATGTTGATCTGGTAGAGCCCGACAAAGCCTGGCACGAGACCAGCCCACTTGACGATCATTTCGGCCTGGCTGTATCGCTTATCGCCGAAGAACACTTTGATTGGGTCGGCGATTTCAGCCGGGGTGGCGCTAGGTGAGGCAGCTCCTGCGGCAACACGGGTACCTTTGGTTGGGCCGAGGCCAAGGGCGTAGATGACGAGACGGCGATCACGAGTCGTAGGGTTGCTCGCGTTGATGGCATTGCCTTCTAAATCGTAGATCGCAGCCTGTTTTGTGGCTGGGTCGACCAAAACAGAAGGAGCTGCGCGGACGACGCGCACGTTCTGCTGCAGGCTGGCAACTTTACGGTTGGTGTCGCGAACGATCAATGGGAAAGTACCCGCGGCGCGGTCGAATGGAATCTGAACATTGATCTGGCCGCTGGAGGTAGAGAACAGGGGCAGCGGCGTATTGTTCAGGGTGACGCAAACGCCATTAATCAAGGTAGGCAGCGGGTTGGTGGAAGCCACGCCAGAGGGGCCGAAGCCGCGCCCGAAGATCGAGGCAATTCCGCCTGCCGGGAGGTCGGTGGTGTAGCTGCCGAGAGACACGGTGCCGCCATTGCTGATGGTGGGGCGATCGAGCAGATTGGGAGCTTCGAGGCTGACGATATGCAGGCCGCTGGTCGTGAGGACGTAGGCGTTGTTGCCAGAGGCGTCGACGACCATCGTGCGGCCATCGATGTTGGTCCGCTGTGTGCCGATGACACTGGCGATCGGGCCCTCAAGGGCCGGGAGCCGACGTAGCATCTGGCCCGTATCGGTGTTTACGAGTTCGACCGCAGGCAGTGCGGTGACCACCGCAGTGGCATTTGCGCGGACAGGCATCGAGAAGCGGGCGTACTGGTTGTTGCCGACTGCCGTGACTGCGGGGATCGTTGCCGTCGCAAGCTGGCCGGGAGCGGTGGTGCCACTAATCGGCGTCAGCGACTGATTGAGTACGGTTCCATTGACCACGTAGTAAGAGCCGCGAGGACCTGCTGTGATCGGGCCAAAGTAGCCCTGCAACTGGGTGCCGGTGAAAATCTGACGAGACTGGACAATGTCGTCAGCGATTGCGTCGTAGAGGAACACCGAACCGTTCCCCGCTAGCAGGATCGTGAACTCGCCGTTAGAAGTGGATGCCATGGTGCGCGGCGCAGGAAGGTTGTTGGCTCCGAGAATATTCCAGTTGGTTCGAGGCACGAGCTGATTGCCGATCGCTGTCCACAGCGAGCCATTGTTCATCATGACGAGCAAGCCACGCTGAGTGGCCGCGATCTGTGAAGGGTAGAGGAGCGGTACGTTCGCGAGTACCGGCAGAGCGGGGAAGGTGAGGCGTCCGGTCACGCGATTGGTGGTCGGATCGATGATGGTGATGTATTCAGAACTGGAGTTGGCCACGTAGAGCGCACTGCCATCGCTCGCAAGAGCGATCGACCTCGGAAGCTGGCCGACTTTGATCGGATCGAGCATACGGCCCGCACGTTCATCGAATACTTCGATGCGATTCAGGCCGGAGTTGGCAATGTAGAGACGACGACGGTTCGCGTCGTAAGCCATGTCGACCAGGCCTTCAGAAACGGAGATGCCCTGATCGATTTGCACAAGGTCGCCTTTGGCCTCAGCGTTGCGATTGTTCTGGAAGACGCGGACCAGAGAAGGGATGTTGACTGCCTCTGGGGATTGGACTAGGAAGTTGGTGGGAGCAGTACTGCCGAGGTTCTGGTTGTTGCTGTTGTATCCGAAATTGATCGTGGGCCCATCGGCGGTGTTGGTGTTCTGAACCGTAGGCGATGCATTAGTGACGGCTGGATTGGGAGCTGGGTTTGCTCCGCCGACAGGACGGCCGAGATCGATCGGAATTCCACCTGGAACTCCGGGGAGCGGAACCACGACAATAACGCCGCCGGGGAGGCCACCACCAGGGCCACCAGGACCACCGATCCCTGCGGTGCCAGTGACGTTCGTCAGGATTTGGGCTGTGGCCGTAAGGCGGCCCGCACCCATATTGCGCACAACAATCGAGGTGCGGCGCTGGTCGGCGGTCACTCCGCACTGGTCGTTCGCCAGCAGAAGAGCGACCCGTTCTGGGCTTGCCAGCGGACTGTTGCGGAGCTGGCCGACCGGAATGGTGACGAAGCCCGATTCAGAAATGGCAAAGATGGTGTTGCCGTCAGGAGTGATGACCATCTTGCCAGCGAGGTTCTCGGGCATCTGGATACCCATGTTGATGAGCAGGTTGTCGGCATCGGAAATTTGCAACTGGCCGACGTTGGCGCGAGCAGGCGGGTTCTGCGTAGGGGCAATGTTGAAGGCGGAGTAGATCGTGCGGCCATCGGGGGAGAAAACGCTTCCGCCCTGGTTGGTCTGGACGTTGAAGTTGACTGCCGCGGCGATCGGGTAAGGTGCGTTTGCGAGATTCTGCTGGCCGAGGACTGCGAGCGTATCGGTCTCAAAAAGGTTGAGACCGGCCATAAACTTGTTGCCGTCTGGTGCGACCGAGAGGACGCTCGAGATGTTGTTGACAATGCGTGAGCGAAGCATCGTGCTCGAGCTGACTTCGTAAACGAATACGGCGCGGAGGGTAGCATTCGGGATATTGACTCCGACAATATAGCGGCCGTCGCGAGAGGTAGAGAGGAAGCTACGGTTGGTCTGGAGGATCTGGCCCGTCGTCGTTGTGCCCGGGGAGGCGGGAGTGGGCGGTACCAGGGTCAGGGCAGTCAGATTGCGGGAGTCGGTGAGACCAGGGTCGTACAGGAGCAATGTGTTTTGCGAGTTATTGACGCCGGTGCCGATGGTAGTGATCAGAACGCGGCCGTCCCCACCAACTGCGATGCCTTCAGGACGCGAGGGAAGACTGATGCGATTGACGACTCCCAATTGGTCGAGGTCGATCACATTGACTGTGGCGGCGTTATGGCAGGCGACGTAGAGCGACTTACCGTCTGGGCTCATAGCGGCAGACAGCGGGAGCGAGTCCGTTGTGATCGGAGTGAGGAAGCGTCGTTGCGGGATCGAGTAGATCTCAATCTTGTTCGGAACGCCGACGAGGTAGAGCCGCTGACGTGCCGAGTCGAGCACGATATCAGCGACGCCGCCGGTGAGCGGGGTCACCGTGCCGAATGTGGCACACCAGGCGGAAATGGCAAATGTGAAAAGAAATAGAATGCGCACCATGAGCTAACCAGTTTGAACCCTCAAGAATATCCCAAGTTGCGATGAACTCTTGCGAATTAGTTTGACGCAAGCGTCATCAATCCGCCGGTGGCGGCCAAAAGAGAGACGCGCGCTCGGTCCAAGAGGAACTGCGCATCCCAGTAAGCGATCCATTTTTCGGCTTCCAGATAGCGGGCTTCCTCCACCTCGCGGCGTGAGGCTTTACCTTCTTCGAGTTGGGCAAGGTTGATGACAATCTGTTCGCGGGCGACTTCGAGGTCAAGCTTAGCCAGTTCCCGGTTCTCCTTTTGAAGCTGCAAATCTTCATAAAGGCGTCTGGTTTCGAGTTCGATCCGGTTTCGAGTATTGCTGACACGCAGGCGCAGGCGGCTGATCTCATTTTGGGCCTGAGCAGCGAGTGCGGCGGTGGCTGGGCCGGGAACAATCGGGAACTTGAAGCTGACGCCGAGTTGGGCGTTATTCGACTGGAACCGGTTGAAGTACTGGTCGAGATTGTTGAACCGCGAGAACAAGGCATATTGAGCGATCAGATCGACCTGCGGGAGCCAGGCGGATTTGTTGGCCTGAACTTCAAGCGTCTTTGCCTGCAGGTCGCTCTGGAGCTTGCGAAGCTCGCGGCTGCTGTCGAGGGCTTCGCGGATTGCGAGTTCAGGTGCTGTGGCAACAGTGATATCGAGTGTGCTTTCGCCGTCGACCTGGACGCGGTCTTCAGATTCATAGCCGAGAACGAAGGCAAGGGTGTGCTCGGTCTGCTTGAGGTCGCTTGAAAGGATGCGTTGCCGCTGGCGGGCTTTCTTGAGGTTGACGTCGGCGCGTTGCAGTTCGATTGGAAGCGCACGGCCTTCATCGAGGCGGGCGCGAATCGAAGCCAAAACTGTTTCGAGGTTGGCGATCTGGCCGGTAACGATTTTGAGATTGCGGACAGCGCGGTCGGCGTCGAGGTAGATCTTGGCCGTGCGCTCGAGGACTTCATCGCGGCGCATCTGAACGGATTGCTGGGCCCCTTTGACTTCGACCTTGGCCTTGGCCAGCATGTAGCTCTGAGGCCGGTTGATGATGCTCTGGCTGGCCTTGACCTGAAAGAGGGAGGGGGCGCTGCCTTCGATGCTCATCGGGAACCCGTAGGTGTATGCGAGTCCGCTGCCGACGACGAGTTTGGGTGCAAAGGGGTCTTTTGCGATTTGAACCGCTTGCTGTGCGTTGGCTTCGTCGAAGCGGGTGAGGAGGATGTCCGGGGACTGTTCCATGGCGCGGCGCAGGGCGCCCTTGAGATCTAGTCGGTGGGTTTCGGCGGCGAAACAAGACCAGGCAAGACAAAGACAGGCAAAGAATTTCATAGGTCCAAATTTCATGCTAACGGAGTTGATTCTTCCGTTCTTTTGATGTAAAGTCTCGCCGAAAGGAGTCTGAGGATTGACCCAAAACTTCCGTGTAGCAGTACTTTTTCTCATTTCAGCTTCAATAATGCTGAGCCAAACATTTACCGGCACGATCGCCGGAACCGTAACGGACGCCAATGGCGCTGCGGTTGTGGGCGCCAAAATGACAGTCAAGAACGAGGGTACCGGTGATATCCGGCAAGCTACGTCGGGGGGCGATGGCAGCTACATCTTCTCGCAGTTGATCCCGGCCAGTTATGAAGTGACGGCGGAAGCGCCAGGCTTCAAAAAGTCAGTGAGCACGAACGCGGTGCTGCGCGTGAATCAGACCGTTGAGTTGAACATCTCTCTCCAAGTGGGTGATGTGTCGCAGGCGATCGAGGTTTCAGCCGGTGTGACGCTGCTTGATACGCAATCGGCAAACCGGGCGGTGACGCTCGATCAGCAGGCGGTGCTGGATCTGCCGACGAACGCCCGCAATCCATTCCAGTTGGTACACATCAATGCCGGTGTGATCGCGGTACGCACCGGGATTTCGCAAGCGACGCAGGATCAGAACCACAACCGGTTCTCGATGAACGGCGGACGCGGACAGGCTGGGTTGACGCTGATCGACGGCGTGCCGGCGGCGGCGGTGGACTGGGGCGGGTTGATCGCTTCGCCTTCGGTGGATTCGGTGCAGGAAATGAACATCCAGCGCAATCAGTTCGATGCGCAGTTTGGCAAGTCGGACGGCGGCGCTGTGAACATGATCACCAAAGGCGGATCGAATGAGATTCACGGGTCGTTCTTTGAGTTCTTGCGCAATAACAAGCTGGATGCCAATTCGTGGGCGAACAACCGCTCGCGGTTGGCGCGGCCGGTGTTTCAACGCAACCAGTTTGGAGCGTCGATCGGTGGGCCGCTCTGGAAGTCGAAGCGGCTTTTCTACTTTGGCACCTACGAAGGGATGAGGCAGCAGAGCCCGAACACGCTCATCACGACGGTGCCGACGGCGTTACAACGGAGCGGAAACTTTTCCGAGACGCGCAACGCGGATGGGTCCGTTTCGGCCATTTTCAATCCGTTTACGACGAGGCCGAATCCGAACGGAGCGGGGTTTGTGCGGGATGCGTTTCCCGGCAACATCATTCCGCAATCGCTGTTCGATCCGGTTGGGGCCCGAGTGCTAGCACTTTATCCGGGTGCAAACAATCCGGGCGACGTCAGGACCAACACGTTAAACTTCGCGCTGGCCGACAAGACCCGCACTGTGAACGACCGCATGGACTTGCGTATCGATTGGGCGAAGAACGAGAAGTTCACCATGTTTGGCCGCATGACGAAAGCCTGGCAGGAGAACGTGGCACCGAAGTTTTTCGGCAATGGCGCGGACTCAAACTTCAGCGACGTCAATCCGCGGCACCATGCGGTGATCGGGGCGACGCTGACGCCTTCGCCGAGCTGGGTATTGAACATCCTACTTGGATCGGGACGGTGGCGTGAGAATCAGGTGTCTCCCTCGCAGGGACAGAACGCGACGAGTCTTGGCTTGCCGGCGGCGCTGGTTGCACAGTTTCAACCGCAGACGCTGCCCGGATTCCGGATGCAGGGTTATGGCGATATTGGAAATCCACGCTTCTTGAATGTGCCCAGGGAAACGCATAACCTGCAGGTGAATGCGACGAAAGAACTTGGCAAGCACTCGCTGAAGTTTGGCTGGATGGGCGAGATCGCGAGGTTGAACCTGACGGATTTCAACACGCCGACGTTCAGCTTCACGCGCGGACTCACTTCGGGGCCGAATGCGACTGTGGCGGCAACGACGACGGGCGATGGATTAGCAAGTCTTTTGTTGGGTGTGGGCGCGAGCGGTTCGGCACCGATCGGGGCTGCGACGGCGATCACTTCGCCTTACTACGGCTTGTACCTTCAGGACGCCTGGCGCGTGAACCGCAAGCTGACCCTGAACGTTGGCATCCGTTGGGAGGCACAATTAGGACGTACAGAGCGCTACAACCGGCTAAACAACTTCAATCCGAACATTGCGAGCCCGCTTGCGCAGCCGGCGGGATTGCCGCTGACGGGTGGATTGGTGTTTGCGACCGAGAAGAACCGCACTGCCTGGGACACGGATTGGATCAACTTTGCTCCGCGCATTGGCCTTGCCTACAAGCTGACCGACAAACTTGTGTTTCGCGGCGGCTATGGCATGTTTTATCCGCAGACCGGCGGGGGCACGAATCAGGGCTTCTCGACGACGACGACCTGGGTCTCAACTAACGGCGGCGACGGTCTCAACCCGAACACCGGAGCTCTGTTGCGGAACCCGTTCCCGCAAGGTTTGAATCAACCGATTGGTTCGAGCCAGGGATTGCGCACACAGGTGGGCGACTCGGTGAACTTCTTCCCTCGGCTTCACCCATTGAGTTATGTGCAGAACTTCTCGTTCGATTTCCAATACGAGATCCAACGCGGCATGGTGCTCGAATTGGGCTTCACGGGCTCGCAGGGCCGCAAGCTGGTGTACGGCACCGGGCAGCAGGCGAATCAACTCGAGACTTCGCTGCTCTCGCGTGGCGCGGCACTCGATGCGTCCGTTCCGAATCCGTTTCGCGGAGTGATTCCAACGGGCATCCTTGCCGGGGCGACCGTGCCGGCCAACCGCCTGCTGCGTCCGTTCCCGCAGTTCACCGCAGTGAACCTGAGCGGTGATACGCCGGGGGCGAGTTCGAGCTTCAATGCGCTGGTGGTCCGCTACAACTGGCAGATCTCGGGCGGCTTGAATTTGCTGACGACTTATCAGTGGTCGAAGGCGATCGACAACGCGAGCGAATGGCAAGGCTGGGAAGTGGGCGACACGATGCGCGATTACTACAACCAGAGGATCGACCGATCGATCTCGGCTCATGACTTGCCACAGAGCTTTGTGAATGCGCTGGTGTACGAGATGCCGGTGGGTAAGGGCCGCAAGTTCCTGACTGATCTTCATCCTGTGGCGAATGCCATCATTGGCGGTTGGCAGGTGAGCTCGATCGTTCGATTCGGATCGGGTTTGCCGCTGGGCTTTACGGCCCCGAACACGCTGGCGAATTATGGCTTCCAGGTGCAGCGGCCGAATGTGGCTGACCTGAAGACGGCGGCCGCCGAGAATCCGACTCCCAACCAGTGGTTCAACCAAGCGGCGTTTACTCGCCCGGGGACGTACGAGCTGAGCACGATGACGCGGTGGGTTCCGAACATCCGGTTTGGCCCGACCAATCACGCGGATGTGGCAATTTTGAAGAACTTCCGGTTTCTGGAGCGCTTCAAGGTGTAGTTCCGCGCGGAGATGTTCAACATGACGAACACACCACAGTTCGGGCGTGCCAATACGGATATCTCGAGTCCCAACTTCGGGGTTGTGACTGGGACCACGAATGTGGGCCCGCGCAACGTGCAGATGGGGCTAAGAGTGCAGTACTAAACCTTCTTCGCGGAGGCGGCGGGCCTGTTCGGCCGCGCCTCCGGGAAACTTATCATTCAGTTGGCCGTTGGCCCGGAGGACTCGCCACCAGGGGACTCCGGGCTTTCCTGTTTCTGCTTCGCGTTCGGCGTGTGCGCGAGCGGCGATGTTGAGAAAGATGGCCGTCGACATGGCGCAGGTGAGATCGGCACGGTGAGCCTTGGCGAGTTGGTTGCGGAGATCAGACAGAGTGATGACGTGGCCGGCTGGGATCTTGGCGACGAAGGATTCCACCTCTTCGGGCGAAGAGAGCAGCATGCGGCCGTCTTTGTAGTCTTCGACGATCTTGGGCTGCTTGCCGCACTTCAGTTTTGCCCAAGCGGTTTTCTTTTTCATGCGGATTTCTCCACAGGGAACTGGATCTCGGTGACGTAGTTGGGGTCGTCCTGACGGACAGGGTTGCCGATGCTGAGATAGATTTCGCGGCAGGAGCCTGATGGTTGCCAGCCGGTGTCTTCCATCCAAAGGGTGAGGCGATCGTAGACGCTGCGAAATTGCTCGAAGCTGCCGTGGTGGACGTAGCTGGCGACGCGCACCGCGGGGAGTTGATAGCACTTGAGCTCGCCTGAGACGGCGATGGGTTCGTTGAATAGCACCCCTGCCTCTCCATTGATGTCGCCTGGCTGATTTGCCGGGCAGTGCCAGATGGCGATGGGAGTACCCTGCATGGCCCTCGCGCCGAGTTGCTGATAGACCAGCGGGTAGAGACGACCGATTTCGGGGTAGCTCTGGAGGATGCCGCGTGTGCTTACGATCCACTGCGGCATGGAGTCTTTGATCGCGACTTCAAGCGGGGTGCCCTCGCGGGCGATTTCTTCAATCATCTGTTCAATCGCGATCATACGGCCGCGCTCCTGTTCGATTTTGGATTCCTGTTCGGCGCGGCGCAAGCGGAGCATGCCCATCAGTTCAAACTCGTTGATGCCCTCGTCGATCAGAGGTGCAATCTGATCGAGCGAAAAGCCGAGTTCTTTGAGGACGAGGACGCGATTGAGACGCGGGAGTTGCGAAGCCTTGTAAAGTAGCCTGAGTCGCGATCGACGTGAGCGGGCTTGAATAGCCCCGCCTCGTCGTAATGGCGGAGGGTTTTGACGGTAACGCGAGCGAGTCTCGAAAATTCACCGATGGCGAACATAACTTGATTGAAGAGCCTCCTGTAAGGGGAGGGTCAAGAGATTTTTTTGATCCAGATGTTTTTGAAGTGGATGACGGAGAACTGATCGTGGAGCTGGAGGCCGATGGGGCCGCTTGAGGCGCGTTTGGGGTCAGGCTTGGTGCGGGCGACTTCGCAGCCGTTGAGCTTGACAACGATCGCATCCTTGCGGACGGAGATGTCCATTGCGTTCCACTGGTTTTCTTTGAGTGCGTCCTTAGGGGCGTCCATGAAGCTGTAGATACTGCCGGTGGGATGAGGGTCAGGATAGTTGTTGTTGATCTGGATCTCGTAGGCGGTGCGAGCGGGAGTTTTGGTGAAGTCGGGCGGGAAGGCGATGGCGTGCTGGGCGCGGGATTTGTCGTGGAGGGAGATGCCAGAGTTGCCGTGGTCTTTCGTCCAGAACTCGACATGCAAGTCGTATTGTTCAAACTCGGCTGTTGTGTAAAGCCAGGCTTGATGGTTGAGCCACATCAGGTAATCCTTCTCGGTGGAGAAGCGCTTGCCAGGGGCGAGGGACTTGGAATCGAAATCGCGCTGTCCGACCAGAACGCCGTTCGCGATGACGATCCATTTGCCGTCGCCACGCGGTTCCCAACCATTGAGGTCTTTGCCGTTGAACAAAGCCTGATAGCCTTTAGGCTGTGCCGTGAGGATCGTGGCGAATGCGACCAGAAGAAGAATTTTCATGCACCCCACAGTTTATCCTTAGGTAGAAGCAACCAATAGAATGCCAACAGGCAAATTACAAGTAATCCCTCTCGGGGGCCTTGGCGAGTTCGGGATGAACTCGATGGCCCTTCGCTATAACGACGTCATGATTGTCATAGACGCCGGAATGATGTTTCCGGATTCGGAGCTGCTCGGCGTAGATGTCGTGACGCCAGACTTTGCGTATCTCAAAGACAACCGCGAGATGGTGCGGGCACTGATTCTCACCCATGCGCATGAGGATCATATCGGTGGCGTGCCGTATCTGCTGTCGCAGATGAATATCCCGGTGTATGGGACTCCCTTTACGCTGGCGATGGCGGAGCGGCGGCTTGAAGAGCACCGGCTGCTCAAAGACGCTGACTTGAACGAGGTGGAGCCGGGCGACAAGATTGAGCTTGGCCCGTTCAGCGTTCACTTTATCCGGGTGACGCACTCGACAGTGAGCTGCGTCGCGCTGGCGATCACGACGCCGTTGGGCGTGGTGTTGCATACCGCAGACTTCAAAATCGATCAGACGCCGATCGATGACGAGCATTTCGATTTGCACGCTTTTGCCGAATATGGCAAGCGGGGCGTGTTGCTGTTGATGAGCGACTCGACTAACGTTGAGCGGCCAGGCTATAGCGAGTCGGAGAAGGCTGTGCGGCCGAGACTGGAACAGATTTTTGCGAGTGCCACGCGAAAGCTGGTGTTCTCCTGCTTCTCAAGTTCGATCCATCGCATCCAGCAGATTCTCGATGTGGCAGCGAAGTATGACCGCAAGGTGGCGCTGCTGGGGCGGAGTATGCTCGCGACCACGGAGATCTCGCATGATCTGGGGTTGTTGCGGATTCCCGATAACCTCTTGTTGAGGCCGCAGGACATTATGGATACGGTGCCGCATCGAGTGTGCTGCATTGTGTCGGGGACGCAGGGCGAGCCGATGTCGAGCCTGTCGCGGGTGGCTGTAGATAATCACAAGAACCTGTCGGTGAAGGCAGGCGACACGGTGGTATTGTCGAGCCGCGTGATCCCTGGCAACGAGAAGCCGATCGGGCGGATGATGAATCACTTTGCGCGACGTGGCGCGGATTTGATCTATGGCGGCGGTGGGCCGCCCGTGCACGTCTCAGGACATGGTTTCCGCGAGGAATTGACTCTGATTTTGAACCTGGTGAGGCCGAAGTACTTCATGCCGGTGCATGGCGAATACCTGCAACTGGTGCGGCATGCCAAGCTGGCTTCGCACCTTGAAGGCAACGGACTTGAGTCGACCTTTATCATCGAGAACGGCGAGAGCCTGGTGATCGACGAGAAGGGTGCGCGCAAGGGTGAAAAGATCAACACGGGACGGATCTGTATCGACTCGGGTTCATTGGGTGATGTGGTTGAGGATATGGTGATCCGTGATCGCCGGCATCTGGCCGAGGACGGGTTTGTGATCCCGGTGATTGCGATCGAAAAGGCGACCGGGCAGGTGCAAGGATTACCCGAGATCATCAGCCGCGGGTTTGTGTCGCTTGAGGAATCGAGCGAGTTGCTGCCGTATGCCAAGCAGTTGGTGATCAAGACGCTGGAGAGTTCGAACGCGGAAGAACGATCGGACTGGGGCGTGATGCAGGAGAAGATCCGGACGGATCTGAAGCGGTTCCTCAACAAGGAAACGCAGCGGCGGCCTTTGATTGTGCCGGTGATTCTGGAGGTTTAGCAGGCGATGTGGAACTACCTTGAAGACGCTTCGAACTATCAGGGCCATGCCGAGAAGATTCTGATTCCGGAAACGGAAGCCGAGCTTGTGGGGATCCTTGCCGAGGCTCAGGCCAGTGGAACGCCAGTGACGATTGCTGGTGGCGGTAGTGGACTGACGGGAGGCCGGGTGCCCGAGGGCGGCTGGTCGATCTCGCTTGAGAAGTTCAACAAGATGGAGATCCACGAGGGCCGCGCGGTGTGTGGCGCGGGTGTGATTCTGCGGGATCTGCACGCGGCCGCGCGGCGCAGCGGACAGTTTTATCCGCCCGACCCAACCGAGACGATGGCGGCGATCGGCGGGACGATCTCATGCAATGCGTGCGGATCGCGGAGCTTTATGTACGGCGCGACGCGCCGATGGATTGAACGCCTGCGCGTGGCGCTAATGGATGGACGCGTGCTCGACTTGCGGCGCGGGGACAAGATTGATTTTGGAGTGAAGCCGGTGCACCGGCCGCGGTCGACGAAGCATTCGGCGGGGTATCCGCTGGAGCCTGGAATGGACTGGATCGATCTATTCACGGGATCGGAAGGCACGCTGGGTGTGGTGATCGAGGCGGAGTTGAAGTTGCTGCCGCTGCCCAAGGAATTGTTGAACGGGATCGTGTTTTTCGCCAAAGACGAAGACGCGATCAATGCTGTTGAGGCCTGGCGTAGTGTCGAAGGCTTGCGGATGCTCGAGTATGCCGACAAGCCGTCGCTCGATCTGATTCGCGAGAAGTACAACGACCTGCCGGAGAAGGCTGCAGCGTGCGTGATTGTCGAGCAGATTGTCGAGGATGACAGCGCGGTGGATGCCTGGGTGGAGCGGCTCGAAGCGCACCATGCGATGGGCGAGGAAAGCTGGTTTGGATCGAATGAGGCGGACCGGGAACGGTTTCGCGCGTTTCGTCATGCGCTGCCTGAGAGGGTGATCCAACTGGTGCGGCAGATGGGGTTTCCGAAGCTGGGATCGGACTTCAGTGTGCCTGTTGAAAAAAACCGGGAGATGCTGGATTACTATCGCGGCCAGATTGCGGCTCGGTTTCCGGCTCCGCATGCGATCTTTGGGCACATTGGTGACGCGCACGTGCACGTGAACCTATTTCCAGCGAGCGAAGAACTGATCGCCGAAGGCAAGAAGCTGATGGATGACTTTGCGCGCAAGAGCGTGGAACTGGGTGGGACCGTAGCGGCCGAGCACGGGCTGGGTAAGCGGAAGCGGCACTTCTTGCCGTTTCTCTACAGCGAAGCCGAAATCGAGGCGATGAAGGACGTTAAGAGACTGTTGGATCCGAAGTGGCTCTTGGGCCGCGGTAATCTATTCCCCATGTCTCCAGAGCATCCCTGAGTTTGTTGAAGTCGATGGGTTTGGTGAGGTAGCTGTCCATGCCGGCCTCGAGGCATTTCTCAAGGTCGGATTCCATGGCGTTGGCGGTGATGGCGACGATGGGGATGTGGCGATTGGAGTGTTCGCGCTCCCGGATGCGGCGGGTGGCTTCATAGCCATCCATCAGAGGCATTTGGCAATCCATCAGGATGAGATCGAATTTTTGCGTGTCGAGAAGTTCAAGGGCCTCAATGCCGCTCTCGGCAACTCTGGCCTGACAGCCGAGACGCTCAAGCAGGCGCAAGGCGAGTTTCTGATTAACCTTGTTGTCTTCGACAAGAAGAATTTCAAGGGAATCGCTGAGGGGTTGAAGAGCTTCGACGGTGGAGTGCTTGCGTTGGAGCGTGCTCTCCGGTGCGGCGTCGAGCTGAAGATGGAGGCGGAATTCACTGCCTTCGCCAACGACACTTGAGGCATCAATGGAGCCGCCCATGAGGCTCGCCAGGCTTTGTGAGATCGAGAGACCGAGGCCGCTGCCGCCGTAGCGGCGCGTCGTCGAGACGTCGGCCTGGGTGAACTTTTGGAAGACCAACTGGAGCTTGTCTTCGGGGATGCCGATGCCGGTATCTTTGACCGTGATGTCGAGGTTGAAGGCGCTGCCGACGTTGTAGCTGATCGCGGCTTCGATGCGAATGCCGCCTTCGTGAGTAAACTTTACGGCGTTGCCGGTGAGATTGAAGAGGATCTGACGGATGCGGAGTGCGTCGCCGTAGAAGGCGCGTGGAGCGTCTTTGGGGTAGATGACTTCCAGCTTGAGGTGTTTTTCTTCGGCACGGACCCTCATGAGCTGGGCCACTTCTTTGAGGAGCTCGGCAAGGTCGAGCGGAGCACGCTCGATGGTGAGCTTGCCGGCTTCGATGCGGGAAAAATCGAGGACGTCGTTGATGAGTGCGAGTAGCGATTGAGCGGAGTAAGAGATGGTTTCGGCGTAATCCTGTTGCTCGCGGTTGAGGTTGGATTCGATCAGAAGCTGGCACATGCCCGTGATGCCGTTCATGGGGGTGCGGATTTCGTGGCTGATCATGGCGAGGAAGTCGCTCTTGGCCTGGTTGGCGTTTTCGGCTTTCTGGCGGGCTTCGGCTGCGGCGATTTCGGCGTTGGTGGAATCGGTGATGTCGCGGAGGTTGGTGACAATGGCGCCCACGGCCGGGTTATCGAACAGGTTGCGCGAGATGACTTCGATCCAACGGTACTCGCCGTTCTTGTGCTTCATGCGGATGCGCGAGCGTTGAGTCTGGCCGGGAGTTTCGAGGAGGCTCGAGAGGCGGCTGTTGCTCGAGTCGCGGTCATCTGGGTGGATCAGGTCAGGGCGGAATTCTCCGATGAGCTCGCTGGTTTCGTAGCCGAGGATGATGGTGACGGCAGGGCTGACGTAGAAAACCCGGCGGTTGCGGTCCCAGAGCGTGATGCCGACAGAGCTGTATTCAATGAGTGCGCGGAAGCTTTCTTCTTTTTCGGCGAGTTGCTTGTTGTGCTTGTAGGTGCGAGAAACAAAGCCATAGATCGCAATGAGGGCGGCGATGAGGCTGAGCCCGACGGGGATCAGAAAGACTGGCTGCATCCAGAGCGGTGGGCTAATCGAGAAGGCCAGCGGAGCGGAGATGGCGGACATGGATCCGAAGCGGTCGCGAGACTGGAGTTCGACCTGCTGGACTCCATAGGACAACCCTGAAAGGGTGCTGGAGGAGGCAGGCTGCCATGGCGACCAGGCACCTCCGTTGAGACGGAAACGGGAGCTATGGTTGGCCGATTCGGAAGAGTCTTCGCTGGAGTGGACACGCCAATCGAGTTGAGCGGTCGCACCGTCGACGCGCGCCGTGGGTTGCGAGACAACCGGTGGCTTGCGTTTGAGTACATCCAGGTCGAGGCAGAACAGGCCACCTCCATCGCTGCCGGTACAGAGATGACCGCGCCAGAAGGCGAGTGGCCAGAGGAGGGGATTACTAAGCCCATCTGCCTGGGCAAGATTCGACCAGGCACCATTGCGGCGCAGCGCAAGGCCGGCCCGAGTGGCGACCCAAAGGTTAGACTCGGCGTCTTCGACAACGGACCAGCCATGGCGGCCCGTTGAAAGCGCAGAGGTATCCTCGTAGGCGACCGTGTCGTCCTTGCGTATCATGCCGAGGCCATTGCGCCGGTCCACAAAATAGACGCCACCCTGGCGGGCGGATTGGATGTTAAAGACGGCGCCGGGACGAAGGCCCGTTTGGGTAGTCCAATTGGTCCAGACTCCTTTTGCAAAGCGGCTAATGCCACTGAAAGAAGCAAACCAGAGGGTGCCATCCGCCGTGGATGCCATGGCATAAGCGCGAGGGTCTTTGAGGCCTGCGATTTGATCCCAATTTGAGAAGCGTACGCCATCGAACCGATAGACGCCGCGAAGGGCATCCGCGCGTCCCCGCCCCGTGGAGAGAGCCCAGAGGTGGCCGTCCGGATCTACG
The DNA here is from genome assembly GCA_016870995.1 of Acidobacteriota bacterium. Taxonomy (GTDB): domain Bacteria; phylum Acidobacteriota; class Terriglobia; order Bryobacterales; family Bryobacteraceae; genus Bryobacter. The sequence continues at coordinate 33,878 of VFZU01000012.1, forward strand.
TGGAGGTTGTGATAGTAGGTTGCCCCCAGCCCGTCGGACGTGCCGAAGTGGCGCCAGAGGCCGTCGGAGTAACGGTAGACCCCTTCGAAGGCGGCACCACTGGAACACCAGATCGCGCCAGAAGTGTCCTGGGCGAGAGCAGTGACGAAACTCAGAGACTTACCGAGGACCGAAGAGATGAACTCAATGCGGCCATTGGGATGGACAATCGAAATTCCCTTGGAAGTGCCAAGCCAGAGCTTGCCGTCGCGGGCGGACAAGAGAGAATGCACGTAGTTGCCCCGGTTTGGGGAGGAAAACTGTATCCTGGACCAATCTGAACGGTGTGAACGCAAGAGGTGGATGCCGTTGCTGGTTGCGACCCAAAGACGGTCCTGGCTGTCGAAAAAGACATGCCTGGCGTTGCGAAGAGGAGCGGGGGTCGGCAGGAGAGGCTCCCAAACGCCAGCCTGTTTGATCCAGACATCTTCCGTATCAAAAGAGACGATTGCTTCCCCCTGGCGTGAGATTGCGACGATGTTTGCAATCAGGCCACTTGATTGCGGGATGCGGCGAGGCTGAGCCCCTTTTGACCATTCCCAAACGCCTTGCCATGCCTGCGGGAACCCAACGGAGAAGAGGCCTTCGCCGAGTGTGTTGTCCGCCGCGGCACGGACCGTTGTAGCGGAGATGTGATCTGGATTGGGAAGAGTGCTGACTGGCAGGGCGACGGACCAACCCGATGGGTCGAGCTTTAATAGGCCCTGCTTACCGGCAATGAAGGTTGGGCGGCCTGGAGTGAAGCTGAGTGGGGAGCCGAAATATTCGGTTCCATTCAGGACTACCGCCCCGAGGGCAGATCGACGACCGTCCCATACGTGGAAGTTGCGCTCATTTGTCTGCACAATCGTCTTGCCGTCGGCCGCTGGCGCACTGGTTGTAACTCGAACGGATTTGCCATTGAAAGTGAAGCTGATCGGTTGGCAGTCTGTGCGGGAGTAAATGACCGGGAGACGATCTCCCGTGGCGAGGATGCGATCTCTATCGAGAGGTTGCATGCGGAGGTGGGATTCGATTTTTGCGCCGCCGAGGCAGTAAGGCTGGTGCCAGGCGAATCCGTCGTACCAGACAACACCGTCACCCGTGTTGGCCCAGATGGTGCCGTCGGGGGATTCCACGATCTGGAGGATGTCCGTGCTGGGAAGGCCGTCGCGCTGGGAAAAGTTCACCCAGCGCCAGGTCTCCTGCATGGCTGCGCCGAGACGAGGCCGCTGCTTTAGCTGAAAGTTTTCAGTTTCCGCCGGAAACAGAATCCCTTGCGATAGCAGGAAGACCGCAACTAATGTAAGACAAAACGGAATCGGGCTAATCCTCTCTAAGGCGTATCGACCAAAAACTGCTCCCTTGATAATAGAATGCCCGACTCCGTTAAGAAATCCCTAGTTTGACTTACGAATGTAAATTTTGCCGTTGAAATTCTTGAAAGAGTAGTCTGGTCCGCCGCCGTTGATGGTCCCCAACGAGCTGGTGTTCATCCGGACCCGGCTGCTGTTGCGCGGAGTGGATCGCGGCTCGGACTTTTCAATGGTGGTGGAGGTCGGCTGCATTTTCACGTCGAAATCGGTGAAGATGTCCCCCATTGAGTTCTGCATCTTGAGGTTGGCTTTGATCGAGGCCGGGAGTGTGACGTCGATCGTTCCATTCATGGAGCTGAAGCTCATGGGCTTGGTGGGATCGACGGACTTGAACTTAGCCAAGAGTTTGCCGTTGAGGGCGTGTGCGACGACAGAGCCAGAAACATCGTTGAGCTGGATGCCGCCGTTGGTTGAGTTCAGCTCCATGTCGCCATCGACACCATCGACGGTGAGCATTTTGCCGTTGACGACCGAGAGTTTGAGTGATGTTTTTGCCGGGACGTAGATCGTGTAGTTTTCGCTGCGGGATTTCCAGCCAAGAGAGATGGTGACGACGTTGTTTTCTTCTTCGAGAGTGATGGAGGAGCCGATCGTGTTGAGGCGCTTGAGGCCTCTGGCGGATTCCGGTACCTCTCGTTCGGTCTCTTTCTCGGAGGTCGAAATGGATTCGACCTGGACATCCTTGCCCGCATGGGCCTTGACGGCGATGGAGCCGTGGAGGATGTTCATTTTGACTGTGCCAGCACGAGCCGGGTCGCTGAAGGCGATGGTGAGCTTTTCGCTTTGAGTTTGTGCAAAGAGGTTGGCGGCGAGCAGTAATAGAGCCAGTTTCATGGGTGTTTGTGTTTAAGCCTTTCTGTCGGTGATGCGGATATCGCCGTTGAGTCCCTCGATGTGGATGTGAATCCCCCCTCGCCCGAGGCGACCGCCCGCAAAGCGGTTTCTGCTAACAATACGCTTCATGCCGTTGTCTGTCACTTTCGTCTCTGACATATCGGCGATTGGAGTCATGTCCCATTGCGAATAGATGTGACCGTTGAGGGTTTTGATCTCGAAGTCGGCGTTGGGTTGGGACGGGAAAGCGAGGACGATCTCGCCATTGATGTTCTTGATGTAGACGTCTTTGGTTGGTTGCGTCGCGCAGGTGAGATCGATGCTGCCGTTGATGCCTCTGAGGAGCAAACGGGTCGAGGCGGGCGCTTCAATCTCCACATTGTGACGGTGCTTGTAGCGTTGCCAGCGGCGTTGCTCGGGTGCTTCTACCCAGACCTTAAGGGTGTTGCCGTCGAGGCGCGGCTCGAAACGGACTTCGCGCTTGGCGAGTTCGAGATCTTCCGGAGTGGGTGCGGTGAGCTGGATGTCAGCCCGGACTGTGATCTGGTTTGAATTGCTCAGCAGAAGCTTGATGTTGCCGCTGGGAATCTCGACGTCGAGAGTTTGCGGAGCCAGAGGAAACGACTTGCTGTGACGGTAGTCATGCTGTTGCGCCCCGAGAAGGGCGAGCGGAGTGAGGAAGATGGCACGACGATTCATTGGACTTTGAGCTCCTCAAGGGCGGTGGCGATGCGGGTTTTGACGGCCGGATTGGTGGCGGTGTCGCTGGCGAGACTTTTGAAGGCGCCGGCAGCGCGGCCTTCCCGGAAGTCGACCATGGCATCGATGAGAGCGATCTGCACCAGGGGCGAGCCTTGCAAAGCAAGGGCTTCAATAAATGCCTGGCGCACAATGGGGCGGTCGCTGTACTTCTTGAGGGCGTCGGTTGCGGCGAGGCGGACATCGACGCTCGAATCAGACCGGAGGGTCTGGACCAGGGAGGCGACAACGTCTTCATCGGGGTTGTCGAGTGCGACCGAATAGCTGACCCCGCGAAGCCGTTGGACCGCGCTTTGCTGCTGGAGCAGGCTGGTGGCAACCAGACCACGGAGGTTGCGGAGTTCGCCACGGAGTTCGGTAATTTCCGGCTGGCGGCGCTCAGAGGCCGAATAGTTGCCAGCGAAGAAGCCACCAACGGCGAATAGCGCGGCGGCAGCCCAGGGCAGCCAGGGCCGGCCGGACTGGTGTGGGCGTTCGGCGGCCAGCATGTTGTTGAAATTGGTACGGAATCGGGGGCTCGGACCGGGGGCGGGCAAGGACTCGAGTTGGTCCCAGAGAGCTAGCTCAGCGCTGCAGATTTCGCAGGTGTTCGCGTGTTCGCGGAATGCGTCGCGATCGCCGGCCTGGAGACGATTTTCGAGATAGGCGGTCAGTTGGCGCTCGCCAGTTGGGCAAAAGCTGCGGGGTTGCATCAGGCGGATCTCCTTTGGGTGAGGTCGAGGTAGATGTCTTTGAGAGAGGCTATGGCGCGGTGGAGGCGAACGCGAGCGGCGACCGTTTCGCAACCGATGATTTCGGCAATTTGTTCGTGGCGGAGGTTTTCAAAGCGGGCCATGATGAGGATCTCGCGTTTGCTCGGCGGGAGTTGGGCAAGAGCCTGATGGAGCAAATCGGTTTGTTGTTGCTGCTCAAGGCTGGTGGCCGCCGGAGCAGGAGCGTCGTAAGATTCGTCCCAATCGGCTTCGAAGCGCTTTTTGCGCCAATGGTCCATTTGCAGGTTTCGAACGATGGAGTAGATCCAGGCCTGGAAGCTGTGGCCGTCGCGGAAGCTCGATCGGAAGCGCAGCATGCGGCAGAAGGCCTCCTGGACGAGGTCCTCGGAGAGCTGACGATCCTGATTCATGCGCCAGCAATAGCGGAAGAGCTTTTCGCCGTGCCGGTCGAACAGGATGCTGAGCTGAGACGAATCGCCGTCGCGGACGCGGGCCATGAGGGCTTCGTCGGAAATGGGTTGCAAGATTTCGAGCGCCTACTAGAGGTTAACGTTCGGTGCCGGCGGGTGTTACAGGTTTTGTTGTCGCAAGTTTGAAGATTTGGCGGGAGAGGGGTAGGCGGTCGTCGACGCCCTCCAGATTGGTGAGCCAGACAAAGGCGAATTGCTGGTCGGGGCGGAGGTAGAGGATGGTGCTGGTGCCTTGCTGGCCACCGGTGTGATAGATTTCCCGGTCGCCTTCGGGAGCCTTGGCGATCGACCAGCCGAGGCCGTAGCCGGTGGAAGAGCCGGATCGAAGCTTGCCTGCAGTCCACATCAGGTCAATGGTTTCGCTCTTCAGGAGACGCTGGCGGAAGAGACCTTCGGAGAATTTGAGGAGGTCTTCGACGTTCGAGACGTAGCCGCCGCCAGGGATTTTGGCTGTGTTGTCGTTGACGGCGCATTCGGTGATTTCGTGAGAGGTATTCTTTCGGTAACCGAGGGCACGGCGGAGGGATAGCCCGCGACCGTTGTCGGGGGCCGTGTTGCACATGCCGACCGTTGCGAGAACCTTGTCGGCCATCCATTGCTCGTAGGACATGCCGGAGGCGCCTTCGATCGCGCAGCCGACGAGATTGAAGCCGTAGGTGGAGTAGAGGAATTTGGTGCCAGGCTCGTGTTCGAGCGGGTCAGCGGAAAACTTCTTGAGGGCCTCGATGACGTTGGGAAAGTGAATGGCGTTATTGGCGTCGGTCGGGTCGCCAGTGCGGTAGTGACGGATGCCGCCGAGGTGGCCGAGCAGTTGGGCGAGCGTGATGGGATGAGGTTTGGCGGGAAACGCAGCGCAGTTTTTGCGGATGTTGTCTTCGAGGGTGACCTTGCGCAGTTCAAGCAACTGGAGAAAGCCAACGGCAGTCATGGGCTTTGAAATGGATGCGAGGCGAAAGGGCGTGTCGCGCTGGACAGGTCGGTTGGTTTTGAGGTCGGCCGTGCCGCCGGCGCGTGTCCAGAGGATTTCACCTTTGTAGAAGATGCCGGCGGCGTGGCCTGGGATTTTGAGGCGGGTTCGCTCGGATTCGATGAGACGCGTCAGGGCTGCGAGGTCCTGTCCGAGCAGGCCAAGTACCTGAAAATTGAGAAGGATTAAGAAAAACGCGCGAGGCATCTGGCGAAGCAGATCCCTATTTTAGCGATTAGACGTTGGATTCGCTATCGGAAAGTTGTGCGATTCGCGAGGCACCGAACTTGAAGAGCTCGCCGAACCCGCGGATTTCCTTCTTCTTCGCCTTGTCGTCAGGAGCAGTGGCGGCACGTTCGAGCAGTTGACCGGCGAATGCCGAAATCTGCCTGCCGAGCTCGGAGTTGGGGGCGATTTGTTTGCCATCGGCGACGGCTTGAGATACGCCGCCGTAGTCGTTTGCGAAGGTGAGGGCAACGGGTGCGCCAAGCAGATTCTGAATTTGCTCGATCTGGAGAAGGTCAGACCTGGAATGACGGTTGAGGAGGAATTTCACTTTTTCGCCGAGGCCTTCGGCCTTGAGGAACTGGAATTTCTCAAGCGCCAAGTGCAGGGAGGGGATCTCGGGAGTGCAGACGATGAAGGTGCTTTTCGATTCCTGCATGATCTCCATTGAATAGCGCTCCATGTTGCCGGAAAGATCGACGCAGATGGCCTTGTATTGCTTGCGGACGTAATCGATGAGCGCGCGGGCTTGCTCGACTTCAATCCGTATGCCTGGGGTGATGCGAGCCGTGTGGATGACGTCGAGGTTGCCGACCGGGCAAACGAGCTGAGACCAAAGAGCTTCATCCATTGCGGTGGCGTGCCGGGCGGCCTCAAGGATCGTGTGTTCGTTGTCAAGTTTGAGCAGGAAGCGCACGAGGCCGCTGTTTAGATCAAGGTCCATCAAAAGGGAATTGGCGTCGGGGTACTTCGACATGGCGACGGCGGTGTTAATCGCGAGAGTTGTGGTGCCGGAGCCGGGCTTGGAGGGCAGAAATGAGTAAACGAAGTTGGTGGTAGAGGGGGTGATGGGGTGCTTGAGTGCGGCGTCGCGGAGACGGATCAGGACTGCGGCGAGCTGGTCTGCTTCAAAGGGAGGCGCGATGTACTCACGGATGCCGTGCTGCATCAGCTTGAGCAGCAGTTGAGGCTCGACGGTCTCATTGAAAACAGCGATCTGGATGCCGGGAAACTCACTTTGGAGTAGTTCGATCAAGGCGAAGCTACGGTCTTTATCGGAAAGGTCGAGGCAGATGAACTTCGGCGCAATGCTGCGGACCATGCGAATCGCTTCGCGATCCTGAGGGTATTGCGCAAGATCACGCAGAACGGCTATGCCGCCCAGTTCTTTAAACGCCAGCAGCAACTGACTGGTGAGCACACGATCTGGACCGATGACAACACAAGGGAGGTTCATATAGTGTTTCCTTATCGGCTTGCGATAGCATTTCAATATGAAAAATCTGATGGAAATCACCTGTCCTTGCTGTGAGGCGAAATTGAAGGTGGATATCGTGACGGAGGCTGTCATCACCTACGAGGAGAAGAAGAAACCGGCACCGATTGAGGATTTTGCCAAGGCGGTACAGAATTTGAAAGGTGAGGCGGCCAAGCGGGAAGCGGCGTTTCAGAAGAGCTTTGCCGCGACGAAGAATCAGGGTGAGGTGTTGAACAAGAAGTTTGATGAGCTACTGAAACAAGCAAAGGCGGACCCGCATCAGGGTCCGCCCAAGAAACCATTCGAATTCGACTAGGCGAGGGCCTGGTCGATGTCCCAAAGGAGGTCTTCGATCGATTCGAGGCCGATTGAGAGACGGATCATATCGGGGGAGACACCAGCAGCGATTTGCTGAGCCGAGGTGAGTTGCTGGTGCGTGGTGGCAGCGGGTTGGATGACGAGGCTGCGGGCATCACCGACATTGGCCAGATGGGAGAAGATCTGGAGTTTGTCGACGAAGGCTTTGCCGGCGTCGAGACCGCCCTTGAGGCCGAAGCTGAAAACAGCACCGGGACCTTTGGGCATGTACTTTTGCGCGAGCGAATGATAGGCGTTTGACTTGAGGCCAGGGTACTTGACCCAGGAGACGGCGGGGTGTTTCTCCAGGTGTTCGGCAACCGCCTGTGCGTTCTGGATATGCCGATCCATGCGGAGGCTGAGAGTTTCTACGCCCTGAAGGAAAAGGAAGGCGTTGAAGGGGCTGATAGCCGGGCCCATGTCGCGGAGGCCTTCGACACGCGCCTTGATGATGTAGGCGATGGGGCCAAGGGCATCCGAGAAGACCATGCCGTGGTAAGCGCGGGAGGGTTCGTTGAGTTGGGGGAAGTTGCCGGACTTCCAGTCGAACTTGCCCGAGTCGACGATGATGCCGCCAATCGAAGTTCCGTGGCCGCCAATGAACTTGGTGAGGCTGTGGAGGACGATGTCCGCGCCGTGATCGATGGGGCGGCAAAGGTACGGCGTGGCAAAGGTATTGTCGATGATCAAGGGAAGCTTGTTGTCATGGGCGATTTTGGCGACAGCTTCGATGTCGAGGATGTTACCCCGTGGGTTCGAAATCGTTTCACCGTAGATGAGCTTGGTGTTGGGCTGGATTGCCTTGCGGAAGTTTTCTGGATCATCGGGATCCACAAAGGTGGTTTCGATCCCCATCTTGCGGAAGCTGACGTCGAACTGGGTGTAGGTGCCGCCGTAGAGGGTGCTGGAGGCGACGATGTGATCGCCGGCCTGGGCGATGTTGGTGATGGCGAGGAATTGAGCGGCCTGGCCTGAGGAAACGGCCAGAGCGGCAACACCATTTTCGAGCGAGGCGACGCGCTGCTCGAGCACGTCGGTGGTCGGGTTCATGATGCGCGTGTAGATGTTGCCAAACTTCTGGAGTCCGAACAGTTCGGCGGCGTCCTGCGAGTTCTCGAACGTGAACGAAGTGGACTGATAGATCGGGACAGCACGAGCGTGGGTAGACGAGTCTGGGTCGTAGCCTTTGTGCAGGGCGCGGGTGTCGAAGCCGAGAAGCTTCTCGATTTTAGCGGTCTTCATACTTTCCACATGTTAGCTTTTTGAAGTGTGGAAGTGCTGAGTGTTTTAATTCCGTTGGCTGTCGTGCAGTTGGCGGCAGTGATGAGCCCGGGCCCGACGTTTTTTCTGATCAGCCAGACCGCGGCGCGGCATGGGCGCGCCGAAGGGATGCGAACGGTGTTGGGGGCTACCCTGGCCGCATTGTTGTGGGGAGGAGCCGCGATGCTTGGCCTGGAGGCGCTGTTTCAGAAAGCCGCCTGGGTTTTGCGTTGGATGCAGTTTGCCGGAGGAGCCTATCTGATTTGGATCGGGTATCGGTTGTGGCGCAAGCCGGTGTCAGCGGAAACGAACATGAATTCGCGCGGGGGCTTTGTGAGTGGATTCCTCACGAGTGTGGGGAACCCCAAGGTAATTCTGTTCTTCGGCAGTATCCTGGCAGCGGTGTTTGACCCCGCGTTGCCGGGGTGGGTGAAGCTGGCGGCGATGGGTGTCATCGCTTTTAATGAGCTGGCCTGGTACTCGACGGTGGCAACGTTGTTTTCGCTGGAGCGAGTGAGAAAGCAGTACCGTTCCGCCGAGCGGGTGCTGGACCGCGTGTTTGGTGCGTTGATGATCGGGTTTGGGTTGAAGCTGGCTTGGGGCGCGCGGGACTAAAAAGAGGCTGGCTCGCCTAGCGCTTGTAGCCAAACTTGCGGAGAAGGCCGTGACGCCATTCCACGCCTTCAGGGCCTTCGATGCCGAGAGGGCTGCCACCGTCGATCACGCCGAGGACGCCTCGGCCCTGCGCGGATTCGGCAACGATGACTTGTACCGGGTTGGCTGTGGCGCAGAAGAGTGTGACAACTTCGGGGACATCTTTAATGCGGCCGAGGATGTTGATGGGGAAACCGTTGCGAAGGAAGATGAAAAAGGTGTGGCCAGCGGCGACGGCCTGGGCGTTTTCAACCGCTGCCGCCTTCATGGCTTCGTTGTTCCCTTCTACGCGGATCAAGCGCTCACCTGAGGCTTCGCAGAAGGCGATGCCAAATTCGATAGCCGGGTTTGTGTTGATGATGGCTTCGTAGAGATCTTCGACTGTCTTGATGAAGTGGCTCTGGCCAAAGACGAGGTTGGCGCCTTCGGGGATGGCGAGTTGAACGCTCTTCAATTCCATTCTTATATTCTGGACCGTAAGTATGCCTTGGTTGTTGTTGCTGATGGCGATTGAGTTTCGCGTGCATGAGTTGCCGTTCGCGCAGGTGAGCGGCGAGGGTGCGCGGAAGTACATGCCGGGGACGATGGGTGGCGGCCTGGCGGTGCTGGATTTCGATGGGGATGGGCGGCCGGATTTGTTTTTTGCCAACGGGGCGGAGTTGCCGTCGCTCGAAAAGAAGTCGGAGAAACAGTGGAGCCGGCTGTTGCGCAATCTGGGCGGGGGGAAGTTTGAGGATGTGACGGTGGGGTCGGGATTGCGGCAAAAGGGTTATGCAATGGGGGCCGCGGCCGGGGATGTGGATGGCGACGGCAAGGTGGATCTGGTGGTGTTGGGCGTCGGATTTATCGAGTTGTATCGCAACCTGGGCGGCGGGAAATTCGGGTTGACCGAGATTGAGAATGGGGGCCGTTGGGCCTATGCGGCGAAGTTTGCCGACCTCGACGGGGATGGCGATCAGGATCTGTTTGTGGTGAATTATGTGCGTTGGTCGGCAGCGGGGGATCGGGAGTGCGTGGTGAATGGAAAACCGGATTATTGCCATCCGCGGTATTACAAGCCGAGTGCGAATCAGTTGTTTGAGAATGTTGGGGGCGGGAAGTTGAAGGATGTGTCAGCGACCTCGGGGATTGGTGCGCATGAAGGGAAGGGCATGGGGTTGGCTGTTGCCGATTTGACGGGGGACGGGAAGCTGGATGTCTTTGTCACGAACGATCGCGAGTGGAATTTCTTGTTCGTCAATCAGGGCGGATTGAAGTTTGTGGAAAAGGGATTTGATTGGGGCGTGGCGGTGCCCTCGGACGGCAAGAGCCCTTCGGCGATGGGTGTGGCCGCTTTGGATTATGACAGGGACGGCAAGACGGACCTGGTGTACACGGCGCTTAAGGAAGAGACCTTTCCGCTGTTGAAGAACAATGGCAAGACGATGGTGGAGGCAGGGATTGAAACCGGCCTCGCGCGCGTGACGCGCGGGATGAGCGGATGGGGCGTCGGGGCAGCCGATTTCAATGGGGATGGGTTTGTGGATTTGATTGTGGGCCGGAGCGACGCGTTGTCTCCGCAAGGTGGCAAAGGTGCAGCAGCTCGGGAGCCGTTGTCAGTGATTTGGAATCGTGGCGGCAAGCGGTTTGAGATGGGTGCGGAATTGAAGAGCGAGTCGCGGATGTGGCGTTGGCTTGAGGTGGCAGATCTGAGCGGCGATGGCTGCCTCGATGCGGTAGTGACGGCGCTCGACGCAACGGCGGTTTGGGTGGAGGGAGTGTGCAAGTGATCTGGCTGATGACGTTGTTGTTGCTGGGGCAGGCGGAGGCAGCGCGAGAGGCAATGCGGTTGGGACGATTTGACGAGGCGGCGCGCTTGTACGGAGCGCTGGCCAAGCAGTATCCGGAAGCAGTGATGTTGCGCTACAACGTGGGGTTGGCGTTGTACAGCGCAAAGAAGTATGGGCCAGCTGTCGCCGAGCTAAAGGTGTTTTTGAAGTCGCAGCCGGATTCGCCCCAAGGGAATTTGATTGCGGGGGCTGCGTTGTTGAAGTTGAAGGAAGCGTGCCCGGCGTTGCCGTATTTGAAGAAGGCGGCGAGCTTCAGCTCAACACCGGAATATCTGGAGCAGCGTGGCGAAGCGGAGGCCGCTTGTGGGAATGCGGCGGAGGCGGAGCGATGGTTTGCCTTGTTGACGGGAAAGCAGACGGCAAATCCGCGGGGCTGGTATGGGCTAGGGCTGGCGCAGGTGGCGCAGGGCAAAGAAGCAGAGGCGAAGGTGGTCTTTGAAAGGCTGGCGGCGCTGGGGCCAACGCCCGAGTTGCGGCGGCTCGAGCGGGATATTGCGCGAGGGCTTTGGACGGCGGGGCGGTATGCGGAGGCGCGAGAAGCTCTACAAAGAGTGAAGGCGCTCGGGTTGCGCGAGGCGGCGTTGGAATATGAGTTGGGGGATTCCACAGAGAAGCTGGATGGACCCGAGGCGGCGTTGCCGTTTTATCGCGATGCGGTGAAGCTGGATCCGAAGCTCGTGAGTGCGCAGGCAGCGCTGGGGCGGGCTTTGGTGACGCTAAAGCTACCGCAAGAGGCGATTGGACCGCTTGAGATTGCAGCAAGAGCAAATATTGACAAATCGCTTTGGGTGGCACTGGCGAATGCCTACCGGGTGGTGGGCCGTGATGCAGATGCGAAGTTGGCGCTCCAAAAGGGGCGTTAACCCTCTATCCTGAAGTGTGATGTCCGGTTTGCCTGGCTACGGCTTTCTTACCAATCTGATCGAACGCCGCAGCCTTCTTTATCAGATGGTGCGGCGCGACTTCGAGCGCCGTTATGTCGGCTCGATGGGTGGCTGGTTGTGGGGCCTTGTGCAGCCTATGGTGTTGCTGCTGAGCTGGACGTTTGTCTTTCACGTGTGCTTGAAGATGGGCGTGCCGCCAGGGCAGGGCACATCAAACTACACGATCTTTCTATTTACGGGCTACCTGCCATGGATGCTGTTCTCGGAGGCATTGACGAGAAGTTCGACTGCGTTGCTCGAACATTCGAACCTGATCACGAAGACGGTTTTCCCGAGTGAGATTATTCCGGTCAGCGTGTTTTTGTCTTCACTGGTGAACCACGCATTGACGTTTGCGATTGCCTTGTTTGCGGTGATCGTTTTTGATGGCGGAATCAGCGAGTTCGCTCTGGTTTTGCCGGCCTATGTAGTGTTGCTTGGGTTCTTCACGATCGGACTTTCGTGGATGGTGGCGGCGTTTCAAGTGTATTTGCGGGATACGGCACAGGTGGTGACGGTGTTGTTGAGCTTGTGGTTCTGGATCACGCCGATATTCATTGATATCGAGCAGATTCCGGAGCACTTTCGATTTTTGCCGGCACTCAATCCGCTTTCGTTTCTGGTGCGGGCTTATCGTGACCGGATGCTGACGCATCGGATGCCGGATTGGAGTGAATTCGCGATGCTCGCGGTTTGGGCTGCGGCTGCGTTTGTGGCGGGTGGGTTGGTCTTTAAGCAGTTGAAGAAAGGGTTTGCGGACGTTTTATGAAGGTTGCGTTTTTCAGTGCGAAGGATTTTGAGCATGGCGTGTTTGATCCGTACAACGCTCGCAAAGGGCATGTGCTTCGATACCTGGATCCTCATTTGAATGCGGATACGGCGAGTCTGGCGGCCGGCCATGATTGCGTGTGCGTGTTTGTCAACGATGTCCTGAATGCGGAAGTGATTGAGAAGCTGGCTGTGTTGGGCGTGAAGTTGATTGCGGCCCGGTCGGCGGGGATCAATCACATCGACCTTGAGGCGGCAAAGAAGAATCAGGTGGCCGTGGTGAGGGTGCCGGCCTATTCACCGTTTGCGGTGGCCGAGCATGCGGTGGCGATGATTCTGACGCTGAATCGCAAGACTCATCGGGCCTACAACCGGGTGAGAGAAGGGAACTTTGCGCTTGACGGCTTGCTGGGTTTCGATTTGCACGGCAAGAGTGTAGGTGTGGTGGGGACAGGCAAGATCGGGCAGGTGTTCGCCAGGATCATGCTTGGCTTCGGGTGCGAAGTGCTGGCCTATGATGTTGCGCCGAATGTGAGCGTGAGAGAGATGGGGGTGCAGTATCTGCCGATGGCGGATGTGTTGCGCAAGAGCGATATTGTGAGTCTGCATTGCCCGCTGCTGGCGGCAACGCGATATCTGATCTGCGAAGAAACGTTGGACAAGATGAAGCCTGGGGCGATGTTGATCAACACTTCACGCGGTGGCCTGGTGGATACCAAAGCAGTGATCGAGGCTCTGAAGACGGGGCAACTTGGTTCGCTGGGTCTGGATGTTTATGAGGAAGAAGCAGAGCTGTTCTTTGAGGACTTAAGCGGACAAGTGCTGCAGGACGATGTGTTCGCGCGTTTGCTGACATTCCCCAATGTTTTGATCACGGGGCATCAGGCGTTCTTCACAAGCGAGGCACTGCAGGGCATCGCGATGACGACTCTCGACAACATTAGTGAGTTCGAATCGACCGGGGATTCAAAGAACCGGATTCGCGGGAAGTAATTTCGCCTCGAGTGTGCGTGTGGTCGGCGGCAGGCAGATCTGGTCGCTACAGGATTGGTAGCGGACCTCAATGTGGATTGTGAGCGGATCCGGCCCGAGCTTGCGACGGAGGCGATAGGGGATTGCGATCTCGGTCTCGCCGGTGAGTGTGTCGCCGGTTTGGGTAGCGACCGGTTTGCCGAGCTTGACCCAGGCCGCTTCAAGCACTCGAATCTGGAGAGGGATGGGGCCAGGGGTGGATTTGGTTGGGGAGAAGAGCTTGTAGTCCTGGGCGATGCTGGCGTGGAGCTTGAAGTGTGTTGGCTCGACGCGGAGGGACCAGGCGATGGGATTCAGGTTGGGGGCGAAGGCGTAAAGTGTGGCCGCGAATATGAGGCTGAGACGCATGAGCTTAGAGCTTGGATTGGGCTACGGCGAGGATGCGGCCGGTCTTGCTGTCCTGGACAAAGGCGACGACACGGAAGTTGTCGACAATCGGAGGCATGGGGAGATCGACTGTAGTGTCAAAGCGTAGGCCCTCGGCGGTTCCGATCGTGTGAAGGGCACGGACGACGGCAGTGTGTTTGAGCGTCTTGCCTGCGTTTTCACCCTTGGAGACTTTTGTCTCAGCCAGGTTCTCGGCAATCGCGACCAGCACTGTCGCACCGGACAGGCCGAAGAAAGAAACGTTGGTTTTGATCTTGCCGTTGATACGATTCGCAGTGATTTCCATCTGGGGCTTGGGTTGCTTGAGGGCTTCGAGGATCAGGCGTTTGGCCTCAGGGCCATTGCCGCCCGTGCATTCGTATTGGCCATCGATGATCAGTTGCGGAGTGTAGACTCCTTCGATCTTGAGCAGCTTGGCGTAGCCGAGCTGACGATTCGTAAGGGCAGTGGAGGCGAAGCGGTCTCTTGAGGAAGTATCCCAGTAAGTAACGTGTTCTGAGAGCACGATCAGGTTCGCAGTGGGTATGGGTTGGATTTGATCGATGGCAGTGATGAGTTCGTCAGCGGGAGGACACGCGCCGCAGCCCTCGGCGGTGAAGAGTTCAACGAGGATGGGCGTGCGTGGCTGTGCCTGTGAGCAAAGGCACAGGCCAAGCATAAGGAGGAGAAACTTCATCTCCTCCTAGTGTGACGCAGAGTGAAGCGTCACTTCGAGCTCGCGGCGGGTCGGCGGCAGGCAGATCTGGTCGCTGCAGGATTGGTAGCGGAGATCGACATGAAGCTGCAATCCTTCAGCAGGAATGGGCTTGATCAGCTTCAGGGGGATTGTGAAGTCGACCTCACCAGACAATTGATGCGCGGGATTCGGTTGTGTGGGATGAATGGCCGGAACGTAATTGGTTTCGCGGAACTTGATTTCGAGCGGGATTGGGCCGCCTTTGGGTTTGGTGAGTGAGTAGAGTTTGTAATGCTCTGAAATGCTGGCATGAAGCACGAGCTGCTTGGGCGTGCCGGTGAGCGTCCACTGGACCGGGTTTAGATTGGGGGCGAAGTAAGCGAGCAGGAGCAGTGAATAGAACATGAGAGTTTCTCCTGGGCGACGCCGAGCACGCGGCCCGTGGCCTTGTCCTGAATGAAAGCAACGACGCGAAGGCCGTTGAGATTTTTCGGCAGGGTGAGTTCGAGCTCTTTCTCGAAGTTATTGGTGATGTCCCCGATGGCTTGCAGAGAGCGGACGACGGCGATGTGTTTGAGATGACGGCCGGCGTTTTCCCCGCGCGTCACATTGGACTGTGCCTGGCTCTCAGCCAGAGCAAGAAAGACGGTGGCGCCTTTGGAGCTAAGACCATCGACATGAACGCTGGCCTTGAGGGTGTTGCCGTCTGATCGGGCCTTGAGCGTGACGGGATGCTTTTGGCTCATGAGCGCTTTTTGAATGGCGGATTTGGCGTCGCCGCCGTGGCTGCCGACAAACTCACTTTGGCCATCGACGACGAGTTGGGGCGTGTAGACGCCGGACAGGCCGAAGTACTTCGCATAGGCCCACTGGCGTTTGGTGAAGGCCGGGGAGGAAAAGCGGTCTTTCCAGGAGCCATCCCAATAGTCGACATGCTCGCCAAGAACGATGAGGTCGGCGCCGGAGACGGGTTGTTGGTCGAGGGACTCGAGGAGTCTGTCAGCAGGTGGGCAAGATGAGCAGCCCTCGGAAGTGAAGAGTTCGAGGAGGATGGGAGACCTGGTTTGCGCGGTGGCGGCGATGGTTGCGGCGAGGAGTAAAGTTTGGAGTTTCATACGCGTCAGGTTACGATTCGCCGCCAAGGTACGAAAAGTTACGCTGGGTGATCGAGGTCAGATCGACTTTGGGCCAAGGCTACGGTAAGCGGCCCGGGCAAGCTCTCGCATTGTGCCCTCGGTATCGGGAATGCCCGGGATGCGAGTGCGCATGGCCGCGCGGTCGTCTTTGGTGAGGACCTTGTCTGGTGTGGCGCGGTAGCCAAGGTTCAAGCCGCGGGCTCCTAACCACTGGAAGGCGGCAAAGTCGGGGTCGTCAAAGGGGAGATCTTCAAAAAACGTGATGACACCTTTGCGTTCGACCAAGAGCTTCTGTAGAAGAGGCACAGGGATCGCACGGAGCTGTTTACGTTTCGTGATCGCAAGGTGAGCCGCGATGCCGGATGCCTCGCCCAAGGCCATGAAGACGGGCTCCATGCGGAGGGCGTTGTAAGCCACGTGGCTTGCGGAGCAGGCGACGGGAACGAGCAGGCCATCGATCTTCTTTGGGACCAGGATGCCGTAGGGCACCTGGAACGGTTCATGAAGGACGAAGAAGTAGCCTTCGCGCACGCCGGGATGGGCGGGGTCGTATTTGTGGTGGCCGTGCGGGTCAAAGGCCCATTCGATGACGGCGATCGAGTCGTTGCGTAAAGCGGTTCGGCCAAGTTTCGGATCGACGTTGGCGTCGAGCTCTGTGAGTGTCACCTCGCCGACAATGCGACGACCTTGCCGGACATAGACCTGGCGCGGCATGTGATTGTTGGTGGGCCACTCGTCGCGGTGCCAGCCCCACTGTTGGGCATCTTTGCGGATGGACTCGGGAACTTCGGGGTCGTTCTGGAGGAACCAAATGAGACCGACGTTGTGCGTGAGTATGCGCTGGTAAGGCTTGCGGCGCTGGGCCTGGGTGGCAGTGGGCCAGGACCAATTGTCTTCGGTGAGATCCAGCGATTCGCTGGGCGCGCCCGTATCCGGGTGCGGGTGGTCGCTGTTGAGCTCAAAGCGCCCGTTGGGCATTGCGTACACCTGGATCACGTCGCGAAAGCGCTTGACGCGTCCGGCGCGGATGTCCTCGATCGTGGCCTGATAGTCGGCTCGATTCATGCCTTCGGGCCTGGCGATCGGGATGCGCTTTTCCGGGACGTTGGTGACGTGAAACCGGAAGCAGTAGCCTTGGACGGCCTGGTCGCCTTCTCCCGTAGAGCCGGGCAGGAGTTGATTCTCGCGGAATTTCACGTAGACGCGACCGGCGTGGGGTTCGTTGAATTCTGATCGACCTTCGCGGCCCGTGCGGAACGGGGCCCCGGCCAGGGCGGCGAGGTCGCCTTCATAAGTGGCGTCCACGAAGACTTTTGCGCGGACTTCAATTCGCGCGGTGGTCTTGAGATCTTCGAGCAGGATGGCAGTTAACTGGTTGCTGCGAACGGTTGCCTTCTTGAGGTCGTGGCTGAGCAGCAGGCGGACGCGGCCGCCGGTGGAGCCGATCAGATCGTGGAAGATCTTCTCAGCCACGCTGGCTTCATACCAATAGCCGTCGCGGCAGAGCTTTACGTTTGGTTGATTCGGGTTGCCGAGGTCTTGCCGGCGATAGTGATCGAGGACGCGCCGGGTGAATTCATAGAACAGTCCACCGACGGCCTAGCGCTTGCCGATGTCGGCGTTGGTGAGCCCGTTTGAGACAATGCCGCCGATGTGGTCTTCATACTCGCAAAGAATGACGGAGTGGCCCAGTCGACCGGCTGCAACGGCTGCAGCGATACCTCCGGGTGTTGCACCGTAGATGCAAACCTCACAGGTTTGCGGGGCTGCATTGAGGAGGCTTGGGAATGCTGCCAGAGCGGAGCGCTGAAGGAGTTCTCTGCGATTCATCACTTGAGAGCATATCAGCTTTAGCGATCCTGGACACAGCGCCAGCCGATGTAGCCGCGGCGGTCTTTGTGGGTGGTCTTAACAACCCAGCCGTTGTAGCTAACGAAGGTGGGGTTGCCAGCGGTCCACATGTAGATGATTTGGGAGTGCTTGTTCCAGAGCGGCGCGTCCTTGGTGGTTTGGCTGGGGAACACTTTGTGATGCGGGAGTGCCGCCTTCATCTCTTCAACGGTGGGCAGGCGCCAGGGGGCGGCGCAGGCGTTGTGAGCCTCTTGCCAGGAGCCGCCGATTTTCTGCGGTTAGCCTGGGCCGGCAGGCGCCCAGAGCAGGTTGTTGATAACGACAGGGCCGGTGGTGCTGAGTGGAATACGAGTGAAGGCAAGGTAGGCGGGGCCGATGCCGTAGCCGATGGCGGTGAGCACGGGGAGGATCAGGGCGGCGCGGGTAACCCAGAGATGCGGCTTGGGCCGCGACCAGAAGTAGGCGGCAGCGAGGCCCAGCAACGGAGGCCAGAGCCACCAAGCACCTTGCCTGCGCCAGCCAAAGAGGTAGAGAACGCCGGAGGCGAGAGCGACGTGAAGCAACGCACCAAGGCGGGGCCATCTGAGGCTGAGCAGCGCGAGTGCCCAGAAGCCCAGCATGGGGACGAAGTATTGGCCGAGGGCGAGCAGGAGATTGTGCCAGAGGCTTTCGAAATACCAGCCCTCGTGGAAGTTCTCGACTGCGCCCCAGAAGCCCCAGAAACAAGCGAGGGCCGTGCTGACGAAGATGGCGAGGTACCCAACGATGAGCTTAGGCATGGCGGTACTTGCGCAGGAGTTCGTAAAGCACGATGGCGGCAGCGTTTGAGACGTTGAGGCTGTGCTTGAGGCCGAGCATGGGAAGTCGAACAAAGGTGTCGCAGCGATTGAGGAGTTCGTCGCCGATGCCGTCGACTTCGTGGCCAAACAAGAGAAGCACGGGCCAGCGGGGTTGCCAATCGTAGAGGTCAACGGCGGTGACTGCAGTTTCGATCGCGGCGATTTCGTAGCCGCGAGAGCGTAAAGTGTCGACGGTTTCGACGGCGCTTGAGGAGGGATGCCAGACGACGGAGTCTTCGGCGCCGAGGGCGGTCTTGGTGATGGCGCTCTTGGGTGGGCGGGCGGTGATGCCGCTCAGATATAGTGCTTCGGCGCCAGCGCCGTCGGCGGTGCGGAAGAAGCTGCCGACGTTGTACATGCTGCGAATGTTGTCGAGCAAGAGGGACACCGGGAGCTTTTGGATGTGGTCGTATTGACGGGCGGCGTGAGTGACGCGGAAGGGGACGCGTTCCATGCGATTAACCGCCGTTGAGGAGGTTGCGGTCCCAGTGGGCCGTCCAGTTGCTGAGGAATCCGAAGGCGACGAGCAAGCCGACAAACTGCCAGAAAATGCCCTGGTCGTTTTGCTCGGGGACATCCTTGGTGAACATGCGATAGGTTGCGCCAAGTGCGATGAGGAAGAACATCGTCTCGCTGGTGAAGTACCACAGGAGAAGCATTGTCGCGAGAATCATGCCGCGGCGTAATTTGTCGAGGACTTTGTAGGCGTGGCTGCCGTCGAGGCCAAAGACCGGAACGAGGTTGAAGAGGTTGATGATCGCTCCCGTGTGGGCGACGGCGGACATCCAGCGTTGGCCGAAGTATTGCGAGGCTGCCTCGAAAAGAAGGCAGGCGCCGAGGCCCCACCAGGGGCCACCGAGACCGATGCGGGCGTCGTCGCCGGCGGTGGCGATGGGGGCCTGGCTGCGGACAAAGGCCCCAAAGCCGGGGATGAACATTGGTGCGCTGGCCGGGACGCCGAAGCGGCGGAAGGCCCACATGTGGCCCATTTCGTGAAGGTAGATGCTGAGGATCAAGCCGACGGCGTAGCGCCAGCCGTAGAGAGCCCAGTAGACGCCAGCCGAGGCGAACATCGAGAACAGAGTTGGAAGTTTGGTGAGGCCGAGCAGAAGGAACTTGCCTTTGGTGAGCAGGAGAATTGCGAAGGCCTTGAACTTCCAGATCAGTGCGCCGACAACGCCGAGGCTGGTGATGAGCTTGCGCCAGGGTTGCTCGTCCGCCTTGGGATGATCCTTCGGTGGGGGTAGTGCGGCCAGGCGGGCAGTGACGGAATCGTATTGCGATGTGCCTAGAGGAAGGAGCTGCAGCATTTGTTGCAGGATGGCGCGAGTCTCGTCGGTGTTGCCGACGGCTTCCGTGGAGCGGGCGCGGTCGGCGAGTTGCTGGAGTTCACTCGCGAAGACGAGGCGGTGGCAGGCTGGGCAAGCAAGTGCGCCAGGTGTGAGTTTTTCGCCGCATTGGTGGCAGAAGGTGGGTGCGTCCATGGGTTAGTTCGAAGGATTGACAGGGACGGAATAGGGGCCAGCGAGGGAGACGTTGATGGCGCGAGTCTGTTGCCAGGCTTGTTGGAGGCCGAAGAAGAGGATCACAAGGCCGATGATGCCCTGGAAGCCTTCTTGTATGTCGAAGAAGGGTCTACCCATGGAGACGATGAACAGGTGAACGTAGCCGAAGACAGTCGGGATGGATTTGCCCGACTGAGAGGCGACGTAAAGGATTTGAAAGAAGAGCGTGCCGCTGATCGAGATGTAGGTTGCGGCGACGGCAATGTATTGGGCAGTGCGGCCGCCGACGCCTGCCGTGGCGATGCGGGTAGCCTTGCCGATGAGCCAGCCGACAGCGATGGCGATGAGGGCGAGGTCGTACCTGGTGATGATGAGGATCGCAGCGTAGGCGATGGAACACCCAATGGCTGCACCCGCAGCGCAGAGAGCTGTTTTGCTGAGTAGCTGAGAGGACGGGGCTTGCTGTATGTCGGCCATCAACTGAGCGCAGACGGGGCAGACGGTCTGTCCGTTGGCGTGCCAGTACTCGTCGCTTATGCCTTTGCCGCAGTTGGCGCAGGGGCCGGCTGCGGCTGGGCCAGAATACTCGGCCTGATTGAACTGCAAATCGTCCATGAAACTTTAGGCTAGCAGTGATCCGGGGGTAAGCAAGCGCTTTGCCCCCGGTCCATTAAGACTCTTCCGTCGTGAAGCTGAGGCTGCCGGTAAAACGATCGTGGTCGATGTGGACGCGTGTGTTGTCGCGAACTTCGCCAGCGAGGAGCTTGCGGGCCAGGGGAGTTTCGATCTCCTTCTGGATCGCGCGCTTGAGTGGGCGTGCGCCGTAGGTCGGGTCGTAGCCCATGCGGACCAGATGAGCGCGAGCCGCATCGGTCAGCACCAGTTCGATCTTGCGATCGGTGAGGCGCTTGCGGACGCCGTGGAGTTGGATCCCGACGATGTCCTTGAGGTGCTCCTCGGTGAGAGCGTGGAAGACGATTGTCTCGTCGACGCGATTGAGGAACTCAGGGCGGAAGAACTTGCGGAGTTCTTCCATCACCGAGATCTTCATCATGTCGTACTCGCCGCCTTCGTAGCTGCCGCGGTAATCGAGGATGCGGTGGCTGCCGAGGTTGGAGGTCATGATGATGATCGTGTTCTTGAAGTCGACCCTTCGGCCCTGGCCATCGGTAAGGTGGCCTTCGTCGAGGATCTGCAGGAGAACGTTGAACACATCCGGGTGTGCTTTTTCGATTTCGTCGAAGAGCACGACGCAGTAGGGGCGTCGACGAACAAGCTCTGTCAGTTGGCCGCCTTCCTCATAGCCGACGTAACCGGGAGGCGCGCCGATCAGGCGCGAGACGTTGTGCTTCTCCTGATACTCGGTCATGTCGATGCGGACCATCGCCCGCTCGTCGTCAAACAAGTAGGCGGCGAGGGCTCTGGCGAGCTCCGTCTTGCCGACGCCCGTGGGGCCGAGGAAGATGAAGCTGCCGATGGGGCGCTGGGGATCTTTGATGCCGCTGCGGGCGCGGAGCACGGCTTCGCTGACAGCGGTGACGGCTTCGGCCTGACCGATGACGCGCTCGTGGAGTTCGGACTCAAGCTGAAGCAGCTTTTTCATTTCGCCTTCGAGGAGTTTTGAGACCGGGACGCCTGTCCAGCGGGCGACAACGGCAGCGATGTCCTCTTCGTCGACGACTTCTTTGAGAAGCTTCGCCTGGCCCTGGTTTGAGGCAAGTTTTGCTTCGGTGTCGGCGAGTTCTTTCTCGAGATTGGGGATCTCGCCGAACTTGATGCGCGCGGCGGCGTTGTAGTCGGCCTGGCGCTCGACGCGGTCGAGATCGACGCGCAGTTGTTCGAGCTTTTCGCGGATTTGGCGGAGGCGATCGACGCCGCCTTTCTCGAGATCCCACTGGGCGCGGAGGCCGTCAGACTCACCCTTGAGGTCAGCCAGCTCTTTGTCGAGCTTTTCCAGGCGATCTTTGGAGGCATCGTCGCTTTCTTTCGACAGAGCCGTGCGTTCGATCTCAAGTTGCATGACGCGGCGGGAGATCTCGTCGAGCTCAGAAGGCATTGAGTCGATCTCGGTGCGGAGCTTGGCGGCCGATTCGTCGACGAGGTCGATGGCCTTGTCCGGGAGGAAGCGGTCGGCGATGTAGCGATTGGAGAGCACGGCGGCGGCGACCAGCGCGGCATCTTTGATGCGGACGCCGTGGTGGACTTCGTAGCGTTCCTTGAGGCCACGCAGGATCGAGATCGTATCCTCGACCGTCGGCTGATCCACCAGCACGGGCTGGAAGCGGCGCTCGAGGGCAGCGTCCTTCTCGATGTACTTGCGATATTCGTCGAGCGTGGTGGCGCCGATGCAATGCAGTTCGCCGCGGGCGAGCATGGGCTTGAGCAAGTTGCCTGCGTCCATGGAGCCTTCGGTTTTGCCCGCGCCGACGACCGTGTGAAGTTCGTCGATGAAGAGGATCACCTGGCCTTGCGAGGAGGTGACTTCTTTGAGCACGGCCTTGAGGCGCTCTTCGAATTCACCGCGGTACTTGGCGCCGGCGATCAACGCGCCCATGTCGAGCGAGACGACGCGCTTGTTCTTGAGGCCCTCGGGGACGTCGCCGCGGACGATGCGCTGGGCGAGGCCTTCGGCGATTGCCGTCTTGCCAACGCCGGGCTCGCCGATGAGCACGGGGTTGTTCTTGGTACGGCGTGACAGGACCTGGATGACGCGGCGGATCTCTTCGTCGCGACCGATGACAGGGTCGAGTTTGCCCTCGGCGGCCGACTTGGTGAGGTCACGGCCGTATTTCTCGAGAGCTTCGTAGGTCTCCTCAGGGTTCTGGCTGGTGACGCGCTGCGCACCGCGGACGCCCTGAATTGCTCCTTCAAGCCGGGGACGGCTGAGGCCTGCCTCCTTGAGGATGCGGCCGGCAGCGCCGGTGTCTGCCAAAGCGGCGAGCAGGATGTGCTCGACGCTGAGGAAGTCATCCTTGCGCTTCTTGGCTTCGTCTTCGGCGTCGGCGAAGAGCTTGGTGAGGCGCTGGGTGACGTAAATCTGATCGGGGCCACCCGTTTGGGTGGAGACCTTGGGGAGCTTGTCGATCTCGCGCTCGAGGCGCTGCTTGACCGTGTCGGGCTGCAGGTCAGCCTTCTTGAGCAGGGCCGGGGCGAGGCCGTTTTGCTGATCCAGCAGGGCGACGAGCTCGTGCTCCACATCGACCTGTTGATTCTGTTGACGCATCGCCAGGGTCTGCGCCGACCGGAGTGACTCTTGAACTTTTTCGGTGAATCGATTGAAATCCATATGAACCGCTAAAAGCACTATAACATTATCTGAGTGTGAAACGCTAAGATATTTTTCGTTTCGTTGACGGCGGCAGGCGTATATGCTGTGTAGAGATGCGAATCGCAGCGATTGTTTTTGGGTTGATCGGGTTGTGGGGATGCGGGGCGGGTGCGCCTGGAACGAAGGCAAGTCCTGCAGAAGCAAAGGCTTACGTGCGGGAGCTGGGTCTGAGCGACGTGGAAATGAAGGCAGCCGAGAGCTTTGGCGGCCAGCAATTGGTTGAAATCACCGGGAATGTGACGAACAAGGGCGGGAAGGCCTTGAAGCGGGTGGAGCTGACTTGCGTGTTTTACGACCCCTACAACCAGCAGGTGCTGCGCGAGGTGGTTCCGATCGTGAGGGATGACCGGGGAGGGCTGAAGCCGGGGGAGACGAAGCCGTTCCGGCTGCCGTTCGACAACTTGCCGAAGACCTGGAACCAGGCGATGCCCAACATGGTGATGGCCGGATTGGTGTTTGAATAGTGGGGCGCGTGCGGATTGTCGAGGATGACCGCGACCAGCGCGAGTTGCGGGGGATGCTGATGGAGGCCAAAGGGCATCAGGTGGTAGAGACGGATGCGGAGGCCGAGGTGGTGGTGATGGATTTGCGGATTCCTACTTTGGCGGATGGTCTCGAGCGGATTCGTGCCATCAAGAATTCAGCGAGTGCGCCGAAGCTGGTTGTTTTGAGTGGCGCGGTCAGTGAGTTGCGCGGCACTGCGGAGGAACAAATGGTGGATGCAATTCTTGAGAAGCCTTGCCCGAGTGGGAAGCTCTTGCAGACAGTGGCGGCCTTGTTGCTGCTGGCAATGACGCTGCTGGGGCAAACGCCGGATGTGAATCGACACGCGCCGATCTTGTATCAGCGAGCCGACACGGTAGGGACAGACAATGACATTCCGCTGGCGATGTATGCGGAGTGGAACGCGACAGAGCAGTCGCTCACCTACACGGTGATCTTCTCGAACGAAGATGGCGGAACCTCGACGCGGGACTTGATGGCAAGGTGGGGGCGGGCGACGGACATCGAATACGTTTACAAGGTTTGGTTGGACGATACGGGTAAGGCAGTGCGGCGGGAAGTGCAAGGGGCGGGGCATAAGGATGTGGCGTTTACAGGGCCTTTTGAGGGGGATCGGCCCGTCTTGCGGCCGGTGACGAGGAACAACATGGTGGCGGGTGCTGTCGAAAAGAGCGGGCGACGGTTTGATGTGGCACCGATGTTGGTGGATTTGAGTGAGCACTCGCGCGAGTATGTGATGGACCAGAAGCCAGAGACGTGGAAGATGATGGGCGAGGAGTTGCGGCGGGAAGGGAAGCTGCGGCCCTACGGTGTGGTGAGGGGCGAGGATATCAGCGACCCGGCCAATTACGCGTATGCCGAGTTTCGCTCGACGCAAAAGGATGGCGGCCGTGTGGCGGTGGGCTATGCGTTGCCGGGGGGAAGGCGCGTGCAGATGAGTCATTTGGGTAAGGCCGGCAATACCGTGGAGCGGAGCGGGTGGATGCGGCTGGCGACGGAGTTGCCGCCAGGCACTACGATCCAGAATCTCGGGGCGGTTGTGTTTGCGTGTTACGGGCAAGGGAGTTGTGTTGTGGAGAAGGTGTCGTTTGTGGATGTGAAGGGGCAACGGCGGCAGGTGGAATGGGATGGGCCAAGGGAGATCCCGGCGGGTGAGATTTGGTTGACACGATTAAAGTAGTTCCCCGGGCGAACCGCAGCGAGGTGGTGGGGCGGATGGAGGATGGGGCTCTGAAGGTGAAGGTAGCCGCGGTGCCTGAAGACGGGAAGGCGAACGAGGAGCTTTGCCGCGTGCTGGCAGCTTACTTCGGCGTAGCTCGTGTCGAGGTGATTGCGGGTAAAACTGGGACGCGGAAAATGGTGCGCTACTAGTCGTTGGTCTTGGCGACTTGGGCTGGTAGTTTTTTCGCTTTCTCGAAGTCGGCGCGGAGCTGGCGGGTGATCTTGTCTGCCACATCGGCGGAGGCGCCACGGAATTTGGCTCCGTAGCTTTCCTGCGTGGTGGACCAGAGAACGTCGCCCTCTTTGTTGACGATGCGCACGGCGGCGACGGCCTCGTGCTTGCGCTCGTTGATTTTCACTTCTTCGTTTTGGCTGAGGCCAACGGAGGCGGCGGCCCGCTCACCAGCGCGTCCAGCAAAGCCACCGCGTCCTGTTGAGACGCCACTGCGGATGCCGATGCTGTCCTGGGAGCTGAATTGTTCATTGAAGACAAGGTCTTCGGCGGTGCCTTTGAGGTAGGCGTCGGCGCGTTCGGGGTTCTCGGTGACAGAGAACAGACCGGTCGCTTGCAGCGCGGCGATGATCATGTCGCGGATCTGGCTGGCCGCCTCGCCACCGGAGAGTTCCTGGACATGTAGCCGGCGGATTCGCAGGAGCTGACTTAAGCCCTCATCCAGAGGACTCATGGATGAGACGGGCTCGAGCCGGGGAGTTTGAGGAGGAGGGAAGGGAGGGTACGGTGGATCTGCGGCTGCCGAAGCAATCCCTGACCAACCGAAACCGAGGAGCAGCTGTTTAGCCGCGGTACGCCTTCCGGGCTTCATCGTCCTGTACCTTTACCTTCAAACCAGTTCGCGCTTCGAGACTCGCAAGCGTGGGCCGAACCGACGATCGTGGCAATCGTAGGACGATTGCCTGATCATATCCTTTTTCGTCGCGATAGTGAATGGTCAAGAAGTGGTCGCGCTTCTTGGCCAACAAAAACATGGGGGAAAGCAGGACGGCTTCGAGGTAGCGACGGTCTACTTTCTGCCCGTATTCAATCGAGCGAACTTGCGAGTAAGGGATCGTTACCGAAACCTGTTTGTTGCCGAATGAGAGTTGCTCTGGTGTGTCGAGAGCCAGTCGGCCATCTTGTCCAGTCTTGAATGCGGAAAGTGTGCCGCCCACAAACTCGGCCTTGCCGTCGGCGGCGTGCAGCGCCATCAGGCACAGCACCAGGCAGAGCAGAAGTTCAGGACGGAGGACACCGAATTGTCGCATCATGTTGGTAGTGGAAAGTCTGTGGAAAAACTCTCAATAATTTCTCGGGCCTCGTCCCTAGTCGGTACTATCACGGGTTCTGCTGATATGCCGACGCGGAGACCGATGCTGCGAGAGCATTTTGAGAGTTCCGTGGATGGGTTGTTTGTTGTGGGGGATCTGGCGGGAGCGCCTGTTATCAAGCTGGCGATTGAACAGGGCGAAGAAGTGGCGCAACATCTCGCCGGGCGGTTGAAAACACCGGGTGGCGATGCGGAACTGGATGTTCTGGTGGCCGGGGCTGGGGCGGCTGGCTTGGCGGTAGCGCTGCGGCTGCACTCGCTGGGATATCGCGTTTTGGTGGTGGAGAAGTCAGAGCTGGCTGCGACTTTCCGTGACTTCCCGGAGGGCAAGAAGATTTACGCCGAGCCGGTGGGCAGAGTGAATTTCTCTCTGCTCGAGTTTGAAGAAGCGCCAAAAGAAGAGCTGGTGGAGCGGTGGCAGCAGCAGGTGGCGCGGGCGGGCGTGAAGTTGCAATGCGGTGAGGCGATCGAGGGCGTTAAGCCGGGGACGCCGATGGTGGTGACCACGAACCGGGGCACTTATCGCGCCAGGTTTGTCGTGCTGGCGACGGGGTTGCGGGGCAACCCGCGCAAGCTGGGACTGGCTGGCGAAGACAATCCCAAGGTGTTGCACAAGCTGTATAGCCCGGGGGCGTTTGCGGGCAAGAAGGTGTTGGTGGTGGGCGGAGGTAACTCGGCGGCTGAGGCAGCGATTGCGTTGAGCGAGCGCAGTGACGTGACGTTGATGCATCGCGGGGCTGCGCTAGAACGGTTGACGGCTGAGAATCGTAGGCGGCTCGCAGCCGCGCCCGTCAAGGTGAGGCTGAATGAAGAACTGAAATCGTTCGACGTCGATTACGATCAGATCTTCGTTTTGATCGGGGCGGATCTTCCCGTGGCGTTCTTGAAGTCGCTGGGGGTAAAGCTTGAAAACGAATGGGACTGGAAGCGGTGGTTGGGCTTGCTCGTGTCCTTTGCGATTGCGTATTCGATTTACGGCATCAAGCTGGGTAAAGGTGAGGAGTTTTGGCCTTACCGCGGCTGGGGTTATGAGGCAATGAGCTTCTTTGGCCGGTGCTGGAGTTTTTGGTACACCGTCCTGTACACGGCTGTCGTGACGGTGTTTGGATTGCAGGCGATGAAGCGTTGGGGCATCGACCGCAAGGACAAGTTTCAGATCGCTCGGTTTGCTTCACTGATCGGGTTTCAGTGGATCTTCTTCTTTCTGATTCCGGAGTTTCTGTTTGCCTGGGCGGTGAAGTATCAGTGGGTGGGCGCGAGTTTGGCGTCGGATCCGAATTTCGCTAATAACGCCTGGCGGAGCTACGGGATTGTGTACGCCTGGCCGCTGTTCTTCTATACGTTCTTCTCGAATCCGTCGCAGGTCTGGGTGGTTTGGGGCGTGATCTTGAGCTTCGTCCTCTTGCCGGTGCTGGTGTTGTTGCACGGCAAACGGTACTGCTCCTGGATCTGCGGATGCGGTGGGCTGGCCGAGACGCTGGGGGATCATTGGCGGCATCTGGCACCGAAGGGCAAGGCCTCGATCCGCTGGGAACAAATGAATCTCTTTGTGTTGGGTGCGGCCGTTGTTGTAACGATTCTGATGCTGGGGCAGGATGTGGTGAAGGCGTTCCGTGAACCGGCTGACACGGGGATCAAGTATTACCGGCTTGTGGTGGATACGTGGCTGGTGGGGATTCTCCCGGTGGCGCTTTATCCGTTCTTCGGCGGCAAGGTGTGGTGCCGGTACTGGTGCCCGCTGGCGAAGATGATGCAGGTGTGGTCGAGCTTCTACACGAGGATGCGCTGGAGCCGATTCAAGATCGAGGCCACCGACAAATGCATCGCCTGCGGAGAATGTTCGCGAAACTGCCAGGTGGGTATCGACGTCATGAGTTATGCGTTGCAGCAAAAGGAATTGAACAACGAGAATTCATCCTGCATTGGCTGCGGGATTTGCATCACCGTTTGCCCGATGACAGTTTTGAATTTTGGTGACATCCCGAAGCAAGGTGCGCTCATCCAAATCTCCAGATGATGATTTCTCCCGATACAAAACGTGACCGGCGGATTCCGCCGGGGCAGAGCCAGACCGTGAAGTGGCCTGTGCTTGACGCCAGCGGTACGCCGCCGATCGATATGACCAAGTGGCGGCTGGAGCTGTTCGGGTTAGTAGAGCGCGAAGTGTCGCTGACCTGGGAGGAATTTCTCGCGCTGCCCAAAGTTGAGGTGTTCAGCGATTTTCACTGTGTGACGCGCTGGTCGCGGCTGGACAATACGTGGACCGGGGTGTCGGTGGCGACACTGGTTGAACTGGCTGGTGGCGTGAAGCCGGGGGCGAAGTTTGTGAGTGCGCTCGGTTATGACTACGGCTGGACGACAAATCTGCCGCTTGAGGACTTTTTGTCAGAGGACGCGCTGGTGGCGACGCATCACGATGGCGTGGCCTTGACGCCTGAACATGGTGGGCCCGCCCGGTTGGTGGTGCCGCAGCTGTATGCCTGGAAGAGCGCGAAGTGGCTGGGCGGGATCGAAGTAATGGCCGAGGACCGGCCGGGCTTCTGGGAACGCAATGGTTATCACAACCACGGTGACCCTTGGAAGGAGGAGCGGTTTGGCTATTAGCCGGCGCAAGGTGTTTTTGTCGGGCGGCCTGGGGGTGGCCGGCTTGGCGTTGTATCAACAGGCGCCGATCTTCTGGAATCAGTTTGGTCAGGAGATGTTCACCACGATTGCCGCGCCTGAAAAAACTCCGAAGCTGGATGACTGGCCGGAGCGGGGATTGCATGTGGCCTGGCTCGGGCATGCGACGACGCTGATCCGGATCGACGGATTCACGATTCTGACCGACCCGGTTTTCAGCAACCGTTGCGGCATTGATCTGCTGGTTGGAACAATGGGGCCGAAGCGGCTTGTGGCGCCGGCGGTGGCGATTGAAAAGTTGCCGAAGATTGATCTGGTGCTGTTGAGCCACGCGCACTTCGATCATTGGGACATGCCATCTTTGCGCGCGATCTCGAACCAAGGGATTCCCGTGATTTGCGCACGTGAGACGCAAGACCTGTTGACGGCCTCGCGATGGAAAAGCGTGCGGGAACTGGGTTGGAGAGAGCGTACGCAAGAGGGACCCGTGACAGTGACGGGCGTTGAAGTGAAACATTGGGGCGCCCGCGTGCGGCGCGATACGCATCGCGGCTACAACGGGTATGTGATCGAGAGCGGCCGCTACAAGGTATTTTTCTCAGGGGATTCTGCCCACACGCGGTTGTTCGAGCAGTTGCGTGGCGGGCGGCCGATCGACCTCGCGATCATGCCGATTGGGGCCTATGACCCGTGGATCATGAATCACTGCACGCCAGAGCAAGCCATCGAGATGGCGAACTGGGCCGGGGCCCAGCGGATCATGCCCGTGCACCACCAGACGTTTGTATTAAGTCGCGAACCGGTGAATGAGCCGATCGAGCGCTTCATGACCTCGATGCGCGGTGACGATGCTCGAGTGGTGGCACACACCATTGGGTCGGAGTGGGGTGTTATTACTTAGGGAGTGCGAATCCTCCTGTTGATCTTGTTGGTGTTGAGTTCCTGCCGCCAGAGCGAGAAGGGTCAGGGCGGCAGCGAGGTGTCTGGATCGGCTGGGAGCGCGGGTGCCAAGAACGCAGCCAAAGATCTGATGCGCTGCGCCGCGCCGGTGGCGACTGTGGCGTTGATGGAAGACCCGAACGGCTATGCATACATGTCGCGCTATTCGCTGCCCTCGCCGTTGACGTTGGTTCGATTGTTGATGCAACAGAGCGGATGCTTCCGGGTGGTGGATCGCTCGGCTGGAATTGAAGCGGCCAAGCGCGAGCAGGAACTCGAACAATCCGGCATGCTGCGCAAAGATCAGACGATCCGTAAGCGGCAGGTGATCGAGGCGCAGTACACGATGCTGACGACGATCGTGTTCAGCGAAAAGAATGCCGGGGATACGTTTGGCGGCATCGTCTCGCGGCTGCCCGTGGTGGGGCAGTTTGCCGGGCTGCTGGGGAACGTCCATTTCAAAGAAGCGCAAACCGTGCTGTTTCTGACGGACAACGAAACCAGTGAGCAGGTGGCGAGCGCGACAGGGAGTGCGCGGGCGACAGACCTGGGTGCAGGAGGGCTGGTGATCGGATCGCTCGGCGGGTCTGCCTTGGGAGGCTGGGGCACGACCAACGAAGGCAAGGTGATCGCCTCGGCGTTGCTCGATAGTTTTAACAACTTGGTGCCACAAGTACAGGTATTGATGCAGAAACAGCTACCGGCACCGGTGCCGACCAAGCGATGACGCGTCGCGGATTTTTGATGGCTCCGCTGGCGGCTCTGCGCCTGGAGGACTGGGTGGCAGCGGACGGGAGCGAGTTTCCCCATTCCTCCTGGAAGGTGGATGCCGAAGGATTGCAGGCGATCGGCGGCCTCAAAACTTTTCAGGACATCAAGACCGTGAAGCTGTACGAGGACTTTGTCTTCGAGTTTGAATGGAAGATGCTCGCCGAAGGCAATAGCGGCGTAAAGTATCAACTGGAGAAGTTTGATCGCTGGCAGCCGAAGGGGCTGGAGGGTTTTCACATTCGCGCACGTGGGCCGGAGATGCAATTGGTGGATGATGCACGAAATTCGGATGCGCAGAAGGGGCCGCTGAAGCAATGTGGGTCGCTCTACAACTTCCTCCCGGCCGCGAAGCCAGCGACGATGCGGATTGGGGAATTCAATACAGCGAAGCTGGTGGTGCGCGGGATGCGTGCCGAGCACTGGATCAATGGCGAGAAGCTGGTCGACTATGAGTTGAAGTCGAAGCGGGCCTCGGCGATCGCGTTGCAGAATCATGCGTGCGATGTCTGGTTCCGCAATTTAAGGATTGAGGCCACTCGATGAACACCTTGCGCTTGCTGGTCGTCATGAGCCTGCTCACGCCACAGACCGTTGCGGGGCAGAGCCGGAAAGATTGGGACAATCTACGCGTGTTGCGCCCTGGAGCGACGCTGAAGATCAAACTCTAGCAACAGCGAGCCAGCGTGAAGGGTTACTTTTGCAAAGTTTGATGATGCGGCCATTGAGATCCAATCGAAAAACGGCACAGCGCGAACCTTGTCGAGGGCGGAAGTTCAACGGGTCCTCGCTTCCGATGGGGCCAGGCGAAATGCTCCGCTGATCGGCGCATTCGCAGGGGCTGCGGTGCTGGGCGGGATTAGCGCTTAAGAACGATTCGACTTCACCGCCACGGGCGTTTTGCTAGTTGCGGGTATTGGGTTCGGGCTTGGCAGCCCGTTTCAATACACAGTGGCTTATGAAGCGCCTTGAGCCTTAAGGCAGCGCGAAGGCGATGTACTCGCCATCAATGGGCTTCTGTGTTGCCGGGATCAGACCGACCTGAGCTGAAGCGCAAAAGACGATGTACTGTTTGCCGTTGAGCTCGTAGACGGCGGGGATGCCTTCGATGGCCATCGGGACCTCCTGCTCGAACAGCAGTTTGCCATTGTCGATGTCGAAGGCGCGGACCTTGCGGTCGCGCGTGCCGGTAAAGATCAGCCCAGTCGAGGTGACGATGGGGCCAAGCTTGGGATAGTGGGTGCCTGTATTCTTGATTCCTTTGGCGGCGAGTTCGGGAACTTCTCCCAATGGGATCTTCCACTTGATCGAGCCGTCGTTGAGGTCGTAAACGGTGAGAGACGTCCACGGTGGCTTGATCGCAGACAGGCCGTCGCTCGCGATCATGAAGCCGAAGGCACTTTCAAAGCGTTCTTCAGGGCTCAGGCCAGGGACTTCGCTCTCGCGCTTGTCGAGCTTGAGTAAGCACGGCAGATCCTTGCTGACGACAACGAGCGTACCTTTGAAGGGATCGACCGCCGCGCCGCCCCAATTCGCACCGCCATTGTTGCCGGGCATCTGGATGGCCCCGCGCTTGGCCGGCGGCGTAAAGAGACCTTCATTGCGCGCGCTGAGGATCTGGTCGCGAAACTTGGCTCGGTCGGCGGCGCTGAGAAAGGGGCTCAGATCATCAACCGTGAAGGTTTGGCGCGCGAAGGGTTCGGGCTTGGTGGGGAAGGGCTGTGTCGGCCAGGTGGTTTCGCCGGGCATGTCCGTCTTGGGGACCGGGCGTTCTTCGATCGGCCAGAGTGGCTTGCCGGTAACGCGATCAAACACCCAGATGAAGCCTTGCTTGGAGACCTGAGCGACGGCATCGATGTTCTTGCCGTTGTGGCGGACTGTGAGGAGCTTGGGCGCCGTCGAATCGTCGTAATCCCAGATGTCGTGATGCACCATCTGGTAGTGCCAGAGGCGCTTGCCGGTACGGGCATCGATCGCGATGAGCGAGTCGGCGAAGAGGTTATGGCCTTCGCGATCTTTGCCGTAAAAGTTGTACTTGGCGCTGGCCGTGGGTGCGAATAGAATGCCGCGCTTCGGGTCGACGGACATTTCGCTCCAGACGTTCGCGCCGCCGACGGTCTTCCAGGCATCCTTCGGCCAGCCATCGTAGCCGAACTCGCCAGGGCGGGGAATTGTATGGAAAGTCCAGACCAGCTTGCCCGTGCGTACGTCGAAGGCGCGGATGTCACCGGGCGCAGAGCCATAGCCTTGATTGGTGGCCGAGCCAACGATGATGAGGTCTTCAAAGATGCGGCCGGGGGAGAGCGATTGCAGAACCGTAAGCAGCTTGGGGTCGCGGTCGAGACCCTCGCGGAGATCAACGTGGAAGGATTCGATTGTCTTGCCGGTTGTGGCATCGATGGCGCGCAGGATGTGATTACTGACTAGCAGCAGACGTTTATCCTTGCCGTCTTTGCTCTCCCAATAATTGATGCCGCGGTTGGTGATGGCGGTCGTGCCTGAAGGGGGAGTCCAGGTCCAGAGAGGTTTGCCGTCGGCGGCATTCAGGGCGACGATCGAACTGCCCGCGCCCATCACGAACATGCGATCCCCGGCGATGACGGGGTTGAAGTTGTAACGCTTGTTTTCGCCAATCTTGTAGCGCCAGGCAACTTGAAGCTTTGCGACGTTGGACTTGTTGATCAGGGTGAGAGCCGTGTACTGTGACGAGTCAGGGCCGCCGCCGTAGTCGCGCCACGTGCGGTAATCCTGAGCGGCTGCGATGGCGGCGATTAGAATCAGCAGGACGCGCATTAGACGAGCCTCTTTTGCGCATCGGTACGCGGCTTCCAGCGGTAGGCGGCGAGAGAGTTCTTGTAGAAGTATTTCTCGGCAACAGCGCGCGGCTTGGTTGCCACGTACTCGCTGACGACGCTGAGCACTTGATCGTAGGTGCCGAAGCCGTCGCTGTTGGGCCAGTCGCTGCCGAACACGACGCGGTCTTCGCCGAAGCGCTGCCACATCTCGTCGAGGACGGGCTTGTAGTGCACGGCATTACTCTTGCCTGAAGTGTTCTTGAGTTTGAGAACCGAAGAGACCTTGACATAGATCTGCTTGCGCCCGCCGAGGTCGCGCAGCACGGCGTCGGCCTTGTCGAGAGCCTCCATGCCAGGGAGGTGGTCGATCATGATGCGGAGATTTGGCACCAGGTCAGAGGTGCGCCGGATGGCTTCGAGCAGCTTCTGATCTGGGTTGGCAGAATCGAGGATCATGCCCTGCTTGGCGAGTTCTTTGAGACCAGCGACGAACTCGGGCTTATCGAGATCCTTTGAGAGGTCGTGTCCCTCCCAGAGGTTGCCGTAGCGGATGCCCAGAAACAGGGGGTTCTTGCGGTACTTGTCGAGCTCGGTGCGGAAGGTCTTGAGGTTGGGCGAGATGTTACCAATCATGCCGACCATGATCGGAGCGGGTGCGCAGACGTCGAGTACCCACTGGTTGTCCTCGAGCAGCGGGCTGCATTCCAGCTCAATCGCGCCGACGATGCCGAGATTTTTGGTGAGCTCGATGTAGCGAGGCGGCAGTGCTGTCTTGTAGCGGACCTTGTCTGTTTTTGGGGGCCAGGGAATGCCCTGTGGGCGGCCAGTATCGAAGAGATGAATGTGAGTGTCGATGATGGGGATGTTCAGCGGCGGGGCGAACGCGGTGGCCAACAGGGTGCGACGGGTCATGCTAGCTAAGATAAACCACGACGGGGGCGTCGCGATACCACGATGCCTGAGATGCCGAAAGAAAGCGAAAGAGCGGCGAAGGCAAGCGCAGAGTGATCGGAGTCATCGCCGGCGTTGGACACATTGATGTGGTTGGGGTAGGTGGGGTCGATATAGATCGTGGTGGAGGAGCCGGGGAGAAACGACCAAGTTCTGCTTCAGCGCGAAAGCGTTGGGTGGTGACGAGAGAATCTCGTTCCCAGCTTTGGTGACTACAACTGTTGGCTTTGGATTCGAAAAGGTACTGGGGGCGGAACTGGTAGGCCCCACCCCCAACTCAGGTTTTCTCAAATCGATTCGCGAGAATGAAGGCATCAATTGGTTCCAGACGGGCCACGCGGTTGCGGGCCTCAAGCAACTGCCAAACCCAGCCGAGGCAACAGTCGAGTGAATGCAGACCCAGGAACCAGCCGATGTTCTTTCTATCTTCTTCTCGCTTGAAGACGCGAAAGAACCGTTTGAAGCGGCTCAGGGCGCGCTATTTTCGTTTGGCGGACCAGGCTTGCGTGGCACCCATTTCGACGGCCTTGGCGCTGCCTTCAATCGCATCACCCTTGA
Organism: Acidobacteriota bacterium; assembly: GCA_016870995.1. GTDB lineage: Bacteria > Acidobacteriota > Terriglobia > Bryobacterales > Bryobacteraceae > Bryobacter. Next base: position 68,726 of record VFZU01000012.1, read on the forward strand.
TCGTGCCGGTCATTTCATAGGTCATCGTTCCGCCAGAGGGGCGCTCGCGCTTCAGCGTAAATGTGACTTTGCCGTCTTCGAACTTGCCATTCTGAATTTCGAGCTTGCGGGAATCGTCAAGCCAGAAGGCCCCGGTCAGCTTGTCGCCTTCGATCGTCATGACGGCCTTTGCGTTCAGTTCGCCGAAGGGGCTGGCCATCTTCCAGGCCCATTCGCTAGCGGCTGGGCCTTCCGCAAAGAGCAATGCAGAGCAGGCAAGAGTGAGGAGCAGATTACGCATACTGAATTTGCGATGTCCTCAAAAGGCGAAGAGATGGAAAATTGTTATGGAATTTCGATCGTGACGTCACCCTTGACGATCGTCTGACAGCCAAGGCGGGATTCCGGGCGGTTATCGACGGCCATGCCAACAAAATCCTGCTCGTCGAGTTCCATGTCACTCAGGTTCTCGGCGCCTTCGCGCACCCAGACGTGGCAGGTGGTGCAACTGCAATTGCCACCGCAATCATGGTTGAGGCCGATGTTGAAGTGCATTGCCAGGTCGAGGATCGAGCCGGGCTTGCCGTGTCCGCCGTAGGGCACGTTGCCGGGTTCGAATTCATAAACGGAACCACTGTTGAGGATGGTGAGCTTGGCCATTCTCTAGATGATATCGAACCGGACAAAAGACATATAATGGTGGATTCCATGAAGCGTCGTTTCTTTTTCATTTTTGTCCTCGCTGTTCTGGGCATTTTCTGGACCACGCGATTCGTGCAGGCTCAGGCGACGCCGTCGCTGGAGCCGGAATTCGAAAAGTCCGTCAAGCCGTTTCTACAGAAAAATTGTGTCGCTTGCCACAACGCGGATAATCCAACGGCGGGAGTGCGCGTGGACAATCTCGATGCGTCGCTGGATGACAAGCATGTGCGCTTCTGGGAAGGGATCAAGCATCGCGTTGAGAACGGCACGATGCCGCCGAAGGGATTGCCTAAGCCATCGGTGGAGGATCGAAAGATCGTTGCGGAATGGGTTGGGCGTGGGCTTGAGATGGCTCGACTGCGGCCTGCGCCGAAGAATGGGTTGGTGCGCCGGCTGACGAAAGAGCAATACCGCAACACGCTGCGCGAGCTGTTGAAGATTGACGACGATTTGCTTGAGGCTTTGCCGCCCGATGCGATCTCGAAGGACGGATTCGTCAACAACAAAGAAACGCTGCAGATGTCGCCGCTGTTGATCGAAGCTTACCTTGAGGTAGCCGGCGAGGCTTTGGATCGAGCGATGGTCGACCCCAATGTGAAGCCGAAGATTCAGAACTTCCGTGTAGATCTGGGGCGCGGAGTGAATCCCAACCCTGTCAAAGAGAAGCTGATTCTGGGTGCGGGCAGTGAGTTGCTGGAAAACGCCGACGTGATGGTGACGCAGTTGAAGGCGGTGAAGCCTTTTGCGTTCGACCCCTTCTATATGCGTACGAAGTACCGGTTTATCGAAGGCTACCAGGGCAACGACACGGTACGTGGATGGCGGGATTTCGACAGCATCTATCATGCGGTGTTCGCCGACATGCGGGGTAGCGGCGGCTATCCGAAAGGTAAGGCGTATGGTACCGTGCCACAAGGCTTGCTACTGCGGCCGGCGATTCCAAACGAAGAACAGTTCGTGGCCGATGGCACCTATGGACCCAAGGCAAACTTCAAGATCTCACTGCGCGAGCTGCCCGATTTTGGACGTTTCCGCGTAACGGTGACGGCGGCGAAGTATGACGACGGGTTGTTACTCGATGCAGGGGAAGCTGTGGGCAAGGGCGGGATTGAAGCTCGCAACATGAAGACGCCGCAGACAGTGGTGATCCCGAAGGCGGGCGTCTATCAGGTGGACATTTACAGCGCCCCGCTCGTCGAACCGGCCGTAGTGTCGGACGCGTCCCGATTGAATGAAGGTCTGGCCGGAGCCTGGCTGTTGGATGGGGCGGTGGATGGAAGGCTTGAGGGTAAGGCCCGTTATGTCGATTCTCCCTTCGGTAAGGCCGTGTCAATTGAGGCCGATGGCGACCAGGTTGTGGTGCCGCGCAAGGATGAGTTGAAGGTGGGTGAGGGCGAGTTTTCTGTGTCGGCATGGATTCGGCCGCGAGGGAATCGCCGCAGTGGCGTGATCAGTTTTGGCGGTTATGATTGGACCCACGGCTGGTACATCGATGTGCCAGACAATCGTGGCTCGCTGCGGATTGAAACCGCTGGGCCCGATAGCCAATCGAATGGCGAGATCACTTCGATCCCGGGTGTGATCCGGCCAAACGTCTGGACCCACATTACGGCCGTGGTGAGGCGTGGCGCGGGCGAAAGCGTGTTGTATGTAAATGGGTATCAGGTGGGCAAGGGCAAGATTGGCAACGCGAATCTGGATAACCCGAAGTTGGATCTGCGCTTTGGCGCTGTGAAGGGTGGCTCGAGCTTCCGCGGCGACATCGACGAAGTGCGCCTCTATAAGCGGCCGCTCGGTGAAACCGAAATTCAGGCCTTACTTGAGAAGGGCCGGCAGTTCGTGAAGGCGCCACCGGAGCGGGCCTATGATGTGACGCTGAGCCTCGGGCAGCGTGAGCTCTCGGCGACGTTGAAGCAGCCAGCCTTCGCTGTGGTCCGGCTGAATGCGGGCCCTCTTGAAGTGAAAGCGAGGCTGACCGGGATGCGCGAGTTGGAGCGTGTCGTGTTTACTCCGATCGAGGCAGGCCAGCCATTGCTCGCCAGGTTCACGGCGTTTGAAAAGCGCTCACCGAAGCTGGGCGTGCATCTTGGGTTCCGTCGCGATTGCGGCAGCACGTTTGCGCCTGTCGGCGTGCCGCAGCCGGTGCCGGGCACCACGCTTACGAAGTACACGTTTGAAGGCACGATTACGAATTATCCGACGCCGAATGTGGAGAAGGACAACGTAAATTACCTCGCCGGCGTGAAGGAACTTGCCGTTCGCAGCGAGTATACTGATGGCCGCGATATGCCTCGGCTTGTTGTGCGCGCCGTCGAATTTGAAGGACCGTTTTATGAGCAGTGGCCGCCTCCCTCGCATCGCAATATCTTTATCGATTCGCCATTGAAGGCGGATGCGAAAGCTTATGGCCGTCAGGTGGTGAAAGCCTTTGCGACGCGAGCCTACCGGCGTCCGCTGATGACGGACGAAGAGACAAAGCTGGTGGCTTTGTTCGACAAGTCTTATGCCGCAGGTGGCAACCTGAAGCAGAGTGTGAAGGATGTGCTCGAAGTGGTGCTCACTTCACCGCAGTTCCTGTTCCTGATTGAGACGAGCAACACGCCGAAGCCCGAGATGTTGAGCCAGCACGAGTTGGCGTCAAAGCTGTCCTACTTTCTCTGGAATGGGCCTCCCGATCGCACAACGATGCGGCTGGCGGCCAATGGCACCTTGTCGAAACAACTTGATACGGAAGTGGATCGCATGCTGGCAGACCTGCGGTTCGCGAAGTTTGTCCAGGAGTTTACTTCGCAATGGCTGAGCCTCGATAAGTTCCAGGTGCTCGAGCCGGATCGCAAGCGATTCCCGACTCTTGGCAAGGATGTGCGCGCTCAGTTAAAGCAGGAGCCGGTGCAGTTCATGAACCATCTCTTCCGCAATAATTTGCCGGTGCGGAATCTGATCGCTTCAGACTTTATTCTCGGCAATGAGACCACGGCGAGCTACTACGATCTGGCTTCGAAGACCGAAAGCGGATTCCAGTTTGTAGCGATCCAGCATGGGCGCAGAGAATTGGGCGGAGTGTTGTCGCAGGCTTCGATTATGGCTGGCCTGTCGGATGGTCGCGAGTCGAACCCGGTCAAGCGCGGAGCCTGGTTGGCGCGGCGCATCATCGCCGAGCCGCCCGCGGACCCGCCGCCAAATGTGCCGGCGCTCAAAGAAGAAGAAAAGGGAATGACGTTGCGGCAGCGCCTGGAGCAACATCGCAACGTGCCCGCCTGCCTGCAATGCCACATGAAGATCGACCCGTGGGGTGTAGCGCTCGAAGAGTTCGACGCCGGGGGCCGTTTGAAGAAAGAACCCACTGATGTTAGCTCCAAGCTGCCCGATAATACCGAAGTGAAGGGCATCGATGACCTCCGTCGATATCTTGCCGAAGACCGCATCGATCAGGTGGCCTACAGCTTCCTGAAGCACTTGGCGACTTATGCAACCGGTCGCACGCTGACGTACAATGAAGTCAACTACCTTAAGCAGGATGCTCTAAAGCTGAAGGCCAGTGGATATCAGGTCCAAGACATGGTCCGATACGTTGTGAACAACAAAATCTTTCTCGAGAAGTAGAAATCACGGAGACGCAAATGAGCAATTTCACCAAGATCGACCGGCGTGCATTCCTGAAGGGAATTGGCGGCGTATCGCTGGCGCTACCTGTGTTGGATGCGATGGGTGCCGAAGTTGCTGATCAACTGCCGCGCCGTTTCTGCGCCCTCTATACTGCCAATGGCATGTCCTTGCCGAAGGCCGAGCATGACATTGCCGATTGGCATTGGTTCCCAACCGCCGAAAAGGACGGGAAGTTTGTCTTCGGTAAGTCCACCGAGCCGTTGTCGCCGTTCCGCAACAAGCTGAGCTTCATGGGTGGATTGCATCACCCGAGCGGGCCGAAGGCCGATCCTCATATCTGTTCGGATATGTGGCTCACTGGGGCACCGCTGCACAATCCCAAGCCGGGCACGTTTAATTCCGCAGGGCTTGATCAGGTCGTGGCTCTCCACACGAAGCAATTCTGCCGCCAGCCCTCACTGGTGCTTTCGATCGATGCTGGCACCGGCTTCCTTTCGAGAACCGGCACGATCTCTTACAGCCTCGAAGGCCGTCCGATTCCGGCCGAAAACAGCCCGCGTCGTGTGTTCGACCGATTGTTCAAGGGTGACCGTTCTTCGGTGGCCGAAGAGCATGCCAAGCTGCAACGCCGCATCAAGCTGGTGGATGCCGTGGTGGATAGCGCCAAGTCCCTCGACAAACAACTCGGCAAGAGCGACCGCGAGCGCATGGAACAATATCTGACTTCTCTCAATGAAGTGGAGTCGCGTTTGATTGCCTCCGAGAAGTGGATCGACATTCCGCTCAAGAAGCAGGATTATTCGCACGTCAATCTGGATGCGACCAACGAAAGCGAACCGGCCGACTATTACCGCGCGATGTTCGATTTGATTGCGCTCGCCTTTGATGCCGACATCACCCGTTCGGTGGCCTTCATGATGAATCGCGAAGACGGCATGGGCATCAGCGATACGTTCCCGCTCAAGCTCGGGCTCTCGAAGACGCACCACAACCTCTCGCACGCCACGGACAAAGAAGGGCAGCTCCAGTTCGCCAAGTACGACCGGTTCTTGAGCGAACAGTTGCATCACTTCTTCACCCGCCTCGACAAGTATCAGGATCGTCAGGGCAGCGTGCTCGACAACACGATCGTTCTCTACGGCAGCGGCGCGTCAACGACGCACAACTCGCACAACCTCCCGACAATGCTTGCCGGTGGTGCCAACATGGGCCTCAAGCACGGGCAGTATTGGCGCAAGGATGATGCCCGCATGGCCAATATGTACCTGAGCATTCTGCACTCGCTCGGTGTTGAAGTCGAGTCGTTCTCCGATAGTACAGGGACTCTCGCGAGCCTGGTATTCAGCAAGGCCTAGCGCCATGCGCTTGTTGTATTGCAGCCTGCTGCTGGCTGGGGTCGCGCTGGCGCAATCACTGGCTGGCAACTATGGCAACCGCGAGCTGAAGCTTCAGTTGCGTGATGCAGGAGCGGGTTCTTACACAGGCACTTTGACTTTGGAAGGGCAAAGCTATCCCGTCACTGCGCGCGGCACCGCAGCGCAAGTTCAGGGAGAATTCACGGCAGCTGGCAATCGATTCAGCTTTTCGGCTAAGGCGGATGGACTGTGAACGGGTCTCTGGCTTGGCAGACTGGGCTTCCGTTTACGGTGGCCGACCAGACTGCGGTCAGCGGCATCATCGGCGTCGGCGGCAACGCGGAACGCCCGAACCTCGTCGGTAACACCGGTTTGCGTGTCGCCAACCCGACGGTGGGCATCACCGGCCAGTTCCTCAACCC
>VFZU01000013.1 GCA_016870995.1 Acidobacteriota bacterium
GACCGCTGCGCGCCTTGGGCAAAGCAACCTTATATCGAGGCGAAGGGCTTAACTGAAGGTCGAGATACTATGAATCCGCTGGACGAAGTTTGGACGTCTTGACAAGGGGAGCCCCCATGGGGGCTCCCCTCTGCCTCCCTCAATAGAGCCAAATCTGCCAGACTAAGTGTTACCCATGTGACCGGATAGAAGTGTTACCTATGTGCCCGGTCGGACATCCGGTTGAACGAAGCATTAAATATTCTCAACTGGCCATTTTCATTAAGTAATGGAAGATTACCTGTCAATTGATTAGTGCTGATATCGAACTCGGATAACAAGCGAAGCCCGGTAAGGTCGGGCACAGGCCCTACAAAGGAATTATTTTGGGCGTAAAAAAATGTAATATCTCTATTAGTTGACAACTGAGGTAGCTGACCGGATAGCTGATTATTGGCAACGTTAAATCGAATCAGATTCCTAAGATTATCGATCGAAGGAATACTGCCGCCTATTTGATTATCGCTTATCGAAAAATACCTAAGGCTAGAGAGCGAGTTCAGTTCAGGAATCGTCCCAATGATCTTGTTTTCGCTAGCATTGAAATCGGTCAGGGCTAATAATCCAGCTAGACTGGGCAAGACGTCGCTCAATTGGTTCTTGCTGACATCGAAGCGGTCTAGTGCCTTTAAGGATGCGATTTCTGGAATGGAGCCCGTTAATAAATTTGTTGAAACACTAAAACTGGTGAGATTAGCGAGTCCTGTCAAAGTCGGCAGTGGACCGCTAAAGCGGTTATTGTAAGCAAAAAAAGTTCGTAGCGATTGCAAGGCAGTAAGAGCAGGTAGCCGACCACTCAACCGATTGGTACTAATATCGATCGAGACAAGATTTGTCAAACCATCAAGCGGCGGAAGATTTCCGATTAAATTATTTGCCTGCAAATCAAGACTAATTACACGCTGGTTCCCAGCATCACAGGTAACTCCAAACCAACTGCATTCGGTTCCTGCCGGGTCTTTCCATCGAATGCTACTGTTCGGTTTAGTTTGCCGCACCCACCCTATGCCGCCGGTATTGTCATATAGTGTGATTAACGCCGCTCGTTCTGAAGGGCTTACTTGCGCGAAAACAGATGTAGAACAGAGAAGGAACAGGAGGCCCAGTTTGATGAAAGGGAAGCTTGCGGATGGCGGCATGTACAAAATTGTACTATGAGACGACCCTCCCCCCGCGCTCCGCACACTCTAAAATCCGAAGTACGGACGAAGAGAAGGAGAAAAAGGATGAAGGCATCGAAGTACAGTGAGGTGCAGAAGATTGCGGCTTTGAAGCAATTGGATGCAGGGCGGAAGTCCGAGGAGATTGGCGGGGAGCTTGGAGTCTCCAAGCACACGATTTACGCCTGGAAGCAGAAGTACGGCGGCATGAGCGTATCAGAAGCTCAAGAAGTGAATCAACTGCGCGACGAGAATGCTCGGTTGAAGAAGTTGGTGGCGGAACTAGCCTTGGATAAGGATGGATTGCAGCACGTGATCCGAAAAAACGGCTACAGCTTGTAAGCCCGAAGGCGCAACTGCAACAAGGACGCGCAGACGTCTTGGAAGTCCGCGCGCACCTGAAGTGCAGCGAGCGCCAGGCATGCAAGCTGATGATGGTGGCGCAGTCGAGCCTGCGTTACCAGCCCAGGAAAGCAGAGCAAGACAAGGAAGATGCTGCGCGGTTGAAGCAGCTCGCCCTTGAGAACCTGCGATATAGGTCTCCCCGCTTATGCGTTTTGTTACGTCGTGAGAAGTTGATCAATCACAAGAAGGTGGAGCGACTATACCGGGAGCAGGGCCTTGCCTTGCGACGCAAGAAGCGAAAACGCATTGCAAGGGTAGCCATGGAGAGAAAATTGACTGAGCGCGCGAATCAAGAATGGGCGCTCGATTTCGTTGCCGATTCGGTGGCAAGCGGTCGACACATTCGAATCCTGACGGTTGTCGATGTACACACTCGCGAATGCGTAGCGTTGGTGACGGACATCTCGATCGGCAGCGGGCGAGTGATTCGAACACTGGAGCAAGTGATTGAGGAGCGAGGACTGCCGGAGCGGATTCGCAGTGATAACGGCCCTGAGATGACAAGCCGGGCCTACCTTGCCTGGGCGATGGAACGTGGAATCGAGTTAGTGCACATTCGGCCTGGTAAGCCAGTGGAAAACGCACACATCGAGAGCCTCAACGGCAGATTGAGGGAAGAATGCCTGAATGTGAACTGGTTCCGGAACTTACTGGATGCGCGCCGTCGCTTGGCGGCCTGGAGGGCGCACTACAACGAAAAGAGGCCGCACTCGGCGCTGGGAAACCGGACCCCGAGTGAATATGCGCTTGCGATTGCAAGCGCAGCACTCTGCATTGCTGAAATGGGAAGAGGTGGCTCAATCGCCACCCCCTCTTCCCAAACCCATCTCCCCGCTTCAAACCAGCGAGGGGAAGTTATATGATCGTCTGTGCGGAAATAGGGGGAAGGTCACCTGGGCGAGGAACTCGACACCATTTATTTCGGGCATGCGCTGATCGGCGAGGATGAGGGCGACGACTTCGTTGTGCTCGCGGATCTAGTGGAGGAGTTCGAGGGCGGCTTTGCCAGATTCGGCGCGGAGGATGCGATAGGAAGAGGCGTATTTGTTGGGGAGATCGCGTTCGATGCCGCGCAGAACGGCGATGTCGTCGTCGACGGTCAAGATGAAAGGCTTGGCCAAAGCGGGCTCCTTATAGGGCTGCCACGAAGGCAGCGGCGATAGCGGCGGGCGATTTGCGTTCGAGGACCACCTGAGCATTCCAGTTTCGCATCAGAGCCACTGAAATGCGGCCTGCCAGTTTGTCTAGTGCGGGGCCCAGGGCCGGGAGGCGGGCGAGAGTTTGCTGGCGGACGGCAAGACAGGTCTCGTAAGGAGGGAAGAAGCGGAGGTCGTCGATGAGCGCAGTGAATTTTGGGTTGCTGAGGGCGGGATCGGTGGAGTTGCCGGCGACGAGGTCGACGTCGTTTGCGTCGAGGGCGCGGTAGAGGAGCCCGAGGTCCATCGTGCGGAGGTTGCCGTTGCGCTGGAGCGGGTAGGTGGCGACAAAGCTGCGCCAGCCGTCGGGGCGTTGCTCGAATTCATAGCCGACGCCAAGACGCCAGTCCTGTTTGAGGCGGACCGCGTCGGAGAGGGTGCGGATCTTGAGGGCGGTCGCGTCGGCGGTGCGCATCACCATGGCGAAGGTGTTTTCGAAGCCGAGAGGCCAGCCCCATTCGATCTGGTGGCGCTCGGCGTAGGTTTGCTTGACGGCGTTGAATACGGCGCGGGGATCTTTGACGAGGGGAAGTTTGAGACAGGCGGTGAGGGCGGTGCCGGAGTATTCGGGGTAGAGATCAATGCCGCCATCGATGAGGGCCTGGTGGGCGAGGAAGCTGCCGCCCAGATGGAGGCGTTGCTTGGGGGTGAGGTTGAGCTGGCGGGCGAGATGGGCGGTGAGGACTTCGCCGAGGATGTCCTGCTCAGTGAAGTTCTTGGCGCCGACCGTGAGTGCGCCGGGCTGTGCGCAGGAGGAGGCTAGGGCTGTTGCGCCGAGTTGGAGAATTTGTCTTCGATCCATTGAAATGCCTGGTCGGCGAGGAGGGCCAGCAATGCCGCGGGGATTGCGCCTTCGAGAAGCAGACCTGTTTCCACTGTAGCGAGGCCGCGGTAGAGGAGGACGCCAAGGCCGCCCGCGCCGATGGCGGCGGCGACAGTGGCAGTGCCGATGGTGGTGACGGTGGCGATGCGGAGGCCGGCGAGGATCGAGGGGGCGGCGAGGGGAAGTTGTACCTCGCGGAGGATTTCGCCTGTGCTCATGCCGAGGGCGGTGGCGGATTCGATGATGTCCTGCGAGATGCCATTGAGGCCGAGGATGGAATTGCGGAGGATGGGGAGTACGGCGTAGAGGAAGAGGACCGCGATGGCGAGCTTCGAACCGATGCCGCCGATGAGTGGCAGGGGTAGTAGCAGGCCGAAGAGGGCGAGGCTGGGGATGGTTTGGATGACGTCGGCGAGCTTGAGGACCCAGCGGCCGAGGCTGGGGTGGCGGTGGCTTGCGATGGCGGCGGGGATGGCGAGCGCCGCTGCGGCGAGCACGGCAACCGTGACGAGCAGGATGTGTTCGAGGATGAGGTCGAAGTGCATCATCGGAGGGTCTCGAGGTAGGCGCGGATCTCGGGGTCTTCGGAGGCGGCGAGGGTTGGTGCGGGCCCGTTGAAGGCGATTTTGCCATTGCGGAGGAAGACGAGTTGTTCGCCGATGCGGAGGGCCTCGCGGAGGTCGTGTGTGACGAAGACGATGGTCTTGTCGAGGGTGAGGATGAGGTCCTGGAGGTCGCGGCGGAGGATGGGATCGAGAGCGGAGAATGGTTCGTCGAGCAGGAGGATGGGAGGGTTGGAGGCGAGGGCACGGGCGATGGCGACGCGCTGTTGCTGGCCGCCGGAAAGTTGGTGTGGGTAACGGTCGAGGTGTTGGGGGGCAAGGCCGAAGGAGGCGGCGAGCTCTTCGACGCCCTGGGAGTGCTGGTGGAAGCGGGCGATTTGTTGGCGGGCCGTCCAGTGAGGGAAGAGCCCGAGGTGTTGGGAGACGAAGCCGATGGATCGGCGGAGTTCCAGCGGGTGGACGGAGTCGATGGGTTGTTGGCCGAATCGGATCTGGCCTGAGGTTGGTTCAAGAAGGCGGTTGATGAGGCGAAGGAGGGTGCTCTTGCCGCTGCCACTGCGGCCGATCAAGGCGGTGCGGCGGTTGTTCTCAAAGGCGAGGGTGACGTGATCGAGAATGACCGAGGGGCCGCGGCGGAAGCAGACTTGCTCGAGGTGGATCATTTGGGCTTGGGCAAGGGCAAGCGAATCGAGAAGACGGTGTTGCCCGGCTCGGAGGTGACGCGGATGTCGCCACAGTGCTGGCGGATGATGCGATAGACGGTGTCGAGGCCGAGGCCGGTGCCTTCGCCCTGGGGCTTGGTGGTGAAGAAGGGGTCGAAGATTCTGGCGAGGATGTTGGCGGGGATGCCGTGGCCGTTGTCTGTGATCTCGACGAGGACCGTTTCGATTTCGAGTCTGGTGGTGACGGTGAGGGTGGCCTGCGGGGTTTTGATGGCTTCGAGCGAGTCGAGAGCGTTGTCGACGAGGTTGGTCCAGACCTGATTGAGCTGGCCGCCGTGGCCGCAGATTCTGGGCAGATCGGGGCTGTAGTTGCGGACGAGATGGGTGCCGGATTTGAAGCGGAAGCTGAAGAGGGTGAGCGTGCTTTCGAGGTTCTGATTGAGGTCGATTTCGGCGGTGGAGGAGCGGTCCATGAAGGAGTAATTCTTCATGGCGGAGACGAGGTCGCTGATGCGGGAGGTGGCGTTCTGGAGTTGGGCCAGGACCTGTTCGTGTTCGATGGCGGCGGCAACGCGGTGGAGGGCCAACTCGCGGATTTCGGGGGAAAAGGTGGCGGTGGCGCGATTGAGACTATCGACATTGAAGCCGGCGTTGACGAAGGCGGAAGCAATGTGCCAAGGCTCTGCGATCCCGATCGATTCGAGCCAGGCGACGATGGATTCCTCGAGATCGCTGCGGGTGAGCGAGTCGATGGGTTTGGGATCGAGTACGGCGACGGAGGCTTTGGCTTCGAGGTTGCGCACCTGCTCGTAGACTTCGCTGTTGGCGCACCGGTTGGCGAGTTGGTCGAGGGTGTCGCGGTAGCAATCGAAAATTTGCCTGGCGCTGGTGCTGGCCTGGCGGGTCGCGGCGGCGGGGTTATTGAGATCATGGGCGAGGTCGGCGGAGAGCTTGCCGATGGCGGCGAGTTTGTCGGTTTGCGTGGTGGCGCGGGCGGTTTCGCGAACCCGGTCGGTAAGGATGGCGACCAGCTTGGGGATGACGTCGGGAACGGCGAGGTACATGGCGGGGAAGTGGTCGCGATGGATTGCAGCCATGCGAATGAAACTGTTGGCGCGGACCGGGTTCGGGTAGTGGGTGATGCGCGAGAAGGGGAGCGCGCCGCTGATGGCACCTTTGCGGGCCTGGAAGACAGCTTCACCGGTCGCATCGTTGCGGACAATGAAATCGCCTTCGAGAATCATGAACATGTGGTTGGCGGGATCGCCCGCGTGGCCGAGGAATTCGCCGGAGTGGTATTCGCGGTATTCGCAGCGGTCGAGAAGCCATTGCAATTGATCGGCGGGGAGCTCGGCGAAGGCAGGGAACTGGCGGAGGTCGTCGAGGGAAACCTGGGGAGTCACGTTGTGACGATTATCGCTGAAATTTGGCTGAGGTTCTCCTTCCTGGCCGGGTAAGGAGTAGTGGGGTGGTGTTTGGAAGTCTGAAAGTCTGATGCGATCCCGCTCCGACCCCTGGCACCGCCCGATTTTGCGCTTCCAACACCGCTCCATTTCTCTTTGACAAGGGAGATTTTCTGAGTTTCGTTTTTCGCGTCAACTTGACGAGCGGTGGATCCATCAATAATGTGATTCACATCAAGAATCTTTTCTTAAAGAATTAATTGGATAACGGTACAACAGTCGACAACAACGAATACATTGACGACTGGCGCAAAGATGGGGATCTCGGATCCTTTGATGTGCGTAACCCGAATGGTACGCCTACGAGCGAAAACCCGGTGCCAGAACCTTCCTCGTTTGCTTTGCTCGGTGGCTCGATTATCCTCGCCGGATTGCTTCGACGCCGCTAAGAAGTAGATCAAACCAAAGAGGCCCTTTTTTGTGGAAACACAAAGAAGGGCCTTTTGCTTTTCTTTAACGCATCACCATTACTGTGGCAGAGCCGGCGGAGTTGCCTGCTGCGTCGAACGCCTGTCCCTGCGATATATAGGATTCGCGGCTGATCTTTTGGGTATTCCAGCGGATTGTGAAGGGAGCGGAAGTGGAAGAACCGACCACCACACCGTTGACCAATAGATTGACTCGGGTTACGGCGACATTATCCGTGGCGCGGAAGGTGACGGCAACATTGCCGCTGACCATTGAGTTCTGCGCCGGCGAGAGGATGGAGATCTGGGGTGCGGTTAAGTCCTGCGCTGGGGTGGCGGAGGAGGGGGAGTGGAGTTGGCGGTTGTTGAGATGGCCTGCTGCACAGCGCGGGCCGCGTTGACACGGCCGTAGCCAAAGGTCGTATCGAGGCCGGCGGGACCAAGGTCATCGGCGGTGGAGCGCAAGATCGAGACCACCTGAGTGGGTGTGAGATTGGGGTTGGCCGAGAGGATGAGGGCGGTGACGCCCGCAACCACGGGGGAAGAAAACGATGTGCCGCAAGCGCTGCCGTAACCATTGCCATTGAAGGTGGTGACAACGCAGCCGGGCGCCGAAAGGGTGACGCAATCGCCTGTGGTGGACCAGGAGTAGATCACGTCGTTGGGGTCGGTGGCGCTCACGGTGACAATGTATTGATTTGCGGGCAGCGAGCTGAAAGTGCCGGAATTGCCAGCCGAACTCACCACTACGCCACCTTTGCCCTAGAAGCATTGAGCGGCGGAAGCGACTGTGGCACTGCCGGTGACGTCGTAGCTCATATTGGCGACGCGGGCGCCGTTATTGGCAGACCAGTTTAGGCCGCTCGCGAGAGCGGAGTAGGTGGCCCTGCCGTTGAAATCTCCAACCCGGATCGGCATGATCAGGGTATCCCAGGCGACGCCGGTCACGCCAATGCCATTGTTGCCGGTGGCGCTGGCTGTGCCCGCTACTTTAGTGCCGTGGCCCTGGACGTCGGTGGTGTTGGTGTTGTTGTCGAAGAAGTTATAACCGGGGACCATGCGAGAGCTGAGATCGCTGTGGGAAGCATCGACGCCGGTATCGAGGATGGCGACGCGAATCGCTGTTGAGCCCTTGGTGGTTTGCCATGCCGTGGGGGCCTGGATTCTGGGCAAGTGCCACTGCTGCGAATCGGAAGGATCGTTCGGCGTGATCTGGACCGGGGGGATATACATGTCGGGTTCGACAAATTCGACTTCTGGACGGTTACGGAAAGCGTTTGCGAAGGCGTTGGCGTTGGCTGTGGGTGGCGAATCGACAAGATGGACAGCCAGATTGCCAAGTTTCTTTGAGCCGCGCGCGCCATTCGATTGAATGATGGCGGAAGCCTGGGAGTCGTTGATTGAACTCCTGAAGCCAACAAGGAGCTTTCCGGGGACGGGGGTCTGGGCGGTCAAAGCGACCGCAATCAGGAACAACGGTGTGAGTTTTCTCATTTGGGACGAACTTTTTGGATTCTGGTAGAGGGATCGGTGTTACCGGAAAATCCCAGAATGCTCGGTTTGCCTTATAGAAGGGTGCGTCGGTTCATTAGCCCTGTGGGAAGGGTTCTGGGACCTTAGCCCCAGAAAACTCCGCCGAACCCCACTTGACAGCCACTCACTTTGCCTGACAAGCTAAGCATTCAATCTTTTTCCGGTCGAGAGTACAGGCGGAACGCATGAGCGCTTCATTCGAACAGGAAATCCAGGAATACCAGCTTGAGTCGACGCTAGACAGCGTGGACCTTGCGGACCAGAACGCGCTTGATCTGGCTCGGAAGTTTGGTTTCGGCGAAGACGACCAGAATTCGATCTCGATGGCTGTGCGCGAATGTATGGTGAACGCGGTGGCGCATGGGAACAAATACAATGCGCGCAAGAAGGTTTACCTGAAGCTGGAAGCGATGCCTGGAACTCTTGCGGTGACGATCGGGGATGAAGGGGATGGATTTAAGGACACTGATGTACCGGATCCGCTCGCTCAGGAGAACCTGCTGAAGCAGTCTGGGCGCGGATTGTTGTTGATGCGAGCCTTCATGGACGAATGTGAACACGCGGCGCGCGTTCCCCAAGGCACCCTCGTCCGGATGGTGAAGCGGTTGGGCGAAGTTTAGATTTTCAATTTGATTCCGAAGGAGGAAACACTGTGAGCGTAACAATGACCAACCGTCAGGTTGGTGATGTGACAGTAATCGATGCGGCAGGCCGCATCACCCTGGGCGAAGGATCCAGCGCATTCCGCGACACGATCAAAGACCTGGTAACCAAGGGCGACAAGAAGGTGCTTCTGAACCTGTCCGAAGTGAGCTACATCGATAGCTCTGGCATCGGCGAACTGGTGAGCGGCTTTACGACGGTATCAAATGCCGGTGGCCGCCTGAAGCTGCTCGGCTTGACCAAGCGCGTGCAGGACTTGTTGCAGATCACCAAGCTGTACACGGTGTTTGAAGTGTTCGACGACGAAGCCGCCGGGCTGGCCAGCTTCAGCTAAGCGAAACGAATCTTCAATGGATGAAAGGCAACCCCGGAATGGGGTTGCTTCTTGTTTTTCTGTCTTTTTACTTTTCTGTCTTTTTACTTTTCTGTCTTAGGGCTGGATGGCGATGTCGACCATGTCGTGGAAGCTGCTCGCCGTTTCGATGGCGAGTGGCACGGCGGAGCCGATCGGGGCGTTGGCTGGGATGACGATGTTGAGCTGGTAGAGGCCGGCGAAGCCTGGGGCAGCACCGGAAAAGCTTACGGTAGCGCGCTGGCCGCCGACGTAGACGTTCAGAGAATCGGTGATGCGGGTGAGTGATGTTGAAGGGGCGGCCGCGCCATCGGCAAGCGCAGGATTCAGTGCGCCCAGGCCTGTCAAATAGACCAGTACTGTGTCGCCGCGGCGAGTCGCATTGGCGGGGGTGACGACGGAGAAATCCGCCTTGAGGATCGCGCCGGGGCCGATGCCGTTTTGTGTATTCGAGTAGATGCCGGGAGACATGCGGCTGACTGGTACCGTGACGCGGTTCGATTCCTGATTGTCTTGCCGGACGATGATGTCGGCCGTTGTACCGGAGGTGGCAAAGGGGACCAGTGCACTGATCTGATTGGCGCTGACAAAGTAGAGTGGTGCAGGCCGACCTTGTACGGTGACACTGACGCCGCCAAGCGTAGTGGGGAAGGGAACTGAGGAGGCGACAACGGGGGTGGTTGGGCCCATGCCGGTGCCAAACAGGCCGATGAACTGGCCCGGCGCGATTGGGTTGCCCACGGGAGCAAAGCTCGCCCCGTTGAGCACTCCGGCGGGATTGAGGAACACACCAGTGCCGCTGAGGTCACGCGCTTTTGCCCCAAAGAAGATCTCGTAGTTGTCAGAATCGACGAAGGAAACTCCCGCTCCAACAAAAGCGTTGTTGTTGGCGCCGATGACGAAGCGGTTGCTCATCATGGAACCGACGCCGTCGGTGCCGAGTGTGTAGTCATTGACGGCGGTGGAATCGACGTTGCCTTCTGGCAGGCGGACACGGCGGGTCCAGACGGACTTGCCTGTGCCGAGCCCATTGATGGCTCCGCTGTAAGTGGATGGGCGGGACTGATCGATCTTGAGGCCGGATGAGAAGTAGAGGCCAGTGAAGTTGCGCGGGGTTGCACCAGCGGCTGCGGACCGAATGGCAAACAAAAAGTCGTGAGCGCCCTGGGAGACAGAACCACCCAGAACAAAGTCGCCATTGGCGGAAACCAAGATCTGTTTATCACCGAGCAGCAATTGCGTGGACGAGGGAAACGGAGCCGTGATGGGGAAGATCATTTGGCCGGAGCCGTCGCCCGAAATGCTGTAGGTGCTCGGCCCGATGGATTGTTGCAGCACGCGTTTGCCGTTGGTGACCGTCTGGCCCGAGGTGTTTACCTGACCCAGGCTGCCCTGGCCGTTGGAGGTGAAGCGGAAGAAGCTGTTTTTGATGCTCGAAAACAAGCCACCGGGAACTTCGATGGAAACGCCAGCATAAGCGCCTGTGACGGCAGCGTTTGAAACCGTCTGCTGTGGCAGAGGCACTGCGGCGAAGATATCGAAACTGTTGCCGGCCGAATCCGTGGTGCTTCCAAGCAGCAGGCCGGTGGCGAGGCGGGCGTTGAGGTTGGCGTTGAGGTCGAGGGGGCTTGTCATCGTGCAAAGCCCGCTTGCCGCAACGCTGTAGGAGCCAGCACCCGAAAAGGGGGCGGGGGGATTGTTGCCGGAATTTCGGGTGCCCTGAAAGGAAAATGACCCGCGGCCATCGAAACTGATCACCCCGACGAAGCTACGCGCCTCGATTGGCTGGCCAGCGCTATTGGTGGCGATGAGAAGCTGGCGGAAGCCGTAACGGCCATTCAGGAAATTATTATCCAGAACTTGCGCCTGCATCTGAGCTACAAGCGCCAGAACGGCCAGACCGCAGTAAAACGGCGCTTTGGCAATGGTATTCAAGATATACTTTGATTTAACTAACAAGTGAGTCTCCCCGCAAAATCTCTGGCTCAACTGCGAATTGGCGAACAGGCGCTCCTTGGCCACTTGCATCTATCGGACGATATGAGCCTGCGCTTGATGCAAATGGGCATGATTCCGGGATGTATCGTCGAAGCGGCCCATGTGGCACCTGCCGGTGACCCAACTGTGTACCGCGTGGATGGCACCGAAATCGCCCTGAGACGAGAAACCACCCTGAATATCACAGTGCTGGATGTGCCCCGGTAAGAGCATGGAATCCTGTCACCCCAGTTCGGCCACCGTCTCTCCCATCATAAACCCGGCAGGACACAAGCTAGTTGCGCTGATTGGTCCGCCGAATACGGGTAAATCGACATTTTTCAACCGTTTGACGGGGTTGCGCCAGAAAGTGGCGAATTATCCTGGCGTGACCGTGGAGCGACATATCGGGACGGCGCGGGTGGATTTGACTCGTGAAGTGACCTTGATCGATCTGCCGGGCGTTTACTCGCTTGAACCGCGCTCAGAGGACGAACAAGTGACGCACGACGTCCTCCACGGCAAGATGCCGGATCTCGAAAAGCCTGATGCGATCCTGCTGATTCTTGATTCGACGAGCCTGGCGAGGCACCTGATGCTGGCAGCCCCGGTGTTGAGTCTTGGGATTCCGACACTGGTGATTCTGAACATGTCGGACGATCTGGAGCGCCGTGGTGGTGCCGTGGACGCGGAGGCTTTGGCCTTGAAGCTGGGTGCCCCGGTGGTGCTGGCGAGCGCAGTGCACGGGAGCGGCGTGGAGGCCGTCAGGCAGTTTCTGGCCAAGACGATTCCGCAACCGGAACGGATTGAATTGCCGGTTCTGAATAACATGCCGAGTTGCCGCCGCTGGAGTGGTGAGCTGGCGGCTGGTTCGGGCTTCAATCAACCGGCGCCGCCGGAATGGACTTACCGGCTCGACCGTATCGTGCTGCACCCGGTTTGGGGGCCGCTCAGTTTTCTGCTCGTCGTGTTGGCGGTTTTTCAAAGCATCTTCACGTTCGCCAAGCCATTGATGGAAATGGTGCAGGTTTCGATCCAGACCAGCGGGCAGTGGATTGCAACTCTGATGCCGGAATCGTGGTATCGCGATCTGCTGGTTGAGGGCGTTTGGGGCGGCGTGGGCAGCGTGATCGTATTTCTGCCGCAGATTCTGATCTTGTTCGCGTTCATTGCGGCGCTTGAGGATAGCGGGTATCTGGCGCGAGCCGCCGTGATCGCAGATCGAACTATGGCAAAGGTAGGCTTGCAGGGTAAGAGCTTCATCCCGCTGTTGAGCGGCTATGCTTGTGCGATCCCGGCAATCCTGTCGACGCGCACTATCGAAAACAAACGCGACCGCATTGCAACCATTCTTGTGACGCCGCTGATGACCTGCTCTGCGCGGCTGCCTGTTTACACGATGCTGATTGCGGCTTTCATTCCTGACCGTCCGCTACTCGGCCCGCTGTTTGGCACGCGTGCCGCAATGATGTTGGGGCTGTATGTGTTGGGCTTTGTGGCAGCGGCAACGACAGCACGGCTGTTGAAGAGCACGATTTTCAAATCGGAGAAGACGCCGTTCCTGATTGAGCTTCCCCCTTATCGCGCGCCGCGGCTGAGTTCGATCCTTTATCGCTTGCTCGATCGTGCCAAGGTTTTCTTGAAGCGCGCCTCGACGACGATTCTCTTCACGATGGTGCTGTTGTGGACGCTGGCCCATCTGCCTCTGCAGAACGGCGTTGCCCCAGCGATGGAGCAAAGCTACGCAGGACAATTGGGCAAGCTGATTGAACCTGCGATTGCGCCGATGGGATTCAACTGGAAGACTGGCGTCGGGCTGATTAGCTCGCTGGCGGCGCGTGAAGTGATCGTGGGAACGCTCGGTACGATTTACGGAATTCAAGGCGATCAGGACGACCTCGGGTTGCAGCGTGCACTGCAGCAGGATCTGAACATGGCATCGGCTGTGGCATTGCTGATCTTCTTTGCGTTTGCGCTCCAGTGCATTTCGACGATCGCGGTTGTGCGGCGCGAAACTGCCAGTTGGAAGTGGCCGATTCTGCAGTTTTTGTACATGGGAGTGCTCGCCTATGTATGCAGTTGGCTTGCCTACATCGCGCTGCGGTAGTACGCATAGTACAAAATCACTTTTCTTAGTTGCGGCTTGTGTTCCGCCCACTGCAAATCTCGGGTAGAACAATTACATGGTCCGTTTTTTCTTCATGCGCATTTATCTCGTCTTTTGTATTTTGCTTGTCCAGAGTCTGATGGCCGTACCCCTTGAGTACAACAACAGCGCCTGGTATTCAGGTCTGGATCCGTACCTGGTAGGCAAACGGGAAAACTTCATGATTCAAGGCGTGAAGGTGGACGCGATTCGTGATGCCAATGGTTTCACGGGCGCCTTCACTGCGGTGCTCAAGTTCAACTACGGGGGGCCGTCGCCGGCAATTGGCAATCTTTCGACAATTGCTCCTTACAATTTCAATACTGGCGGAGTGGTTTCGGCACTGCATGCGGCGGATTTGTTCTTCAAGAAGAACGGGGTGATTCGCTACGGAATTCCGCTGGTCGATCACGGCGGCCCTGGCAACGTGAATGGCAATCCGATGGGGAATGGCTTGTTTGACGATGGGGATTTGTATCAAATCACTGGCGGTGTTCAAACGATCACTTCAAATCAGTTCTTGACGCCAGGCACGAATCCTTCCCTCTTTGGCACGGGACGGACCGTGCGGATGACAAGCGGATCTACGGTACAGGCATTGCAATCCGGGTCAACTCAAATCTACTTCAATGGGGAATGCACCGAGACGGTTTGCCCGATGGCGGAATACACCGTGACCTTCAATTTGAATGGCCCTGCGCTTGAGGGATCTGACTGGTATCAATTTCTGGTGGGTGTGAATGATGGGTCATTGACTCCCTATTTCACGGGGTCGGCGTGCGGTAACGACCTGCTCGATGGGGCAGTGCCTGAGCCATCAACTTGGGCGATGCTTGGCGCTGGACTGATGGGAATGCTTTGGCGCGGGCGTCGGCGGTTGTAAACTGTTGACTAGTGCATAAAGTCGTGATTCTTGGCTCGGGCTGCGCGGGCAACACCGCAGCGATTTATACCGCGAGGGCTGGCCTGAAGCCGTTGGTCTTGATGGGCAAGGAACCGGGCGGGCAATTGTCGATCACCTCAGAGGTGGAAAATTACCCTGGCTTCCCGGAAGGGATCATGGGCCCGCAACTTGTGGAGAACATGAAGATCCAGGCTGAGCGGTTTGGTGCAGAATACCGGTTCGGCACGGTTGTTGAAGCGGACTTGTCGAAGCGCCCTTTCCGACTGAGTGTTGACGGCGAATGGATTGAGACTTCCACTTTGATTGTGGCGACGGGCGCGAGTGCGCGCTGGCTGGGGATTCCCGGAGAACAGCATCTGATCGGCAAAGGAGTTAGCTCCTGTGCCACCTGCGATGGGTTCTTTTATCGGGGCAAGAAGATTATGGTGGTGGGCGGCGGCGATAGCGCGATGGAAGAAGCGAACTTTCTGACGCGCTTCTCTGACGTGATGCTGGTGCATCGTCGCGAAGAATTTCGTGCCTCGAAGATCATGATCGATCGTGTGGCTGCAAACCCGAAGGTCAAGGTAGTGCTGAACACCGTTGTTGACGAAGTGCTGGCCAACGAGACGGGTGTGGTTTGTGCAGCGAACATGCGCAACGTGAAGACCGGCGAGACCTGGCGTGAAGAGGTCGACGGATTCTTTGTGGCGATTGGACACATTCCGAACACGAAGCCTTTTGTGGGGCAACTGGATATGGACGAGGAAGGCTATCTGCTGAGCCACGGCGGCGCGCGGACGAACATCCCCGCTGTCTTCCACGCCGGCGACGTTCAGGACCGTCAATACCGACAGGCAATCACCGCCTCTGGCGCGGGTTGCATGGCTGCGATCGAAGCAGAACGGTTTCTCGAGGCTGAGGGCCACTAGATGACACTGGCCGGGTGCAACGCTCTTGTGACGGGAGGCGCATCGGGACTCGGCGAGGCTTGTGTCCGGGCGTTGGTTGCGGCGCAGGCTGCCGTGACAATTGCGGATCTCAACGAGGTCAAAGGTGAGGCGCTGGCCCACGAGCTCGGGGCTCTGATTCAGTTTTGCCGTACTGACGTTTGCGACGAAGCCGATGTGCTGGCTGCGCTTGATGAAGCCGAGCGTGTCGATATCGTCATCCATTGCGCCGGAATCGCCACGGCGGAACGAGCGCTTGGTAAAGAAGGCCCACTCGATCTACAACGATTCGATAAGGTTATGAAGGTGAATGTCTCGGGTACCTTCAATGTCGTGCGACTGGCGGCGGCGATGATGGCGAAGAACGAGCCCGGACCGGATGGTGAGCGCGGCGTGATCGTTCTCACCAGTTCAGTGGCAGCCTTTGATGGGCAGATTGGCCAAGCGGCTTATTCTGCTTCCAAGGGTGCTGTGGCAGCCATGACATTGCCATTGGCTCGTGAGTTTGCCCGCTTCGGAATTCGCGTGCTCTCGATTGCGCCTGGGTTGTTCCATACGCCACTTCTTGCGGGCTTGCCCGAAGAGGCGATGAAGCAGCTGGCAGCGACGGTTCCGTTTCCGGCTCGCCTGGGTGATCCGGCTGAGTACGCGAGCCTGGCTCTGCACATGATTCAGAACCGCATGCTGAATGGGGAAGTAGTGCGCCTTGATGGGGCGCTCCGCATGGCGCCTCGCTAGCTATGGCGGCTGACGACGATTCGTGAAGGGTAAAGGGTTTGAGTGACCGTGCGGGTCTGCTCAATCTCAAAGCCGCAGGCTTCAAGAATCTCAGGCCCGCGGCGATCCATCTGCTGACCGAGAAATGCCGGAACTACCTTTGAGGCGATCCGGTAGGCCTGATTGAAAGACTCGTGGTTCTGGCCAATCATGATCAGCGTGAACTTGCCGTCCGGCTTCAATACTCTCTGCACTTCGTGCAGGGTGCGTACGATGTCATTCGAGGCGAGTAATTCCAGCAGATAACAGCAAACTACATGATCGAAAGATTGATCGCGAAACGGCATCAGGCGTGAATCGGCAGCCTCAATCGTGCAATTCACCTCTGGATGTTCCTGCCGGAGTCGCCCCAAGGTACGAGCCGCCATCGAAGGTGACAAATCCAGCCCGACGTTCAGGCCCTTGGCGTTGCCCCCGGCAATTCTTGAGAACATTTCGCCGGAGCCGGTAGCGATTTCAAGCACCTTCTCTCCGTTTTCGATCGCTGCAAGTTCGAGCGCCAGGCGATGTGCACGGGCGTGAAACAGATAGCTGGAGATCGGATAGACGCGTGCCAGCAGGTCATAGACGCGACGGGTTCGATTGGCAATTGTAACCGGTAGGCGCTCGGTTCGCCAGTTTTCGAGAAGTCCTTCTAATTGATTCAAATCACTTGATAGTCTACTTGAGCTTGCGTGGGTTTGCTTGCTGGGATTTCGATTTCGGTTCGAGTGCCTTGTCCGAGCCGGCTGTCGACGCTCATACGGTAGTGCTCTCCAAAGAGCACCTCAAGCCGCTCTTTGACGTTCGAGACGCCGATGCCGCTTGATGCTCCGAACAGATCTTCCATCTTCTCTTCGGGAATTCCCTCGCCGTCATCTTCGACGACGAGCAGCAGTCGGCCGCTTTCCAGCATGCGTGATCGCAGCCAAATGGTGCCACCCTCGAGTTTGCCGGCCAAGCCATGTTTGATTGAGTTTTCGATCAACGGCTGTAGCACCATGGCGGGGACGGGCACGTTCAAAGTGTCTGGGGCGATCTCGCGCAGAAACCGCAGCTTCTCACCAAATCGCACCATCTCGATGGAAAGGTAATCGTCGATAAAGGCAAGTTCGTCGCGGAGGGGCGAAAACGTGTCGGTGTTTTTCATCGCGCGACGCAGCACGTTGGACAGCTTGTAGACCATGGCGCGAGCCCGGTCTGGGTCAAGGCGGATCAACGAGGAGACGCTATTGAGGGTATTGAACAAAAAGTGGGGGTTGATCTGGCTGGTGAGCGCGGCGAGACGCGCCTCGGCAATCAATCGTTGCTGGAGGGACAGTTTGCTTTCCATCCGCGTTGTGTTCCAGATCTTGAGCGGCAGAAATGCGCAAAGCACGGAGGTTCCGAATAGTGCACTGATCCAGGGCAGGAGAGGTTCGGTGTCGAGTTGGATGGGGCTGAAGATTGCGCGCGAGCGGAACATCGATTGCCCCAACAACCGTAGGCCTTCGGCGAAGAGCAACCCGATCGTGATCAGAATGCGGTAGCCGAGCCGCGGAATCATGGCTGGCTTGCGAAGCATGCGCCACGAGCCGAGAATGTCGAACACGGGCGAGTATCGCCAGATCTCTTCGGTGCCGGGTGCGCAATCTCGAATCAGCCCACCGAGCACGCCGATGCCCGCATAGAGCGGCATGGCTAGTAGCTCATTGGCGAACATTGCCGGCAGGCTCATCAGAATTCCGCTCACCATGCCCGTGACGTAGCCACCCATCAGGCCGGCAAGATAGGCACCCGCAATCGTGAGGTCGGCCGCCTGATAGGAGCCGGTAAAAACCCTGGCCGCCGCACCCGCACCGAAGATGGAGCCGAAGGCGAGCGCCATCTCGAGCCGCTGTGTCACCGTGCGTTCTTCGCGCAGCAACATGCGCTGAAATGCGGGGATGCGCGACAGGATTGAGGCGAGGCTAGCGGCGACGCCTAAATTGAAAAGCAGCAGGATGAAGGCCGGTTCGACCATAATGGAATTGTCCCCACCATTATGGAGCTAGTTCACGCTGCGGAAGCAGATTTCCCCTCAGAGTTCGGCCGGTTTCGCATCCATGGATTTGAATGGGTGCAGGGTGGAGTACGGGAGGAAGCCGTTGCGGTGGTGATGGGAGACCTCACTGGACAGCCCGCTCCCATCCTGCGGATCCACTCGCAATGCCTGACCGGGGATGTCTTTCACAGCTTGCGCTGTGATTGCCGAAAGCAGCTGGAGATGGCTTTGGCGGTGGTCGGCGGTGATGGCCGGGGCCTGGTGATCTATGAGCTGCAGGAAGGCCGTGGCATCGGTATCATCAACAAGCTTCGAGCCTATCAACTGCAAGACCAGGGAGCCGATACCGTGGAGGCAAATGAGGCACTAGGGCTTGAGGTAGACGCACGCGATTACCGCCTGCCCGCAGCTATCTGTCGTCACTTTGGGGTAACAGCCGTGCGGCTGATGTCGAACAATCCGGACAAGATTGCCGCGCTTGAAAATGCTGGAATCCAGGTAGTCGAGCGGGTCCCGACCATTGCGGTTGGCAGTGTTCACTCAAAGGACTACCTGGATGTTAAGCGCGAGAAGCTTGGCCACCTGATCTAGCGCGTTGACCCGATCGCAACGCTAAAGGTAAGCGATGAATCCGATTCTGCGCCAATTGCGGTATTCCGCATTGTGACGAGGAACAGTCCGCCAGATCGAGGTGTGAAGGATCCGGTGGCTGTGGTGGCGGTTCGATTGCGCAGCGATGAGGTTGCGATGACAGAGC
Organism: Acidobacteriota bacterium; assembly: GCA_016870995.1. Lineage (GTDB taxonomy): Bacteria > Acidobacteriota > Terriglobia > Bryobacterales > Bryobacteraceae > Bryobacter. The sequence goes on from VFZU01000013.1 coordinate 18,759, forward strand.
CGGACGATGGGCACCCACCTCCACGAATCACCATCTGCAGCCGCTCTGCTTCAAAGGTGCCGCCGGTCACATTCAACGTCAGCAAGCTGTTTGTGGTGCGAGTTCCCGAAACCACAAGACCTGTCAGAGTGGGTTGGGCTGGGGCAGGGCCCGATGGAGGTGGGAGCGGAGGAGGTGGTGGAGGTGGCGGAGGCGGGGCAGCTTGTTGCGGGGTCGCTCCGTACAGAGCTTGCAGGCCAGCAAGGTCCCCTACCTCAAAGGTACGCGTGGAGGTGTTGGCTGGCCCTGTGCTGAACCACATGGTTTGATCGTTACACATCGCTGGGTCGGGGTGGTCGAGCCCGACTGTGTGGCCAAGCTCGTGCAGGCCGACGCCCTCAATGTCGAACTTGTCTGCCTCTCCCGAGCTGCTCCACTGGAACATACGATTGAAGGTAATTGTGAAGCCGACTATGGTTTGCGTGGCGGGCTGAAAGGAAACCCTTGCCTGTGCGAGTACTCCCTGACCTGTTACTGGCCCGTAGCTGATGACATTAGTGCTGAAGGAATTGTTTGTAAACCGGATCGGTACACCCGAGCTGCTGATCGTGTTCGCGGCGGCAATCACCGCAGTGCGGAATGTCGAACTCAAAGTAGAATCCAGCTTGTAGGTCAGGTTATTGGTCCGCCATTTCGGGCCCATCAAGTTGAAACAAGTGGCATCACCAGCATTGAGTTGGACTTCTGGTTCGCTCGATTTTTTTCGCGAATTCGAGAGAAAGTCGTTTGCGCGCGACCATTCTGCCTCTCGAACGGGCTCGCCGATTTCTTCGAGTTCCTCGCGGATCTTAAAGAGAAGCTCCTTCGCGGTCATGCGAACTTCGCCCAGGTAGCGACCATCCAGCTCGTACTTCGCGGTGGCGTCGAAGCCCCCCTTTTCATTGGTGCTAAGAAAAACCAGTGCGGCTTCGCTCGCTTCAAAGTGAGGTGCGCTTGTGAACAACACGCCCTCGTCGCCGACGATTCCGCCTGGGATCGTGAAGGTGATCTGCGAGGGAGTTTCCAGGTCCTGTTTGAGAACTGCAGTCACTCTGAGAGTGATGTCGCTGTAGATCTCTCCATCCGGGGCGTAATAGCTGTAGATGCGATCTACTTGCCCAGTCACAACGTTGTTAGCGGTGCGAACATCACGCTTGAGGTCCACAATTTTTGTGGCACCCCATCCAAGCGCTGCACAGAAAATCAAGGCACAACCCGCCTTGGGCAGTGATGAAAGACGATTCATAGGATTTCAATCCTTGAAGGTCGAATTTCGCGAGAGTATGAGTTAATTTTTGGCTGGATCGGAAAGATTCGCGCCGCTTGGCTCAAACCGGGCGAGAAACCTTCTGAAGTGGTCGATGTGTCCCGGTGTCAATCGAGGATACTCACGACCGTAGCCTTGGACGCGGAAGGTCTGGTCTGCCTTGGGGATGACCGAGATCTGGTAGTCTTTGCGCTTCTGTTTTGTGAGTGCTTCGCGCAGGTCGAAGGCGATCTGGCGCGTGCCGCGTTCGAGATTGGAATTGCGGCCATCCGCCTCACCGAGCAGCACAAAGATGGGACATTGCAGGGCTGCGATTGAGGTTATCCGTTCGTGTGAGGGAGATAGCAACATCACAAACTCAGGGGCTCCCTCCTTGGGCAAGACAGGAATCGGCATGTCCTCGGTGAGGATCCAGCCTGCTCCCGGTTGGGGTTTGGAAGAGGTGGCGATACCCAGCCTTGCGAGCAGATCGGCGTTGAAGTGGGCCAGGGCTTCGTTCTTACTGAAAACCTGGACCTTGGCGCGAACACTGCGTTGTGTCGGCGTCAGGTCGACTGGACCGTCTTCGCGATAGGGCTGCGTGGGGATCCGCCCCAGACGCCGCAAGTGAATTTTCTCTTCGGCCGGCTTGAACTCGACATCGAAAGTCGGGCCGCCGTATCCGCCCTGGTATTGGCGCGGACCTTCGACGAGCGGCAAGGTGAACTGGAACAGGCCGCCTTCGAGCTTCCAGGTCTGTACTGCATGAGTCGCCAAAAACAGGTCTCTGCAACTGAAGCGGAATTCGAATGCGTTGCCAGCCTTGGCGGCAAAGTCGAAGTTGACATTCATTGAGGAGGCTCCATTGGTGAGCCTGCCTTCCCAGCGTCCTTCGATCGTGCCAGTCGATCCGCGGCGTCCGCAGGCGCCGAGCGCCGGAAGTGTAAGCAACAGATTTCTACGGTTCATGGTTTTTCAAAAAGGTAATGGGATACTCCCCATTCCGAGCCTTTCTTGTAGGCAAATAGTTCTGCGCAGGCCATAAAAAACACGCGCCATCGCACGATCCAACGGGTTTCCTCGGCGGGGCCATAACACTTGCTGAACAACTGCCTGATGCTGGCCTCGTTGGCATCCATGCGAACCAGCCAGTCCTCGCAGGTCTGAGCATAGTGCCGCCCATTGATCTGCCACGATTCAGCCAGTTTCAGGTCGCGATCAAACTCGCCCAGCAATGCGTGCGATGGCATCTGCCCGCCTGAGAAGAAGTATTGCGCCATCCAGTCGTTTTCCTGGCCGGTCTCGAAAGGATAAGCGAATTGGCGATGCGTGAAGATATGCACAAACAGGCTGCTCCCCGGATTCAACCAGCTGGCCACTCGTCGCAGCAACTCTTCATAATTCCGCATGTGCTCGAACATCTCAACGCTCACGATGCGATCGAACTGACGACCGGGCGTGAAATGGACCATGTCGGCGGTGACCACTTCAAGATTGGCGAAGCACATTCGCTTTGCTTCGCTGTCGATAAATGCCTTCTGCGTTTTGGAATTCGAGACGGCGAGGATGGTCGATGAGGGAAATTTCTCCGCCATCCAAAGCGACAAAGAGCCCCAACCACAACCCAGTTCGAGGATGCTCTCGCCATCGTTCAATCGCGCCCGTTTGCAGGTGATCGAGAGCATCGCCTCTTCGGCCTCGGTGAGCGTTTCACTGCCAGTCTCATACCAGGCGCATGAGTACTTGCGACGAGGCCCTAGCGCTTTGAGAAAGAACTCCGTGGGTACTTCATAGTGCTGTGCGTTGGCGTCTGTGGTGTGGAATGCAAGCGGGCTAGTGCGGATCTCCCTTCGCCAGGCGGCTGCATCCCGCCCAGCTTCTTCAATCAGTCGCTGCTGGAGAAGGCGTCGAATGCCTGTGCGAATGAGCCAGTCTGGAATCAGATTCCGGTCGAGCCACGATTCGTAAAATGCTGCCATCAGACCTCAACTGCTTTCTTGGGGGGCATGGGGATAAATGCGCTCACTTCTTGCTGATACTTGCGATAAGCATCGCCCTTGCTGCGCAAAGCCTGTTCTTCGGTCGGCGGAATACCGGTCACGTTAAGCACAAAATGCAGCATGAGGGCTGGCGAGATCATGCCGAGAAATCCCCAGGGGGAAGTTAACGCGTAAAGGCCGTAGCTCAGCCAAACCAGCCACTCGAAAAAGTAGTTGGGGTGCCTCGACCAGGCCCAGAGGCCCTCCCGGCAAACCTGCCCCTGGTTTGCGGGCATCTGCTTGAACCGGTTGAGCTGCATGTCGGCAATCGTCACGCCAGAGACGCCAATCAGCCATGTGATCATCGCAAGCTTGTCGAACAGATTGAATTCAGCATCAAAGTTCAAGCAGGCCAGCAGGAACGGCAAAGCCAATACGACGCAACTGATTGCCTGCATCTCGAAAAACAACAGAAACTTCAGCTCAATATTGGGAGCCCATTTGCGCCGCAGCTCGACATAGCGGCCTTCTTCAGGATGCCCGATCACGCGATTTAGCAACAGGTGCAGCGCGAGGCGGCCGCCCCAGACGAGCACCATAATGGCGAGCAGCCATCGCCGTGAGAACGCCCCCGAACCGTTGAGCGCATAAAAACCAGCGCACAATGTAATCCCGATCGCCCAGCCCGCGTCGACGATCGCTGCGTTTTTCAGCGGCAAATGAATTAGCCACAAGATGAACATCCATGCGCAGACTACCAGCAGGGATTGCGTTGTCAGGTTGAGAAACTCCTTCCAATAAGGAATAGTGCTAAACGGATTCATTTGCGCGCCTTTGAACCAGTATCGTCCAAGGTTCCTGGTCTGGCTCTAAGGAAAACAACTGGATCAATACGTAAAGACTCATTGCGATATTACCCAGGGTCATGATGAGAACAAACCAGACGATGCGCCCAAGCCATTTGGGTTCTTTGTAGCTCACCCAAACATAAAAGGTCAGGAAGCCGAAATATGCATCCCACAACGTAGCGGGAGACCAGGGGTTGTCCCCAAAGGTGGCGAAAGCCTCCCAAATGGGCATCTCAAGACTGGTGCGGACCGTGACAAAGATCATGGAGACAAAAATCGCGCCAAACAACGCGATCAGTAGGCTTCTCATAAGTGGATAGATGCGCGTTGCCGTCGTAGGGAGTGGAATTTCCGGTCTTACCGCCGCCTGGCTCTTGAGCCGGCGGCATGAAATGCATCTTTTTGAAAAAGACACGCGTCTTGGTGGGCACACGCACACGCATTCTATTCAGACGAGCCAGGGCCCAAGGCCAATCGATTCGGGCTTTATTGTTCACAACGACCGCACTTACCCAAATCTGATTCGGCTGTTCGCTGAAATTGGCGTGGAGTGTGAGAACAGCGACATGAGCTGGGGCGTCACCGATCATGAGGGCTTCGAATACTCCAGCCGCGGGGCGAGCGGGTTTTTCGCGAACCCACTGCGATTGGCTTCTCCAACGCATTGGCAACTCCTTCGCGATATTCTGCGCTTCAATCGCGAGGCGCTTCAGTTGCTTCGCCAGGGCAAGGCCGAGAGCATGATGCTCGGTGTGTTCATTGAAGAACGCGGTTACTCGGCGGCGTTCCGCGATTACTACCTCTACCCGACCGTTGCTGCCATCTGGTCTACTTCGCCACGCAAGGTCCTGGAATTCCCCGCCGCGACTCTGATCCGTTTTTTCGATAATCACGGCCTGCTTGGGATTTCTGGCCATCCGCAGTGGCGGGTGCTGCGAGGGGGCTCGAGTGTTTACATTCCAAAGCTCACCGCGCCGCTTGATGGCAACATCCATGCCGGCAAACCAGTGGTGAGCGTGACCCGCGTTCAGGGCGGCGTTGAAGTGAAGCAGGATGGGGAAGAGGGATTGCGCTTTGATGCCGCAGTCATTGCAGCCCATGCTCCGCAAGCCTTGGCGCTGCTGCGAGACTCAAGCCCTCTTGAACGAGAAATTCTCGAGAGCTTTCGCGTGACTTCCAATGAAGCGGTGTTGCATACCGACACGAGCATTCTGCCGCGCCGCAAGGCTGCCTGGGCCAGTTGGAATTACCGCATCCCACCAGAGCGGGTCGCCCCGGCCACGCTGACCTACGATATGAACCGACTTCAGAACATCGATACCCCCGAGCGCTATCTGGTCACGCTAAACTCTACGGAACGAATCGATCCGTCGAAAATCCTGCGTCGCATGAATTACCAGCATCCTCTCTACACTCTCGAAGCGGTTCGCGCACAATCTCGTTGGTCTGAAATCAGCGGCGCAAACGGTGTTCATTTTTGTGGCGCCTACTGGTTCAACGGATTTCACGAGGATGGCTACAAGAGCTCCTTGCGCGTGGCTCAAGCCTTGGGAGTTCCATGCGAGATTCTTTAGCGCCTGGCTTGTATCGGGGGAAGGTTCGCCACCGTCGCTTCCATCCTGTCGAGCATGAGTTCGAGTATTCCGTCTTCATGGCGTTTCTTGATATCGACCGGCTGGCCGAATTGATGAGGGTCTCCCCGCTGAGTGGCTATGGCAAGCCGGCGCTGGTTGCTTTTCGAGAAGAGGACCATTTTGGTGACCCAGGCCTTTCGTTGCGCCAGCGCCTGACCGCGGATGCAGCGGCTCAGGGCATTACTTTACCCAGCGGGCCAATGTATCTGCTCACCCATCTGCGCTACGCCGGCTATTGCTTCAATCCGATCTCTCTTTACTATTGCTACGAGCCGGAGGGTACCGAGCCTGCATATGTAATGGCTGAAGTTCACAGTACCTTCGGTGAGCAACACAACTATTGGATCGATGGGTTGCGCGCCGACGGAGTCACCAAGCAATTGCACGTGTCGCCCTTCAACACGATGGACAACGAATATGGGTTTCGACTGAGCGCCCCCGCGGCGACACTGGTGGCTCATATCGATTCTTTCCGACAGGGCAATCGATTTTTCGATGCGACTCTCTCGATGAGCTGGATTCCTTGGACCGCATCCAATCTGCATCGGGCTCTGGTGACGTATCCTCTAATGACCCTCAAGGTCATCGCGGCGATCCATTGGGAAGCGTTGCGAATTTATCTGAAGCGGGTGCCCTTTGTGCCGCACCCTTCAAAACCATAACGGGACTAAATCACGATGGAACGGAAGTTATTCGAAAAAGTTCTTCGGCAATTGCGGGGCGGGCGGCTGACGCTCGTTGAGAACAATCGTCTGAGTGTTTACGGCGAAGAATCTGCCGACGGCCTGGAAGCCATGATCGAGATTCATTCGCCCAGCTTTTACCGCGCTGCTCTGTTTGGTGGCGAAATTGGGCTGGGCGAAGCCTACATGGATGGCGCGTGGAGTAGCCCGGATTTGACGAGTCTTGTGCGGCTGGCTGTGCGCAATGTGAGCTTGCTTGACAGCTCGAATGCCCTGTTTAGTTTCGCCAAGCGTGCGCTTGCCCGGCTGGAACATTTGAGCCGGCGGAATACGGTCGAGAATAGCCGTGCCAACATCGAGGCCCACTACGATCTCTCTAACGAATTCTTCGCATTGTTTCTCGACGAGAGCATGATGTACTCCTCGGCCCTTTGGGAGCGTGAAGATGACACGCTTGAGCAGGCCCAATGGAACAAACTCGAGCGCATCTGCCGCGTGTTGCGTTTGACGGAAGACGATCATTTGCTGGAAATCGGCACAGGGTGGGGCGCCTTTGCCATCCACGCGGCCAGCCGCTATGGGTGCCGCATCACGACGACCACCATCAGCCAGCGGCAGTTCGAACTCGCGCAACAGCGCGTTCGCAACGCAGGGCTGGAAGACCGCATTACGATTCTTCTTGAAGATTATCGCCACCTGAAGGGTTCTTTCACCAAGGGCGTTTCGATCGAGATGTTCGAGGCCGTAGGGCTTGATCATTATGACGACTATTTCAATGCCTTCAACCGGCTCATTCAGCCGGGTGGCACGATTCTTCTGCAGACCATTACGATGAACGACCGGCAGTTCCCCTCTTATCAAAAGAGTCCGGACTGGATTCAGAAATACATCTTCCCGGGCGGCGAGCTGTCGAGTATTGTCGAGATTCAAAAGAGCCTGGCGAGGACAGGTCATTACCGCCTGATGGATCTCAGTGACTTCGGGGTTCACTATGCCTGGACGCTGCGCGAGTGGCGTCGGCAATTCCACGAACGGATTGAGGATGTGAGGCGGCTTGGCTTTGACAAGCGCTTTGAACGCATGTGGGATTATTACCTTGGCTACTGCGAGGGCGCATTTCTTGAGCGCTATATCGGTGTCGCTCAACTGCTTTTGGTGCATGCCAGTGCGCCTGTTGGAGTGCATGGCGAACCTGTGGCGAAGGTTGGCAGCAGACGTGCAGGTGGCACTCGCCTCTAAGGGTGAGTACAATGAAGACGTTACATTCCATGCGAATTCCTGCATTCCTATTGTTGTTGTCGTGTGCCGTTTTTGCGGCAGAAGTGGTTACAGTGCAACAGATCGTTGCCAAGGTCAACGGTGACATCATCACTACGGCCGATCTGTCGCGCGCCCGCAAACAGATGATCGATGAAATGAAGGCCCGCAAAGTCAGTGCGGCCGAAATCGATATGACCTTGGCTACCGCCGACAAAAATATTCTGCGGGACAAAATCGACAGTATCCTGCTCGCCAGCAAGGGCAAAGAGCTGAACATCAGTGTCGACAGCGAAATCAGCAAGTACATTGCAGACTTGATGGTTCGTACAAAGCTTGCCAACCAGGAAGACCTCGCCAAGATGGTCACCGAACAGACTGGCCAGACATTTGAGGACTGGAAGAACGAAATGCGCACCAACATGATCACGCAGCGTGTGGTTCGCCAGGAAGTCGGCGGCAAGATCAACATCAAGAAGGAAGAAGTCGCCAAGTACTTTGAAGAGCACAAGACGGAGTTCGTCCGCGAAGAGGAAATCTATCTGCGGGAACTGCTTCTGTCGAGCGAAGGCAAGGCTCCGGCCGAGGTGGCTGGGCTCGAAAAGAAAGCCAAGGACATTGTTGCCCGCTTGAGGAAGAACGAAAAGTTCAGCGTACTCGTGCGTGAATTCAGCGACGCCCAATCCCGCAACGAAGAAGGCGATCTTGGCTGGATGAAGAAGGGCATGCTGAATGCGCAAATCGAAGCGATGGTCTTCAAGGGGCAAAAGAATTTCGTCACCGACCCGATTCAATTGCCGAACGGTTGGTTGATTCTGCGTGTCGAGGACTTCCACCAGGCTGGCCAGGCGCAGCTCGAACAGGTCGAAAACGAGATCATGGAAAAGCTGTACATGCCCAAGTTCCAGCCCCAGATGCGTGAGTATCTGACGAAGCTGCGCATGGATGCATTCCTCGAAATCAAGGAAGGCTTCCTTGATTCTGGTGCGGCCCCCGGCAAGAACACGGCATGGACCGACCCGGCTCAGCTTAAGCCCGAAACGGTTTCCAAAGAAGAAGTCGCCAGCCGTCGCCGAATGAAACGCGCCCTCTGGGTGGTGCCAATTCCTGGCACCAAGACCAGCGCCACATCCAAGTCCCAATCCGTAAAATAGAGAGGTGTGCCTGCTTTCGGGCGGGCATGCGGTTCCGCGTCCATGAAGAGCCCTTTCGTTAGCGAGTTGCAGGCCAACTCCGATATCACCGCGCTGTTTCTCGTCCAGGCCAAGGACGTACGCCAGAAGAAATCTGGCGAGCCCTATTTGTCTTTAACTCTCGGCGATCGCAGCGGAGACATTGATGCAAAGATGTGGGACAACGTCGAAGAAGTACTCGACGGGTTCGAGCGCGACGACTTCGTTAAAGTTCGCGGGCGCGTGCAGATCTTCCAGAACAAGCCCCAGTTGACCGTGCATCGCATCCAGAAGGTGGAAGATCGCGAAGTGGATCTCGGCGACTTCTTCCCGGTTTCGGCTCGGGGACTCGACACCATGTGGGCCGAGCTTGAGACGCTGATCGAGGGCTTGAGCAATCCGCATCTCAAAGCTCTGTTGCAAGCTCTGTTTGCCGATGCCGAAACCGCCAGGAAGTTTCGCATCGCTCCGGCCGCCAAGTCGATCCATCATGCCTGGCTGGGTGGTTTGCTGGAACACGTGCTGAGCCTGGCTCACCTGGCCCGCCTCACGGCAGCGCATTATCCTGAAGTGGATCTCGACTTGTTACTTACCGGTGTCGTGCTGCACGATATCGGTAAGATCCACGAACTGAGCTACGACCGCAGCTTCTCCTATTCCACCGAAGGACAGTTGCTCGGCCACATCACCATCGCCATCCGCATGATCGACGACAAGGCTCGCACCATCGACGGCTTTCCGCCACGCCTGCGCCTTCTGGTCGAGCATATGATTCTGAGCCATCACGGCGAATTGCTCTACGGGAGCCCGAAGACACCGATGTTTCTTGAGGCGCTACTTCTGCATCATCTCGACAACCTCGATTCGAAGATGGAAGCGATGCGCCAGCACGTCAAGCGGGATCGCAGCGTCGCCGGGGAATGGACGGCATTCCTGCCAGCCATGGAAAGGTCGATTCTGAAAAAGGATCGCTTTCTTAACCCGGAGCCGGAGCCCCAAGCGCCTCCTGCGCCCAAACCCACCCCGCAGCCTTCTGCCAAGCCGTCGGCGTCTCCATTCGCGGACAAACTCAAGCAAGCACTGGTTTAGCCGGGTTGTCCCGGAAATCATCAACTTGGCGCTCTTGAAATCATACTTTTCCGTTTGACGCATAGTCCTGAACGGAAAGCAAGATTGTAACAATCAAAAGAAAATCTTATACTAGTGCTATTGAAAGGAGTCTTATGAGTTTAAAAAGAAAAGGTTTATTCACCTTTGCTCTTCTCGTTCTGACCTCGCTGATCCCAGTGGCATCAGCACAAACCATCACTGGAAGCTTCACCGGCACCATCACCGATCCGTCCGGTTCTGTTCTTCCGAATGCCAAGGTGACCGCAGTCAACACGGGAACTAATATTAGCTACCCGGCCAAAACCAACGACGCCGGCATTTACAACATTCTCTTTCTTCCGATCGGCGAGTATAAGCTGTCTGCCGAAATCACGGGCTTCAAGAAGGCAAGCCTTGGGCCGTTCCGCATCGAAGTCAATCAAATCGCTCGTATCGATGTGAAGATGGAAATCGGCGATGTGAGCCAATCTGTCGAGGTGACCGGCGTTGCACCGGTGCTGCAAACGGAATCCACCCAAACGGGCGCGAGCTTATCCAGCGAAAAGCTGACCTCTCTTCCCCTGAAGAGCCGCAACTTCGTGGCCTTGACGCTGCTGATTCCTGGTGCTGTCAGCCCCAATCCTGAGGGCATGAACAGCCGCTTCGGTGCGCGTCCCTACGTGAACGGCAACCGTGAGCAGACGAACAACTTCATGCTCGACGGTGTGGACGTGAACGACTCGATCGACAATCGCGTTGGCTACTCGCCGAACGTCGATGCCCTTGAGGAGGTGAAAGTCATCACCGGCAATGCGGCCGGCGAATTCGGCAATGCCGGCGGCGCAGCCGTCGTCATGAACCTGAAGAGCGGCACCAATCAGTTCCGTGGCAATGTTTTCGAATTTTTCCGCAACAATGTCCTTGATGCCAACGGGTTCTTCCGCAACCGCAGCGCAGCCACGGCTCGCCGCGCCGATCTGCGCCAGAACATCTTTGGTGGCACCTTCGGTGGCCCTATCAAGAAGGACAAGCTCTTCTTCTTCGTCGACTACGAAGGCACGAAGACTCGTACTGGCGGTCCGGCCAATGCATCTGTCGCCCCCGCCGCATGGCGCAATGGCGACCTGAGCGCCTTCCCCAATACGATCATCGACCCGACGAATGGCCAGCAGTTCCCGAACAAGCAGATTCCGTTGTCCCGGTTTAACCCGGTGGCTCGCAACCTGTTTGCGAACAACACTCTTTATCCCCTGGCCAACCAGGTTGGTGTCGGCCCCTTGGGCGTCACCAACAATTACGGTTCCAGCAGCCGCAACACCATCAATAACGATCAAGGCGACGTGAAGATTGATTGGCGCCCCAGCGATAAGGATCAAATCTCTGGACGCTACTCGCGCGGATACTACCAGCAGTTCGGAAGTGCAGCAGCTCTTCCCACCTCGATGACTGGCGGACAGGATGGCCCCACTCAATCCTTCGTTTTGAACTGGAATCGCACCCTCACCCCGTCCATTGTGAACGAAGCCCGTGTTGCATACTCCCGCATCGGCATCATCGATCGCACTGTGGATTGGTCGGGACAACTTGGTACCGACGGTAACCAGAAGCTCGGCATCCCTGGCGGACAGGCCATTGCTGGTTTGAGCGCAGTCAATATCGGCGGCGGGCTCACCGGCATCGGTTCGCTCGCAACTCTGTCGAACACTTACGACAACAAGTTCATTTACTACAACAACCTGACATGGCAGAAGGGCAAGCACCTCCTGAAAATGGGTGGGCAGTTCATGCGGTATCAACAGAACCGCTACTACTCTGGAAATAACGGCGTGTTGGGCGTCTTCCGCTACAACGGCACCTACTCTGGTCTGGATTTTGCTGACTTCCTGCTGGACGCTCTTGCCTCTAAGGGCCGTGGCGCCTTGACTGGTGCCTGGGGCCATCGCTCCTGGCGTTCTGCTTTCTTTGTCCAGGACGACTATAAGGTTGCCAGGAACTTCACCCTCAACCTTGGCCTGCGCTGGGAATACATGCAGCCGATCTATGAAGTTGCTGATCGCCAAGTGAACGTCGATACGTTCGCGGGCAAGCTCGTTAAGCCAGGCGGCGAATTCGGCCGAGCCCTTTACAAGGGATACCCGTTCCAGTTCATGCCCCGCATCGGCTTCGCCTGGACTCCGGGCATGTTCAGCAACAAGGTTGTGGTTCGCGGTGGTTACGCTTACCAGAGCTTCATGGAAGGCACCGGTGCCAACCTTCGTCTGCCTCTGAACCCGCCGTTCTTCGTTGAGTCTGACATCACTTATGACACACGTATTCCGAGCACGATTCGCAATGGCTTCTCCGATGTCGTTACGACAAACGTGACTCTGGACGGGCCCCGTCCTCCTGGAGTTACCGCTCCTCAGCTCCAAGGCCGCGCCTGGGATTTGAACCTGCGTCCGCAGACCACTTCCCAGTACAACCTCACGGTCGAATATCAGGTTGATAACTCCACCTCTGTTTCGGCCGGCTACGTTGCTCAGAAGGGTACACATCTGGTTGCTCCGGTGGAAGCTAATCAGCCATTGCCCGGTACTGGCGCATTCTCAACCTGGGCAAACATCAATGATCGTCGTCCTCTGCGTAACTCGCTGCCGAACCTCGGCAACATCGCGCGTACGGAATCTTCGGCCACGATGGATTATCACTCGTTGCAAGTCACGGGCCGCCGTCGTCTGGCTTCGGGCCTCGACTTCGTTGCTGCCTACACCTATGGCAAGACCCTCACCGATAACCTCGGCTACTACGGGTCGGGCTTCACGCAGGGCGAAGGTGCCTACTGGCAAAACGCTTACGACCGTCGCTCCAATCGCGGCCGTTCGTTCTTCGATATCCGTCACAACTTCACCATCGGTGGTCTCTATCAACTGCCGATGGGCCGCAACCAGAAGTTCAACTTCGTTGGCAACAAGTTCGCTGAAGCACTGCTCGGTGGCTGGGGGCTGAATTTCAACATGGCTACCCGCACTGGGTTGCCCGTTACGGTTCGCGCCCAGGACAGCACTAACCAGGCTGTTCGTGGCAACGTCCGCGCTAACTACTATCGGCCATTGACGATCAACGACAGCGCTCGCAACGTTGATAATTACTATGGTCTGCCGACCGATCTCGCCCAGCGCCAGGCATTCTTCTGTCTGACGCCGGGTGCCAACAACGGCACTTGCTCCTATGGCAATCCAGGCCAAGGCCTCTTCGGGAACGGCGGTATCGGTACTGAACAGGGTCCGGGCTTCTTCAACCTGGACTTCGCCATCGGCAAGCGCTTCAATGTGACCGAGCGTCAAGTTCTGGAATTCCGCACGGAGTTCTTCAACGCGCTGAATCACGTCTCCTGGGCACCTCCGGGCTTCAATCTCACTAACGTGGGTGCGATCGGCCAGGTCGGTGGGCAGGTTCAGAATCCTCGCACGATCCAGTTCGGCTTGAAGTATTTCTTCTAAACTGGCTGGTTCTTAAATCGAATGCCTCCCGTCCTTTGGGCGGGAGGCATTTTTCTTTTCAGGTTGAACTTCGGTTAGCTCAGGATTCCCCGCGCCTTCAAGTGTTCTCTCAGTCGCGCCTCTCCCACGAACTGCTCAGCGTCGATCCCATACGCCCTTGCGCCTTCCACATACCGCTCGATGTCGTCGGTAAAGAAACACTCCCCTGGCTCACATTTCGCGTTTGCAACTGCCGCCGCATAGATCCGGTCATCCGGCTTCATGGCCTTTTCGGCGTACGATAGCGTGTAAGCATCAAAGTGGTTCAAGATCGGATAGCGCTCCCGCAACCAACCGAAATGCAACTCGTTCGTGTTGGACAAAAGCACCAACCGGTACTTGCGTTTCAACTCTATAATCAGCTCTTCGCTAGTCGCCGTCTCCGGCAGGAAAATCGAGTTCCACATCTCTCGGAACTGCGCCAAATCACACTTCAAATCAAGTAGTTCCGAAAATCGGTTCAAAAATGCTTCGGTCTCAATCCCGCCGGATTCATAAACCGAATAGAGGCCTGAATCTCTGATTCTCTCCGCTACAATTTCTTCTGGCAATCCCGAGTTTGCCGAGAGTGCCTGATAGCCGCGCTGAATCTCGAAGGGGACCAGAACGTTTCCCAAATCAAAAAGTAATGAACGAATCACCTTTTCATTATCTCCGCTCACCTTGTCCTCGCGTCCGTTCATTTTTTTTGAAATTTTATGTCTCTTTTTTTCCGTTTTTGCCGCTTATCCATACGGAGGTTCTTCCTCCAAATAGGTCTGGAGCTGGTGTTGCAAGGGACGAGACAACGCCAACTTCCAGGCCTGTTCTTTTTCTACGGCTACAGTGAGATGCTAGGAGGATAGAATGACCTCCTTCCTCGATGTGGATCGGCGCGGACGAGTACTTGAAATCACTCTGAACCGCCAGGACAAACGCAACGCCCTCAATCAAGAGATGTGCGAAGCCCTGGTCGCTCATTGTGAGATCGCCGAGGCTGACGAATCGGTAGGTGCGATTTATCTTCGTGCTGTGGGTCAGGTCTTTTGCTCAGGCATGGATCTTGACGAGGCGATGAGCTCGAATGCCGTTGAAGTCACCGCCGTTCATGGCCGTCTTTTTTCATTAGGCTCCCGCCTCACGAAACCAATCGTCTGCGCCGTGCAGGGGCCTGCCCTTGGGGGTGGTCTTGGCCTGGTCGCCAATGCTCACGTTGCGATTGCTTCTCATGGCACCAGCTTCGGGTTGACCGAAATCCGCATCGGGATGTGGCCTTATGCCATTTACCGTTCGATTGAATATGCACTAGGTCCACGCCGCGCCATGGAGCTCACACTCTCAAGTAAGATCTTCAATACCCCTGAGGCGCTGGCCTGGGGACTGGTGCAGGAAGTAGTGCCACCTTTTGAACTTGAAGAACGAGGCGAAGCCATCGCTTACGCTCTTGCCTCTGCCCCGACAGGGACAATCCAGAGAGGGATGCGCTTCGTTCATGAGTCGCGTCATCTGAATGACACTGATGCGATGGCGCTGGCGCTGCGCGAACGCGCAGTCAATTTCTCCAGTCTTGATTTTGAAGAAGGCATCAAAGCCTTTCGTGAAAAGCGCCAACCCCGCTGGCCATTGCACCCTTAATGCTCGATTACATCAGTCCTGCAACCCTAGTCGAATGGGTTGAAAACACCGCCCCATTTCTGTTTCTCGAGCCGGAGCCCATGCCTTCGGTTCGCCTGATTGATCGCGACTTTCTGGCGATCCTGCGCTCGGTCCGTCAGGGCTACACTTTGCCCGAGGATCAAACAGCGCACATCGAAGACTATTTCGCACTTTGTTTATCGGCGCACCACGCCACCGTGGCCACATTTATCCCGACGGACGTCGATTCCAAAATTCGTGGTTTGCTCTGGCGTGACAACAAAGATCCACAGTCTCACCGCCGTATGTTTGAGTTCGCATTGAAGGCGATGCACTGGCCCCTCAATGGGGTTTCCCGGCGCTATACCGAAGTCGCTGGCCTCGGCCCGGTGTCGGGTCACAATGGCGAACAACTCAGCGTGCTGATGGGGGCGTTGCAGGCTTTTCTCAAAAACGATGACAAGGAGTACGTCGAGCGTGCGCGAACCGCTATCGACGAAGAGCTGCGCCGCGAGACGATCGAGTTCGTTACCGCGATCGAAACCAAGGGCCTTGAGATCGACGCCCTTCGAATTACATCCTCGATCACTCATAACGTTGGTGATGTCGATCAGGGACTGTCCTATTGGTCCAAGCATGAGATGTACGATTCGGTTCGCAAAGATTACGGCCGGCTGGCTCATGAGAATACACGCCCGTTCGGTGGCGTATTCGCGCAGGCCGCCCGCGTTTACAAGAAAGTGATGTCGGCTGAGGGACATCGCCACTATCCGCTGCGTTCGATCCGTGGATTGCGCCAGTCTCCGGATCTATTGCTTCCTCTCGGGCCTTTCTTTGATGACTGGGGCAAACTGATCGCAAAGCACCCTGGGGTTGACGATGAAACCCGCGGCGAAACCCTCGCTGCGCTTGTCACCGGTTGTCGCAAAATCCCAGGACAGAAGGGCTACTATCGGGCGATCCGCGGAATGCTCGATGCCCTCGGGCAATCGAAGCTCGACGCGTTGCTGAAGTACCAGGGCAATGCCGCCCGAAAGGACTTTGAAGATCCCGAGTTGCGAAAGCTCGTCGCTGTCTCTCTCGAGAGCTTTGAATCTAGTATGAAGAAGGCACTCAAGGCCGCTCTCGTTTAGCTATACGCTGCAATTCCGGTGACGGCTTCGCCGATCACGAGTGCATGGATGTGATCGGTACCCTCGTAGGTTTTCACACTTTCGAGATTCGCCATGTGACGCATGACGGGATACTCTTCCATGATGCCGTTCGCGCCAAGTAAATCGCGGCTCACGCGTGCGCAATCGAGCGCCATCGCCACGTTGTTCCGCTTCAGCATCGAGACCTGCTCGGGCTTCAGGCGCTGTTGGTCTTTTAGTCGCCCACAATGCAGCGCCATGAGTTGCGCCTTGGCGATCTCCGTGATCATGTCAGCCAGTTTTTCTTGTACCAATTGATGCGACGCGATCGGTTTGTGATCAAACTGCTTCCGCGTAATCGTGTATTGCCGGGCTGCCTCATAGCAATCCTCTGCTGCTCCGATGACGCCCCAGCCGATGCCATAGCGGGCTTGCGTCAAACACTGCAGGGCACTCTTTAATCCCTTTGCGGCGGGCAGCACGTGTGAGTCAGGCACCCGGCAATCCGTAAACATCAGGCTTGAGGTCACCGAGGCGCGCATCGATAACTTGCCATGGAGGTCGCTTGTCGAAAAGCCTTTCATCCCACGCTCGACGAGAAAGCCTTGCACAGCCTCTGCGGTTCTCGCCCATACTACGCTCACGTCGGCAATGCCGCCGTTTGTAATCCACGTCTTCTTCCCGTTCAGCACCCATCCATCGCCGTCCCTTTCGGCCCGTGTCAGCATGCCTGAAGGATTCGACCCGAACTCTGGCTCTGTTAATCCGAACGAACCCACCAGTTTGCCAGCCGCCAGTTCAGGCAACCACTTCTGTTTTTGTTCTTCAGTGCCGAAGCGATGAATCGGAAACATCACCAGAGCTCCTTGCACACTGGCGAAACTGCGCACGCCAGAATCGCATCGCTCCAATTCCTTTAAGATCAACCCGTAGTCGATATTCGACATTCCGGGGCATCCATACCCGTCGAGGTTCGCTCCGAGAAAGCCCATTTCGCCGAGTTGTGGAATCACCTGACGCGGGAATGTACCTGCCGTGTAAGCTTCACGGATCAAAGGCTGAATCTGTTCTGTTACGAATCGGCGCGCACTGCTCCGCACCAGCTTCTCTTCTTCGCTCAACTGCGAGTCGATGTCCAGATAGTCGATCGTTTGCACAACCCTATTCTATGGTGGACAAATACTCTTCGAGCCGCCCGAGTGCATCGTTGAAACTCAATCGTCCAAAGCCGATCCGAACGTGCGCGTCTCCGGCTTCGTAGACTGTTGAGGGCAATAACATCACGCCAGCTTCGGCGGCAGCTCGTTCGCAAAAATTGCTCGCACTGCCTCGCAACCATCGCGGAAAACAGACTGGTCCAGCATCCGGCCAACGCATCGCAAGGTGCTTTTCATGCCTGCCCGCAAACTCTGTCAGTCGCGTCCGGTTGTTGCGAAGGATCTTTCGGCAACGTTCACGCAAGGTCTCCGCGTTCTTTATCGCAATCAATGCAAGGCGCTCGCTCGGGGCACTGGAGCAAATGGTTGTGTAGTCCTTATATGCTTTTGCCGCATTGATTACCTCGCCATCACGGCAAACCATCCATCCACAGCGCAATCCAGCTAATCCGTAGGCCTTTGATAAGCCTGCGATCGATATCGCCCTTTCCGTCAGGTTCACGGCGGGGGCCAACTCGTCGCCAGCTTCCTCGAGGCCTCGGTACATCTCGTCGGAGATCAACCAGGCCCCGCAATCCTCAACCATCCTCACTATCTCCGCCCACTCGGCTGCCGTTGATCGTGCGCCCGTCGGATTGTGCGGGAAGTTCAGTACCACTGCCTTCGCTCCGCCTTTGAGCAAACTCTCGAGTTCCCTTGTCTCGAACTTCCATCCGTTCGCCGTCTCACGCGGCATCCAACGCAACATCTCACAGCCCGCTCCCGCCGCAATTTCATAGAGAGACTGGTAGCCCGGATAGGTCGTCACCACACGGTCGCCTGGCTTGAGCAGCGTGCGCATGATGAGGTAGATCACTTCTTCCGGTGCCGCCGTCATGACCTGATGCTCATCGACACCCGCATACTCTTTTGCGATGAATTCCCTCAACTCAGGCAAGCCCGCCGATTCCGTGTAGCCCAGCCTCAGCGATTGCCAGGCTTTCAGATCTTCTGCAGTTGCCAGTTGCAGCAGTTCATCGAGCCGCATCGCCTCGCAATCGGAACTGCCTAGCAGGAACGGAGTCTGAAATTCATAACGCGCAAAATATCTCTCGAGCCAAAAAGGTCGCAAGCTCATTGAATCAGGATGACGCAAAAAGATTGCGAACATTTGCTCTCATTGCCCACTACCTCTCTGCACGGTCATGATTCGTATTGCCATAGTTGCGGCATTCTGTTTCGCCATTTGTTTGTATGGCCAATCAAAAGAGGGAGATGTCGCCAATGCCGCCTACGCGCATTTGAACGCTGGGCGCCTGTTAGAGGCGCGACAATCCTTTGAGGCTTCTCTTGCGGCCGATCCCCGTCAGCTTGAGGTCCGCCTCGATTATGCGTATCTACTACTGAAGCTCGGCGAGACGGAATCTGGGCGCGATGAGCTGAAGCGTGTCCTTGCCCAAAAGCCCGATGACGAGAGGCTCATGCTCGAGTACGCCTATCTCGCCTTTGAAACCGGCAAGCGACCTGAAGCCTTTGAGCTGTTTATTCGTTTAAAACTTGCGAAAGATGAATCGATCCGGTCGCAAGCCGCTAGCACCTTTGCTCGTCTCGACTCCGAATTAAAACTTTCGATCGAACGCTGGCGGGAAGCCGCGGCCAAATCGCCCGATAGCTACAGCGTCCATGAGGAGCTTGCTCGATTGCTGGAAGAGCGCAACGCCTGGGTTGAAGCAGCTGCCGAATACCGTATTGCGTTTGGTCTCAAGCCCGACAAGCGTCGCTTTCTGCTCGACATTGCCCGGGTTGAACTTGAGGCGGTCCGTCCTGATTATGCAAGTGCTGCCATCATTGCCGCATCTCGCGGAACGCCGGCAATGGTTGCTGAAGAAGCACGCGAGTTTCTTCCAGCACGATATCCCTACGTGTATGAATTCGAGCTGGCCATTCAGATGGATCCTCTCAATGTTGCACTTCGCCGGGAGCTCGGCTTTCTGTTGCTGAAAATGAATCGCGAGCGCGAAGCCGTTGCTGTGTTTGAGGCGCTTCTGAAGTTGGCTCCCGATGATGCTCTCGCGATTGCTCAATTGGCCTTTCTGCGCGTCAATCGTCCAGCTGCGCCACCAGTTGATAACGGCCTTACCGCGGTGAAAGAACTTGCCGACAAGAGCTTCGAGAGAGGTTATCTCAAAGATGCGCTCAAGTATCTCGAACAGCTGCATGAATCGAATCCCGACGACGCCGCCACCACGCTTCGCCTCGGTTGGACCTACAACATGCTCAAGCTGGATCGCGATGCGGTGCGGTGCTTTGACACTGCGCGCCGAAGCACTGATTCCAAGATCGCGGCTGAAGCCGATCAGGCGTATCGCAGCCTTAGTCCATCGCTGGCGCCCGTACGCACGACAGTCTGGATGCTGCCGTTCTATTCATCCCGTTGGCGCGAAGGATTTGCTTATTCCCAGATCAAGGCTGAGTTCCGCTTGCCTTTCACCAAGCTGCGTCCTTATCTGTCCACTCGCTTTATTGGCGACATGAATTTCAATAGTGGTCTCTTGCGCGGACCTGCAGGCCAGGTCACTCCTGGTGGACTCAGCGAAAATGCTGTGGTCACGGCGGTGGGTGTTGCTACTCCCCGGTCGCACAACCTGATGGCCTGGGGAGAGGCTGGTGGTTCCTGGCAGTACTTTGCCCAACGAAATGGCACTGCCACGATCCGGTCTGACTTCAGGGGTGGCGTCAACTTTGCGCGTGGCTTTGGTGCTGCAAACTTTTCGAGTGAAGGCGGGTGGTTTGCTGTAACGACTGCCGACGCTGTCTATCTGAGCCGCTTCAACAACAACACACTTTTCTACAGCCAGAATCGGGTTGGCTATCACCCCGATGGTTCGGCTCTGCAGTTCTACATCAATCTCAATCTCACCACTGATGTGCAGCGTATGGACTGGGCGAACTATTTTGAAATCGGCCCTGGCGTCCGCTGGCAGGCGCCTGGCCTGCCCAGGTCGCTTTATCTCTTTGCCGATTTCATCTACGGTCGCCACATGCTGAAGGGCGACCCTTCACGTGCACGCAAGTTCACCGATTTTCGGGCAGGAGTCTGGTATGCGTTTACTCGTTAGCTTTGTTTGTTTATCGCTTCACGCGCAGACTTATTCAAACACTGCAAACAAGCCTGGTTGGGATAGCGTGCTCACTTCGCTTGGCCTGGTTGCAACCGATTCTGCCGATGCAAAGGTACTTGTTGGCGCCACTGCAGTCACACCGGGAAAGCTCGTCGTGCTCGAAGGCCATTCCGCGCTTGCGGCTAGTTTGGGCATCACACCTTCCGGCCAACAAGTCGAAATTCGTCAGATCCGCGATACGGCTAGCCCCGAACTGCCTATCGTCTGGCAGTCTCCGCTCTTGATCGATCAGGCCACTGTTGATGCCGCCTGGACGGTCCGCGCTCGTGACCGTTGGTCCAACTCCCCCGTGCTCGCCACACGCTCTGGAGCGATTTGGACTGCGACGCCCATTGGCCAGTCTGGTTACGAGCGTTACCCTTTTCTGCCTCAGGCTCTGCTTGCGGCTGGCCTCGATGCCCCCGTTCGTGCACAGGGCCTTTGGGCCTTTTTCGACGCGGGTTTTCGCCAACGGGCCGACCTGCGGCATCTTGTGACTCAGTGGAAGGCCGCGGGTCTCGGTGGTATTCATGTCACCAGTTGGCAGTTTGACGATGCTAGCCCTGAGCGCGCCGCCTGGCTCAAAAATCTCATTGATCTCTGCCATGAAAATCTGATTGTGGTCTACGCATGGGTGGAGCTGCCGCACGTCAGCGAGCACTTCTGGCAGCAGTATCCCCAATGTCGCGAACGGACGGCCAGCGGTATGGAGGCCAGCCTCGATTGGCGGCGCCTGATGACACTCGTTGATCCTAAGTGCTCCCAGCTGGCCGAAGACAACATTCTCGCCCTCTTGCGCCGATTCGATTGGGACGGTGTCAACCTCGGCGAACTCTATTTTGAATCGCTCGAAGGCCACCTGAACCCGGCTCGCTTCACGCCCTTTCATGATTCCGTTCGCGCTGAATACAAGCAACTCCATGGCCGCGATCCACTTGATGACCTCAAGAGGGACGGCCTCGCGACTCTGCTTGAATATCGCGCCAATCTTGCCGCGCGCTTGCAATCCGACTGGCTCGCCAAGCTTGAAGTCATTCGCCGCGAGCGCCCCGGTTTCGACATCGTCGTCACCCACATTGACGATCGTTTCGACACCCGCATGCGCGATGCTCTTGGTGCAGATGCCGCGCGGATTCTCCGATCGACAGAAGGGCAGGAAACCGGCTTTCTTGTCGAAGACCCCGCTACCGTCTGGCATCTCGGCCCGGCCCGATACCGCGAGATCCGAAAGCGCTACGAGTCTCTTACTTCAGAACATGCCCGCCTCTCGATCGATATCAATATCGTCGACCGCTATCAGGATGTTTACCCCACCCGCCGCCAAACCGGCGCTGAACTGGCACAGCTCGTGCATGAGGCCGCGGCTGCATTCGATCAGGTCGCTCTCTATTTTGAATATTCGCTGCGCCCCGTCGATCTCCCGCTGCTTGGGCTTGCTGCTGCTCGGCTCACGGCCTGGCGGCAATCGAACGATGGCGTCGAGGTGACTTTGGCAGCTCCCGCCATGGTGCGCTGGCAAGGCCCGGCGTTGGTGAATGGAATTCCCTGGCCATTGGCAGATGGCGCGCACCTCCATCTCCCTGCGGGCAATTGGCGCATCGAACGGGCCGCTGCGTATCCTGTGAATCGCATCGTCGACCTCAATGTGAGGCTGGAAGGGGTTGAACTCGCCCAAGGCGAATACACGATTCGCTACACGTCCCGCACTACCGGAACTCTGCTTGTAGAGACCGCATTAGGCCGCGAGCGGCGCACGCTCCCGCGCGGCGGCGGGGTGTTCACGCTTAGCGCGAAGCCACTTCCGTTTTCGGTTGAGAGTAATTCAGTGCAACTTCGTCCCCAGCGCTAATACCGGTTTCGATGACAACCTGAGTCTGATTCATCGAGCCCGTTTTTACTTCTCGCTTCACAAAGTTTGCACCTTGCTTGGCAAACACGAAAGTTTTGCCGTCTTCTTCGTGAATCGCGCCACGCGGCACCATGACTGCTTTCTCTACACTGGTTGCCGTTAGCACTTCAGCTGCCGCTGATAGATCGGGAATCAGCTTCGGATCAAAACCATCGATGGCCACTCGCACGGGGATCGTGCGAATGAAGCTCTGTTGACGGCCCCCGGCTACAGCCAGTGCGCCGACAGAGTATAAGTGCCCCTTCATCGTCATCCCAGGGAAAGCATCCACAGTAATCGTTGCGGTTTCGCCAATCCGGAACTGGCTTACTTCCGTCTGATTGATCGAGCCTTCCAGCTGCATGCTCTTCGGGTCGACAATTTTCATCGCGACTTGACCCGGCGTGACGATGTCGCCCATCTTGATGGTGTCGTTTTCGCCACCGCGGAACATCGGTTGAACTACCGCCAGGCCGTCCATCGCCGCCGACACCACAAACTTCTTCAAGTCTGCTTTGTGGCGATCCCGGTGGCGGGCGTGACGCTCCATGGTGAACCGCAAAATTTTCATCTCAGAAGCCTGCGACTGTTTCTTCAGATCGATGTCCTTCAGCAACTCGTTGTACTTGGCTTCTGCTTCTTCAACCGCAAGCTGCAATACTTCTTGGTCGAGGGCCGTGCGGAGTTCCTTTGCTTTCGCGTCGAGCCGCACCTTGTCGAGTTCCGACTTGGCCACGCGGACATTCTGCATCAGGTTCTCCATGTCGAGTGCCTGCTCTGCCTTACGCTTTTCGATGTCGCCCAAAGCTTGCATCACGGTCGCGTGCACATCGTCCACGTGATCCTGCAAAGACTGTCCATCGATCTCAAGGACAACCTGCCCTTTTTTCACCATCGAACCGCTTGCGACCATTTTCAAAATCGTCATCGGCCGGTTTCCTTCGGGCCCGGTCAGCTTGGGCACCGTGATGTTGGCAAAGTTCCGCGCCGTCGTCACACCGGTGACTCGCACTGTGTGGTGTAGCGGGGCCACCCGCGCCTTTACGGTGCGCACTGCCGGGATTGCAGCCAGGCGCTCCGCCTGTTGTTCTGCCGCGTAATATCGCCATGCCGCCACGCTCGCCACCAGCAACACCAACAGCCCGACCCACACCATCCACCCACGATTCGGGCTGGATTCTTCAGGCGCAGGCACCAAAACCGGCTTTTTTGCCGGGTCTTGTGGATTCGGGACTGGGTTCAAAATGGCGGACATTGGAGCCTCGTTTGATTGGAGCGTTCGGACAATTCTATGTTACTAGACGTTCCCCTAAAGCTGAAGGCGCACAAGTTGCGCAAATCGTTACCTGTATACTCATCTAGATCGTGTCCGATTCCCCCGAAGAAATCCGTTTCCGCTGGCTCGCGCTATGGGCCGCCATGCTCGGCTTCATGCTCGACGCCATGGACGTCCTTCTCTATTCCTTCGCTTTGCAGAGCATTCGCGCGGAATTTGGCCTCACTAATGAGCAGGCTGGGCTCGTTTTCACCTATACGCTTGTGGCTTCTGCCTTCGGCGGCATCCTAAGCGGCCTCGCCGCTGACCGATTCGGTCGCCAGCGTACTCTGATTGCCACCATCCTGCTTTACTCGTTCGCCTCTGGCGGCAGCGCTACTTCTTCGAGCCTCACCGAATTGCTCTTCTGGCGCTCGCTGGTTGGACTCGGGTTGGGTGCCGAATGGAGTGCCGGGGCGGTGTTGGTCGCTGAATATTGGCCGAGTGAAAAACGCGCCCGCGCCATCTCGCTCATGCAGAGCGGTTGGGCGATCGGATATATTCTCGCCGCGATTGTCGCCGCCACTGTGTTGCCCTCTTACGGCTGGCGCGCCATGTTCTGGATTGGTGTGCTGCCTGCTCTGCTTACCGTCTGGATCCGTCGCAACGTACCCGAGCCTCCGGTTTGGGTGAACCGCACCGAGCCCGCTGGTAGCTTCTTTGAGATCTTCCGCGGCCCCCGGCTGCGCATCACGCTTGTCGCCACGGCCCTCGCCACCACGGTGCTGTTCGCCTATTGGGGCGTGTTCACCTGGCTGCCCGGGTTCCTAGCCGCCCCCAAATCTGCTGGTGGTGCGGGTTTTGGCATCGTGAAGACCAGCGGCTGGATCATTGCGATGCAGGTGGGTGCCTTCGCCGGTTACAACTGCTTCGGCCTGCTGGCCGATCGTCTCGGCCGCCGGACTGCATTCGCCATATACGTCGTTGCCGCCGCAATCATGACTTTTGCCTACGGCAGTGCCCCACGCTGGGCGGGCGATAATGCCCCGACGGTTTTGCTGATCGCCGGTCCCCTGCTTGGCTTCTTTGGCACCGGCTTCTTCGCTTTGTTCGGCACGATGCTCGCCGAGCTTTATCCGACTGCGGTTCGCGGAGCAGGTCAGGGCTTTGTTTACAATTTCGGTCGCGGATTAAGCGCTCTTGCTCCGCTGACGGTTGGTGCTGTCGCTGATAAGAGCGGCCTCGATCTCGCACTGGTACTCAATGCCTGCTACTTCCTCGCTGGCGCCGCCCTGGTGTTCTTCCTGCCAGAAACCAAGGGCAGAGAACTGACATCTCAGCTTCCTGTGAACTCTGGCAACTGAGCCATCACCGACGAACGCAACTGCTTCACAGCGTCATACAACTGCTCGAAGCTGTCTACTACGTACAGACGGTTCTGATAGCGGTCGATCTCAAACGGCGTCGCAATGACTTCCTTCAAGTCGAACGGTCTCCGCTCCACCGCGCTCGAATGCAATGCGTGATCCAGTTCGCCCAGGCTCGACATCACGCCGCTGCCATAGGCCTTCAGCGTACCGCCGCAATCCATCAATCCGAATTCGATTGTGTACCAGAAGAACCGGGCCAAAGCGCCAGACACACGCTCGTCGTCATGCATCTGTTCGGCGAGGGCACCGAAGCTCGCCAGCGTATCGGCGAACACGCGATTGGTATGCATTGGCACGTGGCCAGCCACATCGTGAAACAGGTCCGGCTCGGGCAGATAATCCATCTGATCTTCTCGCCGCACCTTCGTTACCGTTGGGAACTGCCGCCGGCGTAAATGTGCAAAGAAGTCCACCGCCGGCATGTATCCATCGACCGCAATCGCTTGAAATCCCGTGAGTGGTGCCAACCGCTGATTGATGTCAGAGAGCGACGGCGCCCTGCCTGGCTCCAGATTCAGCGCCGCAAGCCCATCCAGAAAAACGGGCGTCGCCCCAGACTTCCATCGCGGCAGCATCCGCTCGTAGAGCCGCTGCCAGATCGCATGTTCCGCCTTCGTGTAATTCATGAGGCAAGATGTCTCCTGCCTCCTGTGTACCAAAAAACACCACCTTGCAGTGGTGCTTATATAGCCGACAGCCCGCGCAGGTTCCAGCCGCAGATCGTAGAACCAAGCATTTTGTTGCCATCCGGCCCCGGCCAATGCGTCTCAAGGCTCAGGGAACCCCGATACCCATCTGCCACCAGCGCTGCAACTTGCCCCTTCCAATCCACGTGTCGCGAGCCGACCGGGCCCCACACCGGCTTGTGACCTTCCATGTGGCAATCCTTCACGTGTACATGCGCGATGCGGTCTTTCGGCAGCAGCCCGTAGCCATGAGGAAACGGCTCTTCGCCAGCTACCAGTGCATTTGCCGGATCCCATACCAGCTTGAGATTCGGATGCACCACGCGCTCCAGAATTGCCTTCGATTCTTCCGCAGTCCCGATATGGCAGGCATGTTCGTTTTCAATGCCGATAATCACGTTTTGCTTGGCGGCCTTGTCGGCCAGGTCCGTCAACGCACTGACGACTGCTTCAAAGCAGGCCTCTGGCTCCACGGTGCGCCAGTAGCTGAACACGCGGATGATCTTGGCACCCGTCAATTCACAAAGCCGGAACGCCCGGTCGAGCAATCTCGGCTGATCGTCAAAGGTGTGCTTCGAATTAAAAATGTCCTGTTGGAAACGCGTATCCACAGCCGGGCCATTGGGCAGCACGCACTTCAAGATCGGCGAAGCAATTCCGAGAATCGAAACTCCCTTGGCCGCGCAAAGATCCCGCGCCCGCAGCACTTCCTCGTCGCTCAAGTCCATGATGTTCTTGCCGAACACGACGCGCAATTCCGCGCCGGTCATTCCAATCGAAGCCATCGGCTCCAGAGCCGCCTCCAGATCGGTGGGCGAAAATTCATCGGTGATTGCCGCAATGGGCAGCTTCAGTTCGTTCATTTCTCTATCAGTTTCTCAGAGTCTTCTCGAATCACATAGCGCTTCCGCCCAGCGACATTCTGAAACCGTTGCTTCTTGCCGTTTGGCCATTCGACTTCGATCAATTTCGCCGCCGCTTCCTGGTTCAATCCAAAGTGCAGAGCCAAATCGGACTGACTCAGATAACTCGAGCCGGATCGGACCATCTGCCATTGCTTTGCCGCGCCAGTATCCACGCGCACCACAGCGCCCAGCGCAGACCGATTCGACGTTACACCTTCCAGCTTCAGCTCAAGCCAGCTGAGCCTGTTGCCGCCTTCATTCTTGAAGAACGACACCGGCCCGTGATTGTTGTTGATCACGATGTCGAGATCGCCGTCACGATCGTAATCCGCATAAGCCGCCCCGCGCGCCACTATCCGCTTCATCAGATCTGCCCCGCGGCTGCGCGATACATCTTCAAATCCGCCCTTGCCCGTGTTGCGAAACAACAGCGGTGCCTGCCGGAACGATACCTTGGGTTGCACCCGGTTGATCTCTTCGTCGATGTGTCCGTTCGCCGCGAAGATATCGAGCCACCCGTCGTTATCGAAATCGAAAAAGAACACGCCAAAGGCCAGGCTCAACAAGCTGGCCTTGCCGATGGTTCTGCGGGGTGCTTCATCGACAAACAATCCTCGCCCCTCGTTGTGATAAAGCCCCAGCATCTGATTCGAGAAATTTCCCACCAACAAATGCGGCCGGCCTGAGCGGTCATAATCTGCCGCATCGACGCCCATTGCGCCGCGCGCGACGCCATCCTCACCAAATGCAATTCCTGCCGCCACGGCTTCCTCGCTAAAGGTTCCGTTCTTGTTGTTGCGGTACAGCTTGTTCGGCTGTGTGTCGTTGGCGCTGAAGATGTCCGGCCATCCGTCGCCGTTGTAGTCGAACACGGCCACTCCCAGCGTTTTTGACGTTGGATCTCCGAGGCCTGCCTTCTGCGTTGCGTCTTCAAACTTGCCGCTGCCGAGATTCCGGTACAGCTTCACGCTCTGCCCCTTGTACGATTCCGGTGTGCAATAGCTCTTGGTTGATCCATCGAGAGAGCAGAACAAATCCCTCTTGGCCTCCCATCTCACATAGTTCCCTACAAACACGTCGGCCTTGCCATCTTTGTCGTAGTCGAGCCATGCCGCGCTCGTGCCGAAGGCCTTGTTGTTGATCCCCGCTGTCGCTGTCACATCCTTGAACTTGAAGTTCCCCTCGTTGTGCAGCAACTTGTCGCCGTCGAGCGAACTGATGTACAAATCTTCTCGCCCGTCGTTGTCATAATCTGCGGCGGCTCCGCCCATTGCGTACTTCTCGACATCGAGACCGCTGCCGAGGGTCACGTTCGTGAACGTGCCATTGCGGTTGTTCTTGTAGAGCGCGCTCAGCGGCTTGCGTCCCCGAGGAGACCAGTCCCGCGAGTTCAATAAAAGCAGGTCTGTCCAACCATCCCCATCGGCGTCGAACCAGACCACGCCGCTGCCCATCGTCTCAGGCAGCCACTTCTTCCCAGCCCGTCCGGAGTTGTGGGTAAATTTCACTCCCGCCTCAACACTTGCCTCGCGAAACGACTCCGCCGCCAGCGGCAACGCCAAACACAACACCACCAAACTCTTCATCGAATCTTGCCACTTTCATGATCGTGAATCGGCTGCCGCTCGTTGTTGTCCTCAGGGCTCAACATGCGCGGCTTGGCCGTTACCGCCTGCGCTGACTCATCCACCTTAAATCGCCGGAACAACTTCTCAGAATAGGCAGCTTTGTCTGTCGCTCCGAGTCCGCGATACGACAGCATCAGGTTGTAATGCGCCTGCACGTCCTCGCTATCCACTTCGAGCACGCGCTCGAGATACTTCACCGCCGTCGCGTAATCCCGCTTCAAAAACAGGATGCGCCCCATCTGGTTCAACATCACGCGGTCTCGCGGATACTGTTCTTCCACCTTGTGCAACGAAGCGATCGCCGCATCGTAATCGCCATCCGATTTCTCCGTCATCGCCTTGAAGAAGTGAACTCTCGCGAGTTTCGGATTCCTTTCCATGGCCTTTGCCAAATACCCTTTGGCCTTCTCCGTCTCGCCTTCCTGAATCAGCGCCCTCGCCACATTCAGCCAGCCGTCAGCATACTCGGGCTCGGCCTCCGTCACTCGCTGAAAGGCATACTCGGCACCTTTCAGGTCGCCTTGTAGCAGCAACCCGATGCCCCAGTCGTTCCAGCGTTCCCGATCCTTCTTTGTAACTGCGGGCTTCCAATTGGTTGCGCCAGCCCCCACTTCGGCTTTTGCCGTCGCCATCGTCACAATCGGAATCACCGGCACCCGATCCTTCACCGGCCCCGAAACATCGGGCCGCTTCTCATAAGAGAACTCGTTGTAGCTGTGCGCGAACTTTCGGTAATTCAGCTTCGCCTCGAAACGGAACGGAGCCTTCGCAGTCTTCGGAATCTGAACTCGGTAATGTACCGTGTCAGCCGCACCTGGCGGAATCAATCGCACATACAGGGCGCTTCGTGCCTGCCACGCGTTCCGCTTGTTGATGTGATTGCCTTCGGCATCGACCATGTAGCTGCGATAAAAATGCGCTCCTTTGTCCACCGGGCCCTTGCCGTCATCCTCGGCTTTGCCAGACCAGAAGAACACCTTGCCATCGGCATCCTTGCCCTGCAATTCGAGCCAGAGATCGTACGCATCCACCGTGCCACCAGGGAAAAAGTGCCCAACGCGACGCGTCCTTACGACAGCATCCACTCGCACAGTCGATCCTGGCTCCACTGTTACCTTGGCCGTATCGATTGGCGCTGCCACTTTCGATACTTCACGGATGAAGAACTGCCCGGCCGTTTCGGCCTCTTCACCCACCGCCATGGTTGAGTTCAGGCTTTGCGTATCTCCAGCCCGCCGCAACATGGGCGCTTGCCCTTTCATCTCTTCGACGGGAGTAATCGCGAACAGATCGACGGTCACAAAGCCGCTCTTCAAGAAGTTCACGGTTTCCTCAAGTTGTTTCTTGTCCCCATTCACGCTGGGGACGGCTGTATTGGCCGTTGCGAATCGATGCGAATGCACGCGACCATTCCGGTTGCCGGGGTCGTTGGAGGCAACCATCGGCATGTGACAGTCATTGCAGGTGCTTGGCTTGGCCGGATAGTAGAAGCTCCGCGCTCCTTGTCCCGATACCGCCGATGCCTGCCAGTTGTCGTAGTCGTTGAATCCCCGCAACCAGCGGTAATCGTTCACCGGCTGATCCAGATGCACCTTGTGGCAGGTCGAGCAATACTCGGCCGATTGTTCCCTCATGAACGGCTTGATGAAGGTCTTTCGGTGCGGTTCTGGGTCTGCGTAGGTCAAGAAGTTATCGAGCATTCTCACGTAGCGGTTCCGGCTCGATGCCAGCTCATGCATTGGCGGGTACTCAATGACGAAGTTCCCATTGCCGACGCTTCCCTTCACGTGAACAATTGAATGGCACGACAAGCAGCCCAGCCCATTCTGTGCTTCAGGTGTGTAGACCTGATCCTTGATCGGTTGCTCCCACTTGCCGTTGAAGAACACCGCATGATCGTGGCATCCCGCGCACCACTTGGAAGGCTGCGTGGATTTCTGCACATCCTGCATGTACTCAATCGAGCGCCGGTAGTACTGATTATTGAAGCTCGAGAAGTGGTGCATCGAGCTGTTCCACTGCTCGTAGATGTCCTTATGGCACTCCCCGCAGAGTTTCGAATCCATGAAGAAGTTCGAAGGGATGGTCTTCTTCACATCCGTATCGGCGGGCGATGGCCAGAACGGCCCTTTCTCTCGGCCCTCTTCGTGCATCGATGCCGGGATCACCAGTTGCCGGTTCGTCAGCTTTTGGCTCGGCGCGTAATACGCCCGATCGTAGAAATAAGTCGCCAGCGGCAACATCGACAAGCCGGCAACGGCTACGCGATGCTGTTTGCTCACCCAGGCAGCGCCAACCACTCCTACTGCGATATGGCCCGCCAACACCCATGCTTGATCTGACGTATTTCCAACAATCGCCAGATACATCCCAACCATCAGGGCTACTGCCAACAACCCTGCCGCTATGGGTTTCTCGCGCCGCAGCATCCACACGAGTGTTCCTACTACGATCGCCCCACCGACAATGTGCAAAAGCACATTCGCCATGTAAAACAGATTTGCCTGCGCGAAAGCGGCCAAATAAGCGCTATTCAGCAGTAGCAGGGCAAAAGCGCCCCACACCAAACGTTGAATCATACTACCTCAAGATCGACAAAGGCCTCAATAGTCTCAGCGCGGGCCGCGTATTGAATCGCTTTTCTGCATCCCCCGCTGGAGAGCTTTCTGACTCCAGCTTATATGAATATCCACTCATCCGGTGAAACGGCAACGGACCTACACTCTGCGAGTACGCAGTGTTTGCATCGCGGTCTTTGGCCCAGCCATCCACATGCAGCAGATAATCTCTTCGCCAGCCAGAAGGCAATGCAGGCAAACCTGCGGTATCGAACTCAAGCCGCAACTCGTCTCCGGAGCCCATCACGGCCAATTTGTCATCGATCGCAAGCGTCAATTCCTTCACATCGCCGTACCGTGTGTAGTTTCCTGGTGTCGGGTTCCACAGAGAAGTGGGTTCTGGATTCGGATACGAAAATTCTTCCGGCTGCTTTCGCTCTGGGTGAATCACTGAGGGTGAAAATCCGCGGAACTGCAAGCTGGCCGCGCTGGCATTGAGCGCCGTCAACACGTGCTCAGGTCGCGCACTTCCTTCGCTCAAGAAGATCTCATCCCAATACACACAAAGGTTCGTCACGATCCGCACCTCGCGGCTGGTGCTCAAGAACGTGTTCGTCAAATCGACAACCATCGCCTTCGGCTTTCCCGACGGCATGCCCATGTCCTCGATCACCGTCACCCATTCCCCGCGCTTGTTTTTCACCTGCAATGAGGGTGGCGAGAGCGGCTTGCCTTCTTGCGCTGCGGCGAGAAACGTTGAGCCATCCGCCCAATCCACCCATCCTGACAACACCAGGATCGCGTTGTTCTTCGCCGCTACATTTCCGAAGTCCAATGTCAGCGTATGGCGCTCTGCCACACCCGCCGTCGACCTCTTATAGAAGTTCGGATAGGTTCGGTCCTTTGCAGCCAGCAGTGCTGTCACATCATTGCCCAGATGATCGACGGCCTTTCGTGCGTGGACCGCATTCTTCACCCCATACAGCTGAAACTCAGGAAACGGCGGCGCCTTCCACTTCTCATTTGAGTACACTCGCGTGTCGGCAGGATGATCCACCGCGAGCAGCCGCACCTGATCGAAATAAGCCGCTTCGCTCAATTCTTCAGTCAGCCTCACCTCCAGTCGCCCTGCGGCATTTGGCTTGAGTTGTTCGCCCGCAATCGAGATGTACTCATCATGATCGGTCGCAAAGAACGTCCCATCACCTGCGCTCGCACCCAGCGGCGCTACGCCCAGGACATCTGTGATGTACTCGAAGCCTTCGCCGTTAAACGTCCACACAATTGGGCACGACCCCGACAATCGCTGCGCCTCTTTATAGCGCCCCGGCGTCGCGACTGCCTGCTTCATCTCGTTTTGAATCAACCCGTTCGGCCAGGTGATCCGCACCACCTCCACCTGCGTCGCTTTGCCCACTCCAAAGTTCAACGCAAAGCCCTCGTAGAGCTTCTTTTGATACAAGCCGCCCGCCCGTACTTCAATCTCTGCTCCGGGTGCCGACTTGATGTTCTTCACCCCTTCGAGCGTCACCTTCAACACCTTGTTCAGCAAGGGCGTCACGTTTAAGTTCTCGATCCAACCCGAAGGCCGCAACTGCACCAGATCTGTCTTGCCATCGTTGTTCAGGTCGAGCGCCGCAGCTCCAGCTACCAGCTCATAACGCCCATCATTGCGAAGGTCTGCAATCACGGCTTGCCCCATCAGACCCGCCACTCTTGTAGCTTTTGCCAATCCAGCCGTCACCATCACGCGATCGCCATCGCTGAACACGACATCGAGCACGCTATCCTGATCCACATCCCCAACCACCAGATTCTTCGCGCCAGCCGGAATCACGGCCAGGTCTTCCCGTGCATATTTGCCTAGCAATAAATCCCGGTACAAGGCACCAGTGCCCGCAGCAAAGCTCACAATTACATCGAACCCGCGTGTATCCGGCACCACCCGAGTCACCACGGCATCGACTATCTCACCAGTTCCAAACGGGAACAGCTCGCTCTTGTCGGCAAAACCCGCTTCGCCCTGATTGCGCAACAGCAGACTCTTCTCGCCGAACACCAGCAAGTCAAGATCATAGTCGTGATCAAAATCTATAAACACACACTTGTTGAATTTGCCGCGTGCCGGCAGTGGCAACTGCCTCCATCCCGTGCCCGTATTCTGCACGAGCACTGGCATTTCTTCACCCACAACACACAAATCCACCAGTCCGTCGTTGTTGAAATCTCCCGCCGACACATTCCTCGCGCCGCTCACGCTTGCGATCCGTTTGCCTCCGATACTCAAGCCCTGCGCATCCCAATACAGCGCCTGATTGCCTAGCGCAATTGCACCCTTCCACGCATCGGCCAGCTTACGCTCCTGCCACCGCAATATCGTCTTGTCGCGAAGCGGTGCTGCTGGCTTTGGATCATAAATTTCTGAATACTGGCACCAATCTACATCCTCGGGTACTGCAGCTCCCTCGGTTAGTTTCTTTAGCCCTTGAAAAACCTCAAGTTGCACCTTCGCATCGTTTGCCCGCCCAGCCTGCCGGTACATGTTGAACAATTGAAACCGCGCCGCCGCCAGATTCACGTCTAGCTTCATCGCCCGCTCAAACGCGGCCGTTGCTCCCGCTGCATCGCCCAACTGCTTCAGCAATACCCCAACGTTGTAATGCAGAATCGGCTCTTTCGCATCGAGCTTCACCGCCCCCTGCATCTGCTCCAGTGCCTTCTGCGTCTCGCCCTGCTTCTTCAGCTCAATGCCTACCGTGAACCACGTATGTGGCAGCTCCGGCTTCTCTTTCTGCACCGTTAGCAGTTGCGCGATCCCTTCTTGTGCCTGCCCAGCCCGCAGTAGGGCGAGGCCATAATTCAGGCGCTCCCGCGCCGACTTTGGTGCGAGATCCAGCGCCTGCTTCAGCGTCACCACCGCTTCTTTTTGCGTCGTTGGATTTTCATAGAACGCCTTGCCCAGATTGCGTAGCGCCTCAAGCCGTGCCTCCTGTGCAAACGCAAATCCACACATCAAAAAAAAGAAGATCAGTTTCATTACTCGCTCCGGCTTACCTGGGCATCTTCAAAACTTGCCATCTCGCTATACATCTTCATCGCGCAGCGCACCATGTGCATCCCCAGCACTGCGCCACTCCCCTCGCCCAACCGCATCCCTAGTTCTAGTATCGGGTCTCCATCGAGCTCTTCGAGCATCGCTCCATGTCCCCGTTCTGCCGATCGATGAGAAAAGAACATGACCTCGCGCGCCTGAGGTTCCATTTTCATTGCCACTAGCGCCGCCGACCCGGTGATGAAGCCATCTAGCATCACCGGTAGCCTCAGCTTGCCCGCTTCCAT
Source organism: Acidobacteriota bacterium (assembly GCA_016870995.1). Taxonomy (GTDB): domain Bacteria; phylum Acidobacteriota; class Terriglobia; order Bryobacterales; family Bryobacteraceae; genus Bryobacter. The sequence goes on from VFZU01000013.1 coordinate 52,936, forward strand.
CAGCATCCCCGACATTCTCGCAATTTCGAACCCTCCGACTGAGCGCAACACTTCAAAGGCAGACTTTCCCTGCAATTGGTGCAACTCGAGTGCCGCATCGATCACGTCCGCCTTGTGCTTGACTCCGGATGCATCGAGGCCTGTTCCGCGCCCTGCAACCTCCGCACCACTTCGCCCACAAAGTGCCGCGAGCAATGCCGCTGCAGACGTTGTATTCCCAATCCCCATCTCTCCCACGCCCACCATGTCAAATTTGCGAATCGCCTGCCGCGCGTCTTCACGCCCTGCCTCAATTTGCGCAGCACATTCCGCTTCGCTCATCGCGGCTTCGCGTGCGAAGTTCTTGGTCCCCTCGCCCACTCCCGCATCCACCACATTCACTACAACGTCGTGCGCACGTGCCAACACATTCACTGCCGCCCCACCCGCTTCGAAGTTTGCCACCATTTGCCGCGTTACTTCCTTGGGATACAAACTGATACCTTCCGCGGTCACCCCATGATCTGCAGCGTAAAGATACAACCCAAGCCGCTCCAGCCGTGGCAATACTTCCCCCCGCATCAAACAAAACTCCTGCGCCAGGTTCTCCAGTCGCCCCAAGCTCCCCTGCGGCTTCGTGCGCGTATTCCAACGCGCAGCAATCTGATCAATTAACGTCACAATTTCACGATCTCACAGTATCCCTGCCGGAACCCTATCGCTGGCTCTCCAGTTAATAACTCTCGCAACACGCTGTTCACAGCGAGATGCGCCACAATTACACACGGCTGATGGCATCGCGCCAGTCCCCGCGACACACGCCCTCGAAAGGCTTCCCAACTTTCAGCTCCATCCACGCAGTAACCTAACCAGTCCTCCATCTTCAGTCGAGCTTCCTCGGGCCACTTCGCTTCGATCTCCGCCCAAGTCAACCCCTCCCAAGGCCCATAGTCAATCTCGCGAAATTCCTCGATCACCTCATAAGTCAATCCCGCCGCCTCCGTGGTTTCAACCGCTCTCTGCAATGGACTTGCATACACCGGCCAATTCACCCCCACCTCCAACCTCGCCGCCATTTCGCGCCCGGCCTTGCTCAACTTCAAGTCGAGTGATCCCAAGAACACACCCTGCTTCACCGGCTCTCCGTGCCGCACTAGAAGCACGTCATCACCACCAGGCAATAGATGACGCAAACCTGCTGTAATGCACCAAAACAATCCCCCACCACGCCGCCGAGCCGCGTCACAAAATACTGTCGCGCCATCCAAGTGAGCAGGATCATGCCACCCGCCATCCACGCTCCCATCACCCAACCCGTCAGTGCGCACAGGCCCACTGCCCACACGATCGACATCCCGATTGCCCACCATCCCCGGCCTTCGCTCAGATAAGCTCCCATTCCAGGACGCGCTGCTGGCGCGATCCATCCGAGCCAGATCAACGCGCATCGTGACAACCCCTCGCTCACCGCTACTAGCTTCATCACCTCCCACGGTTCCTTCGCCCCAACGATTACAAGCCCCTGCCAGCGCATCAGCAGTCCAATCATCAATGCCGACGCCCCATAGCTGCCAATCCTGCTGTCTTTGATGATCTCGAACATCTTCTCCCGCGTTCGCCCCTTGCGCACGCCATCGGCAATATCCGCGAGCCCATCTTCATGGAGCATCCCCGTTGCTACAAGCTGCGCCACCAATACCAGACCCGCCTCGATTCCCAGCGGCAACCGCAACCAAGCCATTGGCAAGGCTGACACCAGCCCGATCATCATCCCTACTAAAGGAAAGAAACCTGCGGATTCATGCACCGGCACCGTCGAGCGGCTGATTGGAAACACGGTCAAGAACTGCACAGCTCCCAGAAATCTCAACCCCATTTGGCTCAACATCAGAATCGGGTTCACCCTTTTGGGGCTACCAAGCCCAATTCGGCCAGTTGTTCTTCCAGTTCTTTTGCACTTGCCCAGGGAAGTATCCGGGATAGGTTTCGCTCATCGGGCGGGTGCTCCGGGAGTGCTTCAGACCAGCCTCCACAACCCACCAATGGCAGTAAAGGCCGCTTGTGCAACCATGCCAGGCAGACTTCTGAAATCGTTCCAGCCCTACCTCCGATGACGATGCAAGCGTCCCCAGCCAGTGCCATCAGCAGATTTCTCGCGTCGCCGACGCCACAGGGGATCACAACGGTCGCGGGCCAATCGCTCTCTGGCATCTCATCAGGTGGGATGATGCTCACAACCAGACCTCCCATCGCCAACGCGCGTTCCGCCGCAAATCGAGTCGCCGGGCTGCCACACCCGCTCACCACTGTCATGCCCAATCGAGCTAATGTTTCTCCAGCTTCCCCGGCAAGTTCATACGCTTTCGACCCGGGTTCCTCGCTCCCAATTACGCATACCTGCGGCTTTCGATTCCCTCGATTGGACATTCCAGTCTCCTCAGTCGAGTCTCCCACAGTCGTACTGGATCGCTCGGAATCGCTAACTCGAAAGGCCGGGATCGCCCTGAGCAAGCGCGCTCCCGGCCTTTGAGTTCAATCGATGAGAACCAACTACCTTACATACAGCAGCGTTGAGTTCGACCGTACTCCCTGTGATTCCACCACCAGCGCCTGAGCGCCACTCAGGCCTGTTGGAACCATAAACACGATCTGGCTGAACCCGACATAACCTGGGATCAGCGTCGCCATCACACCCGTCGCATCGCGTCCGCCCACAGTCACTCTCACGCCTGCAAACGCTTGCGCTGGCCCAAAGGCCACCGCCCCCGTTTGCTGCGCCGGAGTGCTGAGTCCAAGGCCCGTGCTGAACACACCCACCATCGTGCCGCCGGCAGCTGCGTTGTCCATCGTCACCTGCGAACCATTCATCGCACTGTAGGCCACCGCGCGATTGCCCGCCGTGGTCATGAGGTCGAAGAACACGGCTGGTGCAACGGCGGACACGGTCACGCGAACTGGCGCGCTCGCACCGTTGGTGTTTCGCACAATAACTTCAGCCTCGCCGTTGGTGGCATCCACTGGCACCTGCGCCAACACAAACGAAGGATCCACATTCAGGATTGCCGCCGGTCTTCCTCCCACATTCACACTGGTGCCATTCAATCCAGATGGGATGCGTGGCGCCTGCCAGCCATCCAGGTTGCCCGCCAGTTCGGCCAGCTGCTGGCCAAAGATCGTCATCAATCCGCCTGGAGCGACACGGCGCAGATTCTGATCCGATACCGCGCTCAACACCGCTTCGATCGAGGGAAGCGCTTGGTTCAACGGCGCTAGTTGCGCTCTGACTGCTCCTCCCGGGTTCGCCATTGTGTGCAGATTCAAGTATTGGTTGTCGGGGTTGCTCAGGATCTGATTCATCGAAGCGATCTGCGCATCGGTAGTCACCACCGCAGTCCGGTAGAGGTTCCCGGAACCGCCGGCGCTCATGACCGTTGCACCGGCACGAATGCCGCTATCGATCGTCACCGGGCCGTTCGCACCTGCGGGACCCGTGTGGATATGGAGGCCCGTAAAAGTTGTTTCGCCGGGGAACCGATAGTTCACATTAAAGACCGCCAGCGCTGCCATGGCCGTGCCATCCGCACGTCGCAACAGGTTCGCCTCAAACACGCCTTCCCCGCTGGCATTCAGGTTCGTGATGGCTGGCACTTCGTTGGCCGGGCTCATCCCTGTCATCGTGAACGCGACGCGTTCGGTGCCTCGTAGTTGCGCCCGAATCTCGCCACCGGGATTGGCTACAGTGTGCACGTTCAGGTAAGCCGTTCCGGGGTCGTTCCAAATTCCGAGCACCGTGTTGGCAGCTGCCGCCGAGCCCACGTTGACGTCGGCCACAAATTTCAGGCCGCCGGCTCCGCCCATCCCTGCCATCACATTCTGGGCACGCGTCAATCCGGTGTCGATGGTCACCGGCCCGTTCGCGCCGTTGTTTCCAACGTGTATGTGCATCCCGGTGAATTGTGTTCCTGCCGCGAAGCCGGTGTAGCTCACCTCAAAAGTCACTTCGCTGCTCTGGACTTGACCCGCATCGCTCAATGCCGCGAGAATCGTCATGAACCCGAAGCCTTGTGCTTGTGAGGTCACTGCCGGCACTTCGTTCTCCGGAGAAAGTACCGTCCCATAAACTCTTCGCTGCGCACGGGCCATCTGCGCCCTCACCGCACCGCCTGGGTTCGCCGTCGTGTGGAGGTTTAGATAGTACCCGCCAGGGTTGCGAATCAGATCTTCCAGCACTTCCACGCTTGCCGAGCCAGCCGCAATCTCGGCGGTCCTGGCAATTTCGCCCCGTCCGCTGGCTTCCACGATCGGACTCGCCGCCGTGATTCTTGTATCGATCACCACAGGACCGTTGGTCCCGGCATTCCCGCGATGGATGTGCAGGCCGGTAAAGGTGACCTCCCCCGGAAACTGGTAGCGCAAGGTGAAATCGACAGTGCCGCTCATTACTCTTCCGGCTGCATTGCGTACGACATGCGCCCAAACGGTTGCAAACCCGGTGGCATTGAGCCCTTCCACGGCCGGCACCTCATTCGCCGGACTCATGTTCAATCGAAATGGAATCGATTCCACGCTCTGCGCCAATGCAGAAGGAACCAGGGACACAGCGGCGCACAGAGCCGCTATCAAAAATGGACGCATAAAAATCCTCTCAAACTGAAAGTACGTGCAATAGCTTATAGCAGATGTATTTTTTAGCAGCAACGGTGACTTTATTTCATTAAGACTCAGATAGGATTCCGCAGGTAGCTTTGCATTCACCGCCACGTGGTGCAGAATGCAGCAATTTTAATCGTTCTCAGGCGACGATAAGGCGCTGAAGTTGAGCTTGGTTGAACTCCACACCGAGGCCGGGGCGCTCTGAGGGCTTGGCGTAGCCGGGGAAATACTCAAGCGGGGATTCGAGCAGGGCGTTGCCGAAAGCGCCAACGTGTTTGTTGCCGCCTTCCATGATGACGCAGTTGGGTGTGGCCACCGCCAGATGAATTGAGGCCGACATGTAGGGCGCAGTGCCCATGCTGACGTGGGGGGACCAGAGGACACTGTTGACGTCCGCAAGGATGGCGATCTTGCGACATTCTGTAACTCCACCAGCGCGGCAGATATCGGGATTGACGATATCAACTGCCTTCGACGCAAAGAGGTCACGGAACTGGAAGCGATTCGAGAGGGTTTCGCCAGCGACGATGGCCGTATCCATGGCATCGGCGAGTTTGGGATAACTGACGGTGTCCTCCGGCATCAGGGCGTCTTCCCACCAGCCGATGGAACCCATGCGATCGAGCTCGCGGCCGAGTTGGATCGCTTCATGGAGTTTGAAAGCGCCTAAGGAATCGAGCAGGAGCTGGCCTTTGCCTTTTACGGCAGCAGCGGCGGCGGCGACGCGATTCATGTCGCGGGTGCCAGCGCCCTTGCCCAGGCCCATCTTCACGGCGGCAAAACCTTCGTCCATCGCTTTGGTGGCCGCAGCGGCGACTTGCTCGGGCGTGCCGCCACCGATGCCGAGATAGGTGGGGATGCGGTCGCGATATTTGCCGCCCAGCAGACGGTAGAGTGGCTGGTTTGTGTACTTGCCGAGGATGTCCCAGAGGGCGATGTCGATGCCGGCGATGGCCTCGGTGTAGAAGCCGGTGGAGTAACCGCGAAGGCGCTGGGTCGAGTACATGCGGTCCCAGAGTGCTTCGACGTCGCGGGCGTCCTGGCCGATCAGGACGGGCGTGAGCATGTCGGTGATGATCGTCTGGTGGACGCGCGGGGCAGCAGGGGCGTGACATTCGCCCCAACCGTAGAGATCGCCGGTGGTGACTTTGACGAGGACGGCCTGCGAATACTGCTGGGAGCGTGAGGGAGTTGCGAAATCGAGGCGGTTGTAGAGACCGGGGCCGCCAGTAAGGGCACCGGGGGCGGGCATCTGCATGAGGTCCGCGTTGGTGGCGGCGGTGTTGGGGGTGCGGATGACAAAGGCTTCGACGCGGGTAATTTTGAGCGGCAAGGAGGGCGCGGCGAAGGCGGCGGTGAGGGAGGGGATCGAGGCCAAGAAGGAGCGGCGGAGCATACGGTTACCTGGTGCGGAAGGTTTGACTGTTGATGAGGGCAAACGTGAGATCGCGCGTGCCGCCGCCGGTGCGGCGGATGTCGGCGACAAGGGCGCGAATCTCCTGGCGTTCGGCGTAGTTGGGGACGCGGCCGGTGGCGTAGGTCAGCAGTTTTTCGCCGTAATTGGCGGCGATCAAATCGATATTGCGGACGAGCCATTGCTTGAGCTCGAGGGCGTCGCTGACCTTTGTGCCGTCATGGAGGGTAACAGCGGAGGCGATGGGCTTGTTCGATTTCGGCCAGGTCTTGCGCCAACGGCCGACAGGGTCGTAGTTTTCAAGAACGAAGCCGAAGGGGTCAATGCGCGTATGGCAGGAGGCACAGCGAGGCTCTTTGGTGTGCGCGGAGAGCAGTTCGCGAGGCGTGGTAGCGCCAGCGATATCGGGCGTGAGCGCAGGGACATCGCTAGGCGGAGCGGGAGGGGGCATGCCGAGGACTTTGTCGAGAACCCAAACGCCACGGAGGACCGGTTGGGTATCGACACCATTGGCCGTAACCAGGAGGGTTGAGGCCATGCCGAGGAGGCCACCGTAGCGGCCATCCCGAGGGAGGGCGAGACGGGGAAGAGTGTATGGCGCCTCGGCTTTAGTATTGGCTGGAGCATTGAGGCCATAGTTGCGGGCTGCAAAGGCGGGCGTCGTGAAGGTGAAGTCAGGGTTGATGAAGTCTGTGAGGGGGCGATTGGCGGCGAGCATTTCGGTGAAGAAGTGCTCCACTTCCTGACAGGCGAGGGCGAGGTCGGGATCAGGGAAGCGGAAGGCAGGGTCCGGCATCAAGGAGGCGAGTTTGCGGGTGTCGAGCCACTGGCTGGTGAAGTTGCGAACAAACGGGGTAGTGGGTTGCGTGGGAAGAAGCCGTTGCGCTTCGGCACGCAGGCCAGCGGGGGTGAGGAGGCGGCCAGAGCGTGCGGCTTCGAGGAGTTGAGCGTCGGGCGGGGAGAGGCGCAGGAAGTACGAGAGCCGGGAGGCGAGATCGTATGCGTCGAGCGTGCCGGGTTGGGTGTCGCGATAGAGGAAGCGGGGAGAGATAAGGATCGTGCGCAGCAGTAGGTGCATGCCTTCGGCGAAAGTGTGGCCCTCCTGCCAGTGGCGGGTGGCGATGTTGAGATAATTTGTGCGGGTGGCTTCGTCGACCGGGCGGCGGAATGCCTGGGGGAGGAAGCGATCCACCACTCTGCGGGCGTATTCTTGCGCGGGGACTTCGCTCGCCGAAATGCCGGCGAGGGATTTCTGGATCTTTAGGCGCTGTTTGTCCTTGGGGCCAGGGACAGGGGCGAAGGGGCCTTCAACGGTGAGGCCATGGATTTGCAGGGAAGGGCCGTGGTCGAAGTATTCGTTGGCCAGCGTGTCGTGGAGGTTGTTGAGGCCGCCCGTGGTGCCGATCATCTCGAGCATACGGCGGGTACGGTCGGAGTTGAGGGTGGCGTGGGTCATGTCGAGGTTGGGGTCGAGCATGAGGCGGTTGATCAGGTCGTAGCCGTTGCGGCCCCGAAGACGGCCGGGAGACTGCGGCGTGCCATTGGGGTAGTAGAGGGCGTTCAGGTAAGCGGCGAGAAGGCGTGGGTTGCGGGCGAAGCGTTCGCGGTAGAGGGCAGGGAGTTGTTCAGAGGTGTGATCGAGTTCGGCGTCGGCCCAGCGGATCAGCGGAGTTTGGCCTTCGTAGAGGTCTGCTTCGAAGGTGAAGGTTTGAGGCGTATCACCAGTGACTGCCATGGTGTGTAGGCGGCGGAAGGCCTGGATCTTGGAGCGGTCGGTGGCGTCGATTTCGCGTGCCCAGACTTCAAGGGTCATGGTCTGGTTGGGGCGGGGCTGAAATCGGGAGGCGGTGATGGTGAGGCGGTAACGGCCTGAGTCCATGATTTCGACTCGGGCAGGCCAGGTACAACTGCGCATGACGTCTTCAGCGCGAGAGGCCATGCGGAGGATGCCATTACGGATTGTGGATGCAGAGAAGCTGATGACAAGGTTGTCTGGGGTGACATCCCAGCGGCGCTGTTTGGCCGGCCGAGCCGGAGGCGGGAAAATAGCGTCGGCGACATCAGCAGCAGTGGTGGCGTAGGCCTCCATGAGGGGCGCGGAAAGGCTGAGACCAGCGGCGAGGTTATCGAAACCATGGGAGGGGACATCCGGGGGGAAGCCCATCGGGAGGCGGAACTTGGGAAGGCCAAAGAGGTCGCGAATGGTGGCTTCGTATTCGGCGGCATTGAGGCGGCGCGGCACTTGGCCGCCGATCGGGGTTTGGCGGGCGAGTTGGGTATGAAAGTGTGCGGTGAGCGGGGCAAGGGCAGCGTTGCTGGGACGAGGAAGGGGAGGGGGCGGCATGCGGCGTTCGTCGATCACACGAAGGGCGCGTTCCATGAGGACGCGGCTGGCTGGAGTAGAAGCGTCGAGAGGTGTGCTCTGGAGGTCCACACCGCCTTTACTGGCGGCTGTAGAGTGGCAGGCGAGGCAATTGTTGCGGAGGGTTTGCGAAGCGGCTGGGGGCAATGGCTCGGCTGCGACTGCGAGGGCCGCGAGAGTGAAGACGAAGGTGTAAATCATATCCAGCTAGGAAACGAGGTGGTTCAGATTGCGGGAGGCGTTGGAGAAGGTGCCGATTTCCATGCCCATTCGTTGCATCAGTGTGATGTAGAGATCGCCAAGGAGCGGGGCGTTGGGGGCGTCGCGATCGATGGCGATGTGTTTGCCGTGGGACGAGAAGCCGCCGCCCGCGACGATGGTCGGCAGGTTCAAGTTGCTGTGGCGGGAGGCGTCGCCCATGCCGGTGCCGACGTGGACGATGGTTGAGTCAAGGAGGGGGCGATCCTGCGCGTCTTTCTTGGTGCGGAGTTGATCGAGGAACCCGGCGAGTTTGGACATGTGGGAGCGTTCGAGCTTGACGAGATCTCGAACCATGCCGGGGTCGTTGCCGTGATGCGAGAGCGCGTGGTAGCCAGCGGAAAGCGCCTGGCCGTCGATGGAGAAGACCTGGCCGAGCCCGTAGAGGCCGAAGGTAATGACGCGTGTCGATTCGGTTTGGATCGCGAGAGCCATGAGGTCATAGAGGACCTCTTCGGCTTCCATCATGAGATTGGGGGTGATGGGGTCGGTTTCGGGGAGCTTGTAGTTGGGCTGGGGAATCGGTACGTCGATGGTTTCGATCTGTCGCGACATGCGGCGTTCGACGGTGCGAACGGATTCGAAGTATTCGCCGAGCTTGGCCTGATCGGAAGCGGGGAGCGAGGCATTAAGGCGTTTGGCGTCGTCGACTACGTCGTCGAGAACACTCTTACCGCTGGAGAGAATATAGGCGACGCGGGCGCGATCGGCCTGGGACATGAAGAGTCGCTTGTAGAGAACACTGGGGCGCTCGATTTCAGGAAGGGGAACACCTTCTTTGGTGTAGCTGATCTGGCGGCCTTCGGTGTGTTCGCTGGCACCGGCGATGAGATGGATAGAAGGGAAGCGAGACTGCTGGCCGATGCGGTCGGCGATGACCTGATCGAGGGAGTAGGAACCGGGGACTTTGCCGCAGAGAAAGTTGTTCCAGGCTGCATGGCCATTGGGGGCGCGGTGATCCAGGCCAGAGAAGATGGTGAAGTGGTCGCGATGAGAGGCGAGCGGTTCTAGCAGCGGCGGCATGTTGTAGCCAAAGCCGGTCTGCTTGGGGTAGAAAGCGGGGGCATGCCAGCCTAGGTAGGCTCCGACCGAGACGAAAGTTCGCACGGGGGCAACGTTGCGAGTAGGGGCTGCGAAGGCTTCGAGGGCCGGAAGAGCGATGGAAGCAAGGCCTGCCTGCAGGAAGCGGCGGCGGGGATGAGCGTTTTGACTGGACGATGCCATTCTGACGTTAGGTTATATTAACTGAGGGCTGAGGGCAAGGGTGGGGGTTGTCTTCAGTATCCAGTGCATTCCTCCGGGAGAACCCGAATATGATGAAGACCATGAAGAAAGCGTGGATGGTGATGGTGGCGATGCTGGCATGGGGGGCCGACCCAGTGAAGGTGTTGGACCGAGGAGCCGGTGAGGGGCCGGCGTGGCATCCAGAAAAGGGTCTGTTCTTTACGGGTGACGGGAAGATCTGGAATCTGGGGCTGGATGGGAAGGTGACGGTTTTCCGTGAGGATGCCGGGGGTGCTAACGGGTTGTTGTGGGACCGGGACGGGCGGCTGGTAGTGTGCGAGGCGGCACGTAGGCGGGTGACGCGGACCGAGAAAGATGGGAGTGTGACGGTGCTGGCAGACCGCTATGAGGGGAAGCGATTCAACTCGCCAAATGATCTGACGATCGATTCGCGAGGGAGGATCTACTTCAGCGATCCACGGTATGGGAAGCGAGAGGGGATGGAGATGGGTGAGGGCGTGTATCGGATTGATGGGCCAGGGAAGGTGGTGCGCGTGATTGATGGAGAGGTAGAGCGGCCGAACGGGTTACTGGTGAGTGCTGGGGATCGCTATCTGTATGTAGCGGATAACAACAATAATACGAAGGGAGGTGCGCGGAAGTTGTGGCGGTTTGACCTTCGAAGGGATGGCTCAGTGGACCGGCAAAGTCGAAAGTTACTGTTTGACTGGGAGACGAGCCGAGGGCCAGACGGTTTGAAGGAGGATGCGACGGGACGGCTGTATGTGGCCGGAGGACTGAAGGGGCGGAATCAGTATGAATTACCCGAGAAGTACCGCGGCGGGGTGTTCGTGTTGACGCCGGAGGGGAAGCTGGAACGGTTTGTCGAGATCCCAGTGGATGAGGTAACGAATGTGGCGTTTGGAGGAAAGGATGGCAAGAAGCTTTATGTGACGGCGGGAGGGACGCTGTGGAGTCTAGCGGTGGAGGTGGGGCGCGCTCGGTAAGGTGAGGGCGGCTCAGCCCTTGCCCAGCCGCGCCCGGCTCACCGCTGTTCGCCAGCCGTCCAATAGTGTTTCCCGTTCGGATGGTCGCAGTGTTGGCTCAAATCGCTTGTCGATCCGCCAGAACCCTTCAAGTTCTGAGGTTGCTTTGAAGTGGCCGATCCCCAGCGCTGCCAGATACGCGGCTCCTAGCGCTGTGCTCTCGATGTCCACAGGCCGCACCACCGGGCATCCCACCAGATCGGCCTGAAATTGCATGAGGAATGAATTCGCCGCCGCACCGCCATCCACGCGCAGTTCCTTCAACGCCTGTCCCGTATCGGCCTGCATGGCTTCAAAGAGGTCATAGCTTTGGTAAGCAATGCTTTCAAGCCCTGCCCGGATCAATTGCGCTCTGGAAGTCGATCGAGTCAGTCCTGTAATCAGCCCGCGCGCGTCCGAGTCCCAATACGGCGCACCCATCCCGGTAAATGCTGGCACCAAATACACGCCACCGGTATCGGGCACGGATCTTGCAATCTCTCCCGTCAACGTCACATCGCCAAACAAACCCAAATTGTCACGTAGGAACTGCATCGCCGCCCCACCCACAAACACGCTACCTTCGAGCGCATACCTTGCGTCGGTGGCCTCACAGGCTGCCCGCGTTGCTAGCAACCGGTTTGCCGACACCGGCCGTTGCCCACCTGTCTGCATCAGCGCGAAGCAGCCCGTCCCATAGGTGTTCTTCGTCAATCCAGGGTGAAAACATGCCTGTCCAAACAGCGCTGCCTGTTGGTCTCCTGCAATCCCGGCAATCGGGATCTCTGCCCCGAAGAGTTCGCCGGCCGTGACGCCAACCACTTCCTGCGATCCGACAATCTTCGGCATCATGGCTCGCGGTACACCGATCAGCCTTAACAACTGCTCATCCCAATCGCCCCGCTCTAGATCCATCAACATCGTCCGCGATGCGTTGGTGGTGTCAGTCACGTGTACTGCCCCGTTGGTCAACTTCCAGATCAGCCAGGTGTCGATCGTGCCGAACAGCAATTCCCCGTTCGCGGCCCGCGCTGCTCCATCAGCGGTCTGATCCAGCAGCCAACGGATCTTCGAACCTGAGAAGTACGCGTCGATTACCAAGCCGGTCCGCTCCGTGATCAACTTCCCGTAAGGACCCTGGGCCAATTCCTCGCAAAACGAAGCTGTCCTTCGGCATTGCCAAACGATCGCTGGCCCCACCGGTCTGCCGGTCGCCTTCTCCCACACTACGGCCGTCTCACGCTGGTTTGTGATCCCCACCGCCATCACTTCCGAGGGGTTCACTTTTGAAACATCGAGCACCCGCCGCGTTGCAGACAACTGCGCTCCCCAAATCACATCGGCATCGACTTCCACCCATCCCGGATGCGGGTAGTTGAGGTTAAAGCTTACCGATTCGAGCGCAGTTCGTTGCGCTTGTTTGTCATAGACGGCGGCACGTGCGCTCGTCGTTCCTTCATCGAGTGCGAGTAAGTAGGGCACGCAAGGATTCTATTATGGAATCGGTAGTCTGCGTCCAAAACCGCCCGTGTTTGATTTCTTGTTGTTTACCGGCCCCCCACCGTCGCTGCTTCGCCGCTGATTGTTCAATCCATGAAATTCAATTTCCTCTTCGGCAAAGACGATCTGCCGGTCGAGCAACATTTCCACTGTCGAACCCTTAGCCAGCACTACATCCGGCCCGCGCGTCAACAACACGCCCATCAATGCCGCGGCGGCTCCCGCTCCCGCTCCCATCGCCAGCCCACTCCCTGCATTGCTTCCTGCAGCTCCAATGATGCCCCCCAGCGTTGCGCCACTCATAGTCCCGACGCCTACCGACTGGGCATCGCCACCCTTGTTGCCCTCACCTTTGATGCGGCCTTCTTCCCGGTCGAAGCCCTGATTGTCGCGCCCGTCAATCGAACCCAGACGAGATTTGAAGTCCCGCGTCACGCCGTTCGGCAGAATCAGCGTGTCGAACCGCACATACAATTCGCCTTTACCCTTCACCCTGCCTGGCCGCTTGAGGCTTGTCACCGTACCCGCCACACTGGAGCCCGGCGGAATCACAATTTTGCCGTTTACCAAAACCGGAAAGAGCGTCTCCAGATAAACGCGGTCTCCTTCTACAGCATGCTTTGTGCTGACGCTGTTCAGCATCGTCAACGGAATCCTCGTCCCCGGATCCAGCGTATAGTTCTTGGCAGCAACAGGTGCCGCTGGCTCCTGAGCCCAAAGTCCAACCGCAAATAATGCAATCCAGGCGCTACGCATAATTCTCATCTTAGCCTCTACAGGTGAAACGCCGGTGACAGCTACGGAGTTGCGCTTTTTCTCGCCGCTACCCTCAATTGGCCCGTGCTCCAGTTACCGCCTACCCCCATTTCAATCCTCGGATGTTCTTCCAGGACTCGAGGCATCCGGAGATTTACCTGATAAAGACCCGCAAACCCTGGAGTCACTCCGACATACAAGAGCGCTTCTCCTGGCAGCTCTTCCCCATTCAATCGAACCCGGAATTCTCGCGCTCGCACCACTTCGCTGGCTCGCGTGGGCACCAGGACCCCCTGTTCGACGAATCGTAGTGGCCCGAACCCTGTTCCATAAGCCACGATCACTTCATCGGCCTCTGCCGGATGTTCCACCGTGACAACTCGCCCATCGGCATGCGTGGCGGCTACAAAACCTTCGGGCATGCGGAACAATTCGGGAGCCTCCGGGGCGACCGCAATGGTCACCACCGGCCCGGCCAGCAGGTCCCTCGACAATTGGATCCTCCGCATCCCGGGGAGCACATCCGGCGGAATCAGAGCATTGATCTGTGTTGGCGACACATAAAACAACGGGATGCGCCGGTCCTGTATTTGCAGGTACACGGCATCGAAGGGAGTCGCTGTCGGCAGGATTCCCCGCGACAAATCCTGCGGAGAAATCGCCCATACGATTTGTGAGAGGTTCTTGCCGTAAAGGCTGATGATCGAGTTCGGAGCAATCCGCCCTGCCTCACCCCCGGCAGCGCTGGTAATACTTGCTTCGCTGTACTCTGGTCGCGTCAACAAAGATTGGGTGGCGACAGGTTCCCCTATCACCGCCCAAAGATTTGCAATCAGGATGATTTGCAAGCAGCTTCTTTGCACTAATCGATTAGTGCGCTGAAGCCGCCATTATTCTCAGTTGCCGACGACTGTCGTCAGTTCCTGCGTGACAGCCACGCCATCGATCGAGATCGACAGTCGGGCATCGCCCGCCGCTACGTTCGGAACCACAACGTTCAACTGGTACAGGCCCACCGCACCCGGTGCCAAGCCTGCATAGCTCACTGTCGCTGGTGCTTCGCCAAATCGCACCGACGGGTTGCTGAGCCCTGGGGTGCCGCTAGCCACCGTGCCAGCCGGAACTGCCGGGTTGGTTGCGCCGCCGCCAATCATGTAGATTGTGACCGTCTCCCCTACTCTTGCAGGCCGTGTTGTTACGCCGCTGATCTCACCGGCACGCGCCACAAAAGTAGTGTTATCGGGCAGAATTGCCACCGCCAACTGCCGGCCATTTACGCGGAAGCTCGCCGGAGCCAAAACTCCGGGCGATCTCGCCGCTGCCGTCATCGCCACGTTCCCGCTGGCGCCAGCTTCGTTGGTGACCACTACGTTCACAGGCCCTGTGCCGATCCCATCCGGAACCTGCACGTTCACCTGCCCTGGGCTCACAAAGCGAACAAACGCTTCTCGTCCGCCGACGGTGACGGTTACGCCTTCAAGGCTCTTTGGCGCATTGGCGCCGCTAAAGTCTGCGCCGGCCCATTCACGAGTTACATTCGTCAGGTTCGAGCCGAAGATTTCGATCCAGCTTCCTGGCGAGATCGTCCGCCCGGCTCCAAACGCTTGTGCCGCAACACCGCTATCGCTGGATACTGTCGGTCGAGCTAGTGCGGGAGCCTGCGACAACCGCAAGCTGGTTGTGTAGATGTAGTCGCCCGCATTCGTGCCGCCATTGTCGGCCCCATTTCCAGCCGCATACAATACGACATCTCCTGAGCCGGCTTCTGGTGCTGTCCATTCCACGACATACGAGCGGAGTCCATTGGCCCCGCCACCGGTCGATGCAACAACGTGCGTGGCAAACTCTCGATCCGTTCCGCAAGGAGCGCTGCCGCTCGGGTCGCAGTTAACTTGAATCGCCGTGGTCGGTGTCATCACACCAGCCTTGCGGTTTTCATCGCTGGCCAGCCGAGCTGTAAGCTGAAAGCCCCAGCGCGTTGCCAGCGGGTGAAACACATCCACGCGGACATTCTGCTTCCGGCCCGGTGTGTAATTCACCGCGCTGATGCGGACAAATCCACGCGAATCTGAATTCGCTGCTCCGTTGGCCCGGTGGCAGGCCGAACAATTCATGCCTCCATCGATCGCAGCGCCAGTACGCCGCACTGGCGAACCTGCACTACGGGCATACATCACTGTCGGTGCCACCATCAAAAGTGCACACCATAGGATTCGATTCAACATCGTTGATCTCCCCGTCGTTTGATTTGCTACTGCTTAACTGTAATGCTAATTCGCCGTCGTTAGAAAGACTCCGGTCTGCGTGCGCACACCGTCAACTTCCATAAAGATTTCTTGGTCACCCGCCTGCACATTGGGCACAACCAGGTTGAATTGATACAAGCCGACAAAATTCGGAGCCAGGCCCTTGAATTCAGCCGTGGCCTGCGCAGAACCGATCTGCACTCTAAAGCTGCTGCCCAGATCTGTTGTTTGGGTCACAATCCTGCCAGCAGCAACTGCTGGTGTTGTTGCGCCAAACCCGACTCCATAAATCACCAGCCGATCGCCTGGTCTCGGTGCCCTGAAGTTTACGCCGCTGATCAGTCCTGGCCTTCCGGCGAAAGACCCATCAGCATATTGCGCGACCACATACTGACGTCCGCCGACATTGAAGCCCGGCGTCGCAAGGATCCCCGGCGACCGGCGAGTTCCGGTTACGGTGATCGGGTCGCTGGCACCTCCACCATTGCGGACCACTACCTGGATCGGAGCCTCGGCAATTCCATCCGGAACCACTACGTTCACCTGTGTCGGGCTGACAAAGTTCACAAATGCAGGCTTACCATCTACGGTTACCTGCACGTTGTCGAGGTTTGTCGGTGCGAGGCCGCCGTTAAAATCACCGCCCGCCCAGCTTCGCGACGTTAATGATAAATCCCGGCCAAAGATTTCCATGTAAGTGCCTGGAGAGACCCTTGTCCCCGCGCCGAAGTTGCCCACTTGCACTACGCCACCCTGGCTGATGGTTGGCCTCACGCCGCCGCCACCTGCTCCAGGTTGCAGCCGGATGCTCTTCAAATGAACTTTCGCCCCACCCGGTGCCGGGCCGTTGCTGGCATTCGCCGCGATATAAATTACTACGGCTCCCGCAGCCTGCGTCGCTGGCGGCGTCCACTCAAATTCAAATGTGTTGCTGGTGCTCGCCACCGAGTGACCGATAAACTCCACCGGGGCCGAAGCAGGGCATCCGATCGTCGGGCGATCCTGCCCGTTGTCGCAGATCACATAGGTTGCATTGCTCAATGGCCTGAAACTGCCAGCCTGCCCATTGATCAAGCTGCTCTCAAGTCTTGCCGTAGCCTGAAAGCCGTATCGACGAGCAGTATCTGTAATGCGGACTGTAAATTTCTGCTTTACTCCGGGCTGGTAATTCGCTCCACCTTCCCAGAGAATTTCCAGGTTCGGCGAATCATTGGTTCTGGTCCCCACATGGCATCCGCTTTGGATGCATCCCCCAGGATTGTCCCCCGGCGCCCCCGTGCTGCGCTGCGGTGCTCCTGAACTGTAAGCCCACAAAGCCAACGGCACGCTCAGTACCGCTGCAAACTTTCCACTCAATATCCACTGGTTACGATTCATGCTGTCATTATCCCCTTCTTATCAATTTGAGGCACTTCCGAACTACCGTGCTTACCGGGAGATCCCCGAGTTGATCCAAATGGACCCACTGGCAAGGACTCGTCGCGACTCCTTGCAGTTTCCCCCTCTTCAAGATTATTCGGTATTTATGGTTGACGATGGAGTGAGAAAACACACCAAGATCCGCTAGAAGGATTACCTTAGGCACCATTTGCGGCTCTGGTAACTCCCAGAAGCCCGCTAAACGGCGACTGTCTGCTTCGCGCTGCCAAAGCAGCAGAGTATCGCCCTTCAAAATCCACAACACCGTCCGATCTTCGAGAATCGGTTTCTGCTTCGCCAGCTGTATGGGAATCGTGTGCTGAAGCCCCTGAAGCTTGGCATCACAATCTTCGTTGATAGGACAGTAAAGGCATTTGGGTGCTTTTGGCAAGCAGATTGTCGCTCCCAACTCCATTAAACTTTGCTTGTAATCTCCGGCTCGCTTCGTATCTAGTTGATTCTGGGCCGCTTGCCGTAGTCGTTCCCGGGTCGCCCCCGCTTTTACGTCTCCACTTTCGGCGGTCCACCGTGCCATCACTCGAACGATATTGCCATCGAGTCCGACCACTGGCAATCCGAAGGCGATGCTGGCAACCGCTGCCGCCGTATAATCTCCGACTCCTGGAAGTTTTCGAATCTCGTCGTAGGTTGAAGGAAAACCGCCCCGCTCCACCATCATCTGGGCAGCCTTCTGGATGTTTCTCGCCCTCGAGTAGTACCCTAGTCCGCTCCACATGGACAGCAGATCCGATTCGCTGGCTGCTGCCAGCGATTGATAGTCCGGAAATCGCGCAATAAATCTCTCAAAATATGGAATCACTGCTGTCACCCGCGTCTGTTGGAGCATGATCTCCGAGAGCCAGATTTTGTAGGGGTCTTTTGTTTTTCTCCACGGCAGATCCCGCTGATTTTTCTCAAACCAGTCCAGCATGCGATGGGCAAAAGTCATTCGGTTGGTATACTCAAACTATCCGGAAAGAAAAAGCGAAACCACGGGTGGGTTGCAATTTTATCGAGATCCAGGGTGCCCGTGTTCACAACCTCAAGGATATCTCTCTCAACGTCCCACATAACGTGTTGACGGTGGTTACCGGTGTGTCTGGATCTGGAAAATCCTCACTGGTCTTCGATACCGTTTACGCTGAAGGCCAACGCCGCTATGTTGAGAGTCTGTCTGCTTATGCGCGCCAGTTTCTTGAGCGCATGGAGAAGCCCGATGTGGATGACATCTTCGGTCTGGCTCCCCCTGTCGCGATCAAACAAAAGAACACGACGCGCAACCCTCGCTCCACTGTCGCTACCTCGACGGAAATCTATGACTTTGTCCGTCTCCTCTACGCACGTGCGGGAGAAACCTGGTGCCCCGCCTGTGACATTCCGGTCATACGCGATTCCGTTGATCACGTCGCCCACCGTGTCCTTGAGGAAGCCGAAGGTAGCCGCTGGTATGCATTGTTCCCCATCACGCAGGCCAAGCTGAAGGCAGATGCGCTTCGCGATCGTCTTTTTGATCTTCGCGCCAAGGGCTTTGGCCGCCTTTATCAGGAGGGCCGCACCTTCGAGTTCTCGAGCCCGGAATCATTGCTCGAGCTCAACTTCAATCAGCCCGTCTTTGCTCTCGTGGATCGCCTTGTGCTCAACTCCGAGGTCCGATCCCGCTTGGTGGATGCGGTCGAGATCGCTTACCGTGAGGGCGGGGAAGTTATCTTTGAACAGGCTGGGACCGACTCGCCACGTCAACTTCGCTTCAACGAGAAGTTCCAATGTAAGACCTGCTCGACGGAGTTCAAGGATCCTGAGCCGCGGTTGTTCAGTTTTAATAATCCATTCGGGGCTTGTCCCACCTGCCAAGGGTTTGGCCGTGAAATGGATTACGACATGGATAAGGTGATCCCTAATCCAGGGCTCGCCTTGAACGAAGGCGCTATCGACCCTTGGACCAAGCCGGTTTACGAGTGGTACTACGAAGAGTTCAAGAAGAGTTCTAAAGGCAAAGTCCGGCACAATGTTCCCTTCGCCGACCTGAAGGCTGAAGAGCAAGCACTGGTTACTGAAGGGATTCGGAAGTTCTTCCAGAAAGTTGTCGAGCCGAAGAAATACAAAGTTCATGTCCGGGTCTTTATGGCTCGCTATCGCGGCTACACAACTTGTCATGATTGTGGTGGCTCGCGACTGCGGCAAGAGGCTCGCAACGTCCGTGTCGGTGGCCGCATGATCCATGAGGTGATGCGGTTGAATATCCGCGATGCGATGTTGTTTTTCGACGGCGTGTCACTGCGACCCGAGCAGAAAGCTGTAGCTGACAAATTACTGGTTGAAGTACGGCAACGCCTTCGTTTCCTGAATGACGTCGGCCTCGACTATCTCACGCTGGATCGCCTTTCGATGACGTTGAGTGGCGGTGAGGCCCAGCGCATCACTCTGGCTACTTGTCTTGGCTCACGCTTGGTTGGTGCCTGCTATGTGCTCGATGAGCCTTCGATTGGATTGCATTCTCGCGATACCCACCGGCTGATCAAAATCCTCAAAGACCTTCGCGACCTTGGCAACACGATTCTCGTCGTCGAGCATGATCAGGAAGTGATGGAATCCGCTGATCACATTGTCGATATGGGGCCTGGCGCGGGAGAACATGGCGGAGAGATTATCTTCGAAGGTCCATTTGGCGATCTGCTCAAGTCGAAAAAGTCGCCGAACTCGCTTACCGGGCACTATCTGCGCAACGAAAAGAACGTGGCTCCTCGCAGGGTCCGTCGCGTCCCGAATGCGAAGAAGGAAATCGTTTTCCGCGGTGCCCGCTCCAACAACCTGAAGGGGATCGATGTCATCATCCCTCTCGGCTTGCTCGTCGCGGTGACCGGTGTATCGGGGTCTGGCAAATCGACTCTGGTTCATGACGTGATCTACAAGACTTTGGAGCGCCGTTTGAGCCTGGGTACAAACACAAAGTCAGCCGCAAAAAAGAAAGTCGCGAGCGAAGAAGCTTCGGATGACTCGCCGTCGCTGGAAGCGCAACGCCAGACTTGCCGGTCGGTTGAAGGTGATTACCACCTCAGCGAAGTCATCCTGGTTGACCAGTCTCCGATTGGTCGCACTCCGCGCTCAAACCCTGTCACATACATCAAGGCATTCGATCAGATTCGTGACCTTTTTGCTTCCACCGCGGAATCGCAAAAGCGCGGTTATCAGGCTGGACACTTCTCGTTTAATATCCCTGGTGGTCGTTGCGAGACTTGTCAAGGCGACGGCACGGTTACTGTCGAAATGCAGTTTCTCGCTGACGTTGAATTGATTTGCGAAGACTGCAAGGGTACTCGTTTTAAGCCACAAATACTTGAGGTTCAATACAAGGGCCTCAATATCCATCAGGTGCTCCAGTTGACGGTTCGGGAAGCCAGTCACCTCTTCCATGATGTGCCCCGCTTGCTTCAGAAACTGCAAGTGCTCGAAGACGTTGGGCTTGGCTACCTTCGTCTAGGTCAATCTGCAACAACACTTTCGGGTGGCGAAGCTCAGCGCGTCAAACTCGCCGCGCATCTGGCTCAGTCGTCGAGTGCCAAGACCCTCTTCATCTTTGATGAACCCACGACTGGGTTGCACTTTGATGACATCCGCAAGCTACTTACCAGCTTTCAACGTCTGATTGAAAACGGCGGAAGCATTCTCTTAATCGAACACAACATGGATGTCATCAAGGCTGCCGATTGGGTGATTGATCTTGGCCCCGAAGGTGGGGATGGCGGCGGCAGGATCGTCACCGAGGGGAGTCCCGAGCATCTCGTTACGGTCGAGGAGTCACACACTGGAAAATTCCTCAAGCCCGTCCTCAAGAATTATTACTAACTCAAGCTATACTGCACTGGTTGCTGACCAACGCCGAAAACTTCGACGAGTTGTATAGCCAACTGAAGCGTCTGGCTCGCCTTCACCTGAGCCGGGAACGCCAAGGCCATACATTACAGCCAACAGCATTGGTCCACGAGGCGCTGCTTCGTATTAAGTCAGTGGATCAGGACCCACAACAGTTTTTTCGTTTGGCTAGTGCGATGATGCGACGTATCTTGATCGATCATGCCCGATCTCGTAAGTCGAGCCTATCCGCCGTGGATCTGCCTACGGAGTTTCATCCGGTCCGAACCGGGCACATGGGTAACGGAATAAACCGGGCACATAGGTAACACTTTTGGCTGGAGGGGGAAGCACCCGATGGCCTGGAAAGAGACTTGTGTGATCGAGCAAAGAGAAGAGTTCATCGA
>VFZU01000014.1 GCA_016870995.1 Acidobacteriota bacterium
AGCAGAGCTCGCTTCCGTCTCTCCCACTACAGCGATTCTGCTAAAACAAAGGCTGGCTGTCCAGTGCTTTTTCCGCCTGGCAGCCGACAGTGTCTAGACTCGTGTCTCACGGAAGGGGACAAGCCCAAAGCAACTTCGTCGAGTCTTGTTTCCTGTGGATTTCTCGAGTCACTGTGCGCTGGTAGGGGTGGAAGTATTTGCGGCAGCGCGGCAGTGGGGTGTTGAGATTGTTGCACTGCATGCTCTGGGATTGCCGACTGGATCGGACGAAGACTGGCAGGCGTTCCTGCAATTGGTGAAGCCAGACAGGCAACGGGAGATGGCCGAGCAAAGGCTGATGAAATTCATCAAGGAGGAAGTGGCAGAGGTGGCTTGCTGCCGCGTGGTGGTGAACGGGCATCCCGCAAAAGAGATTCTCGAGGCAGTGGATCGCGAGGGAGTTGATGTGGTGATGATGCCTCGTCGTGGCTTGACGGCCTTCGACTCGATTCTGTTCGGATCTGTCGCGGAACGCGTGTTGCATAAAGCGAAGTGCCCAGTATGGACGGAAGGGCAGGATGCGGAATCGTCGAAGCGATATGAGGATGTGCTGTGCGCCGTTGACCTTGGGCCTGCGGCGGCAGATGTTGTGGAATGGGCGGCAACAGTGACGAAAAGGAGCGGCGCAAAGCTGAGGCTGATCCACGTTGGGCATGGAGATGGAGCGCAAGTGGAGATGAAGCATCTGGCGGAAAGAGCGGGCGTGGAGGCGAGTTGTCTAGTGCGATCGGGACCGGTGGATGAAGTGATCCTGCGTGAGGCTGAATTGCATGGTGCGGACCTGATCGTGATCGGGCGGGGGGAGGAGCGGCAGTTTCTGGGTCGATTCCGGAGTCATGCCCACTCGATCATTCACCGTTCGCCGTGCGCGGTCTTGAGTGTCTAGCAGGGTGGGTGAAATTACCCAAATGGTTCAAGTGGCGCACCCAAAACGAAAGTGGGGTGAAATAGAGGGATGCGAAACGTATTTGCTTTCCTGTTGGTTGGGGCTGTGCTGGGAGCGGCGGAGTTGTTGGTTTCTCCCGCGGACTTGAAGATGGAATTGAAAGATCCGAAGCTGGTGCTGCTGCATGTTGGCTCGGCTCAGGATTATGCAGCCGGGCATTTGGCTGGGGCGCAACTGGTGACGCTGGCGGACCTTTCGGTTAGTGGCGAGAACAATTTGAGGTTGCAATTGCCTCCGGTGGAGACTCTACGCGAGAAGTTAATGAAGATGGGGATTGAGGACGGTTCGCGTGTAGTGATTTATGCGGGCAACGATTCCGTGCAGTCGGCAACCCGGATTTGGTTTACATTCGACTATCTGTCACTGAAGGCAAGGATGCTGAATGGTGGATTGGCGGCTTGGAAATCGGCGGGGTTTGAGACAACGACCGAGACGCCGACCGTGGCTGCCGCAACCGGCTTGACGGTGAAGGGGCGACCGGAATTGGTGGTGGATGCGGGTTGGATCGCCAGCCGATTGCAAGACTCATCAATCGCCATCGTGGATGCTCGACTCGATGAGTTTTATTCGGGAAAGAACCCAGGGAATATGCCGAGGGCGGGGCGGATTCCGGGAGCAGTGAATGTTCCCTTCCCCAGCTTGCTGGGGCCGACGAAGGAGTTCTTGGCGCCAAAGGAAATCGCCATGAAGTTGGGTAGCAAGCCGGTGATTGCTTACTGCCATATCGGAATGCAGGCCACGGTGGTCTATTTTTCTGCCCGACTGGCAGGGCAAGACGTAAAGCTCTATGACGGCTCTTACGAGGATTGGTCGCGCCGGACGGAACTGCCCGTGGAGCAGAAGCAATGAAGATCGCGCTGGTGACTGGAGCAGGCTCGGGAATTGGCAGAGCTGTAGCGAAGGCCTTGGACGGAGCGGGATATCAAGTCGTGCTTGCAGGGCGGAGGGCGGATGCGCTTGCGGAAACTGCCGGAGGAACCCAAATGGTGGCAGTGCCGACGGATGTTACCAAGCCGGAGGATGTGAAGGCGTTGTTTGCCGAAATCGAATCCCGATTTCGGCGGATCGATGTGTTGTTTAACAACGCAGGGATGGGCGCGCCCCCTGTGCCGATGGATGAGCTGACTGTGGACCAGTGGTTGAGCGTGGTGAGTGTGAATTTGAATGGTGCGTTTTATTGTGCGCAGGCAGCGATGGCTTTGATGAAGAAGCAGCAGCCGGGCGGTGGAAGGATCATCAACAACGGGTCTATTTCGGCGCAGACGCCACGGCCGAATTCAGCGCCTTACACGGCGACAAAACACGCCATCACGGGCTTGACGAAGTCGATCGCACTCGATGGCCGTCCGTTTGGAATCGCTTGCGGGCAGATCGATATCGGCAATGCAGCAAGCGAGATGACAGCCAGGATGACGGCAGGCGTGCCACAGGCGAATGGCACAGTCATGCCCGAACCGCGAATGGATCTAAGGCATGTGGCCGATGCGGTGCTTTACATGGCAGGGTTGCCATTGGACGCCAATGTGTTGACCATGACAGTGATGGCAACAACGATGCCTTTGGTCGGGCGCGGTTAGCCGATCGGTCGAGAGAGAGACCAGTTGTAGACGACGCGGCCGTTGATGTCTCGAAGGTCCAGCTCGAGATGGCATTGGTTTTGTTTGCGTTGCACGTTGGCCGAAAGAAACCCACCTTTGACGCGATGGAAGCGATGGATCGCTTTGTTCTCGCCCGGGGTGCCGTCGGCATGTTCATCACTGGCTGGCCCGACGCTGAACTCGTTGAGCCTGGTTTCAGGATGGACAGAATGATACTGCCAATGGCGATCGCCGCAGATGATCAGGAAGTTGTCCTTTAGGTTGGCCGCGAACCACTGACGCAGTTCATCGCCTTCATGCCGGTAGGTTGCATTTGAGTGATTGTCATTCTTGTTCTTGCGATCGGGCCCAACGAATGGGGTGGGAGTGACCAGAACCTTGAAGGTGGCGTCTGAAGCCAGAGCGGTGCGCTTGAACCATTCTTTTTGCTCGGTACCCCAGATTGTTTTGCCGGGCCCGTCGGGCATGTTGTTGGGAGAACGGTAGTCACGACCGTCGCTGAACCAAATTTGAAGATCCTTGCCCCAGCGAAAGGTTCGGTAGGGAAGGCCTTTGTACATTGGCGCTTGTTCGAGAAAGAGTTTCTGGCCGGCTGCGAAGGTAAGGTCGCCCTGCGTTACGCCTGGGTAGGAGTCGTTGTTGATGACGTCGTGATCGTCTTTGAGCCAATAGCAACTGGTGTTGCGGTTGAACTCGACCAGACGAGGCAGACTGAACATGCGTTCCCAGTGATAGCGTGCGAGGCGGATCGAAGTGGCGCGCGGCTGGTCGTTGTCGTAATAAACCAAGTCGCCGGTGAGGACCGCAAAGTTGGGGTCAAGTGCCTGCATTGAGGGATAGATTGTGTGGCCATCCGCGTGACCGCGATCTGGATATCCCTGACAGGTCATCACGCAAAAGCGAACGGGAGCGGGCTTGGCAGGATCTGGCGAGGTTTGAAATTTGCCGCGGAACGTCTCTGTGGATTCGACCGCGTAGTGATAGGTTGAGCCAGCCTTGAGGCCTTTGAGATGGAAGGCATGAATGCCATCGGTATCTGCTGACACCGTGACCCATGCAGTCTTGCGAGCTTTTGACAAATCAGCCTCGAGGGAATAGATCAGCCGCATTCGACCAGAAGCTGGTGGGCATGCACCTTCGAGCTGATCGGCGGGAACTGTGGGCGTGATTGGTGCAGTCTTTGAATTGATGCGGCCTGGGAGAATGACGCCGTCCTGATTGCGGCTTTGGTTGCGGGTCAGTCGCGCCCAAACAATGGCAGTGTTGTGGGTGACTTCGCCAGCGCGTGTGCCGGTAGCGAAATACTGGCCATCGGCGGCTTGCAGTGCCATGGCACCGAGGAATGCTCTTCTTCGCATTGGGACTATCTCAGATCCTTGTCGTCGTACCGGCTAGTGTCGAGCGAGGCGGGCAGTACGCCAAGAGTGAGAACGCAGAAGGTGAATACCTTGGTACGTGGTTCGAGATGCCCGCCAAAGGCTTTCTTGTCGTCGGCGAATGTAATGTGCGCATGAACGCGGCCATTGAAGACGGCACCGTTGATGTTTACGATGTCGGCGTCCTCGGTTGGGTCTTCGAGGAAGTAATTGCTGGGTGGGAAGGTGCGGTTGGCAACGACATGATAGTGCGTTGCGATGGCGGAGCCGAAGCCAGAAAGGATGATGGCATTCGAGATTTTCTGCGCTTTGACTTGCTGCTCAATCGCCGCGAGGATGTCCGTTTGGTGTTTGAGTCGAATCACAACGATTCGCTCGAATTGCGTGGATATGGCTGAGCTGGAGGGAACCTTGGGATCCAGAGGCAGCTTGTCGCCAGCGGTGGCAGGGGCAAGGATAGGGCCGGTTCGTTTGAGCTGAGAGAACGCGGCTGTGTGCAGGAGAAGGAGGCAAAGCGCGGCGCGAAACATGTTTCACATTCTATTGCGATATCCATCGAGAATGAACTGGGCAAAGAAACTGCCGAGATGACCTTGAATGGTCTGCTGGTCGAAGGGGAGTGTATCGAACATGGCGCGGAAGCCGCCAAAATTCCAACTGATTCGGCCGTAGGGTGCATCACTGGCACAAAATACTCGATGGCTGTCGTGAGGGTAATGTGCTTTCAGATTGGATTCGATGTGGGTATCGCGGAGTGCGCTGAGTACATAGTGGATGTTCTTGCAGCGCAAGCCAAGTTCTCTTGAGGCGTGATACTGATCCTCGGCCTCAAGGTAGCTTGCCCCGCCGCCGCCCATGTGAACTGCGAGGATCTTTGTGGTTGGGTGACGAAGCGCAATTGTTTCTAGACCGCTGGCGGGAGTAAACGGAGTATCGGCGCCGAAGTGAAAGGCAGGGATGCCTCCCGCTGCGACGATGTGGTCGACAACGGCGATGACTTCTGGTGAATCGATGGGGTATCGATTTTGAGCGGGGTTCAGCTTGACGATCAGGAAATCGAATTTGTGAATGCACTGATCGACGATGCGGCGAGCGTTGTCGACACCGCAGGCCTTGGGGTCGGTCCAACCGGAGGCGATGAGGCGTCTTGGGTAGGCCTTGGCGGATCGCCAGACGTAGGCATTGGCCTCGAGAAGCGCCTCGTAGTTGAATAGGGGATCTTCGGTGTATGTGGTTGCGGCAGGATTCTGCCAGGTGTTGGCGAGAGTCACGTTCGCCCGGTCCATTTCGGAAATCAGATCTTCGGCTGAGAGCGAGCGGCCGTGGTAGTAGTGCGGTGTTTGGCGATGTGGATAGCGAACAGTGTTTGTGATGTGTGTGTCGGCGTCAATGACAGAGCGGTTCTGATTTTGATCGAGAAACTCGAGGAGGCTAAGGACGTGAGGCTGCATCTGAGTGAAATGGTATGCCAGCCGTTTCGTCCCAGGCTGGTAGTATCCGAAAGTTCCTATGATCGAGATCCTCTTGTTTGCGTTGAGTTTTCAGGACGGTGGCTTTGCCGCGCAGTGGGATTTGTGGAATCAGAAGGCTCTAGAAGCCTCTGCCGCAAAAAATAAAGGCAGATTGATTGAAGCACTGGAAGAGTTGAACCGGCTTGCGCCTGGCAACGAACGGATGGTTCAAATGCTAGCCGCGGCAAAGGGGACAAAGCCAGGGACTTCATTCGTGAAGCCAGTGACAGCAGCCCGCCTTGAGCAGAGAGTGGAGGGCCGCGATTGGATTGCGGAAGATCTGGTTTGGGATGGGCGTCGGTTTCTTGTGAGTAGCGTGCGGAAGGGCGTGATTCTGGCTGCGGATGGAACGGTGTTCGCGAAGGTTGACGTAGGCGTATTTGGACTGGGGATTGACAGAAAACGTAAGTTGCTTTGGGCTGCGCTTGGATCCGTGCCGCAATGTAAAGAGTGCCGCCAAGGAAAAGAAGGTGCGCTGGCTGCATTCGATTTGAAGACGGGTCGCGAGGCGAAGAGGATCGTGGCTCCCATTGCAGAAGGGCTTGGTGATTTGACTGTGGGCCCAAAGGGCGATGTCTATGTGACCAGCAATGTTGGAGGCGCGCTGTTCCAATTGCGAGCTGGAGCAGATCGAATGGAGCGACTGGATCGGGAGGGAGAATTACCATCTCCGCAAGGGCCAGCGCTGAGCGCGGATGGCAAATCGCTGTTCCTGGCAGACTATCGGCGTGGCATCGCGAAAGTTGATTTGGCAACGAAGCAATGGACTTGGTTGAAGCCAGCGCCCGGAGTGATCGTTAACGGTATCGATGGATTGTATGCGTTTCAAGGCGGATTCGTTGCAGTGCAGAATGGGGTTGCCAAACAGAGAATCACCTGGTTTTCGCAGAATCTGGAATCAGCAGGTGTGCTTGAATCCGGCTGGAATGGATTGGGAGAACCAACACATGGAACCATCATTGGGAAGCGCTTTTGCTTTATCGCCAATAGCGGATGGGAGGCTTTTGATGAGAAGAGGGAGCGTAAGCCTGGCGTAGCGCCAGTGGAGTCTGTGATCTACTGCCGCCCAATGCCATAGAATCAAAGCGAATGACACGCAGAGAATGGTTGGCGATGAGTGCGAGTCTGGCTGCGCCCAGCGACCGGATTCGGGTTGGATTTATCGGCACGGGTGGAATGGGGATGAACCGGCTGCGAGGCTTCCTCAAGCATGCCGACATCGATGCGGTTGCCGTGTGCGATCTGGATCCACACCATGTGGATCAGGCCATAGAACAGGTACGAAAAGACAGGGGCACAGCACCGAAGACTTTTAGCGATTACCGGCGGCTGCTTGAGATGAAAGATGTGGATGCGGTGTGTATTGCGACACCGGATCACTGGCATGCGATCCCGACCATTCAGGCATGCGAGGCCAATAAGGATGTGTTTGTGGAGAAGCCGCTGAGTTATTCGATCGGCGAAGGCCGCGCGATGGTTAACGCGGCGCGCAAGGGCCAACGCATCACTCAGATGGGGAATCATATCCACAACGATCTGCCGAACTATCGGCGGGTGGTGGAGTTGATTCAAGCGGGCACGATTGGGAAAGTGAATCGAGTGTCGGTTTGGAGAACATCTGAAACCAAAGGTCTCGGACGCCCAGCTGATGGAACGCCACCCAAGGGATTGGATTATGACTTCTGGCTTGGGCCAGCACCTGCGCGGGCGTTCAATCAAAACCGCTGTCACTTCAACTACCGCTATTTTTGGGACTACAGCGGGGGGATGTTCATCGACTTCTGGTGTCACATTACGGATGTTGTGTACTGGGCGCTTGGGCTAACCGCACCCAAAGCGATTGCAGCGACGGGGCGGCGCGAATTGACGGACGACAACGGCGAGACGCCGAACTTCCTGGAAGTGCAGTACGAGTATCCGGGGCTCGATATGGTGTGGTCGATGAATCCGCAAGGTCCGCCGGGATTTGAGAATTGGGGCATTGGGGCTGCGTTTCAAGGCCCAGAGGGAACGATCGTAACGAATTACAGCGAACATAAGTTGATCCGCAAGGGCAAGGAGGTGCTCGATTTCATTAGGCCCGCGGCAAGCATCGCCGACAGCCCTGGCCATATTCGCGAGTTTCTCGATAGCGTGAAATCGAGAAAGAGAACTACCTGCGATGTCGAATACGGGCATCAGCTGACCAAGGCCGGATTGCTCGGCAATATCGCATTGAGAACTGGCCGCAGAATTCAGTGGGACGATGCCCGGGAGCATATCGTTGATGACAAGAACGCTGACAAATTGGTAACACGGCGCTATCGCAAACCTTGGAAGATGGCTTAAGTATGGAAACCCTCGGGCGATACGAGATTCGCAGAGAATTGGGCCGTGGAGGAATGGGTGTGGTTTACCGCGCCTATGATCCGACGCTGGAGCGTGAAATTGCGATCAAGAGTGTGCGCCTGGACGGAGTGGACGAAGAAGCCAGAGCGAGCCTGGAGCAAAGGCTGAGCCGCGAAGCGAAGGCTGCGGCACGGCTGCAGCATCCGAACATCGTTGCGGTGTATGACTTCTTTCGCGTCGAGGATCGAGCTTACATCGTCATGGAGTTTGTTCGGGGTTCGATGCTGGATGCGATGGTTGCTGCTGGCAACCGACAGAATACCGAATCCATTCTGAGAGTTTTGAGGCAATGCGCCAGTGCGCTCGACGCTGCGCATAAGCAAGGAATCGTTCACCGGGACATCAAGCCCGGTAACATCCTGATCGACGAATCCGGGCATGTCAAGATCACCGATTTCGGAATCGCCCGGATCACTTCGGCGGGTGCAACCGAAACGATGTCTTCAGGAATGGGCTTTACCGTAGGGACGCTGGGCTACATGGCACCCGAACAGATTCGGGGAGAGGCTGTGGATGGCAAGGCAGATCAGTTTTCGCTAGGCATCGTTGCTTACCAGTTGTTCACGGGGGTGATGCCCTTTGAGGCGGATACGTGGATCGCCTTGTCCTACAAGATCATTCACGATGAACCTCCAGTCCTCGTAGGCAAACATCCAGCGGTCAATGCAGCAATGGAGATTGCGCTGAAGCGCTCAATCTCGAAAAAGCCAGCTGATCGATTTGAATCCTGCACGGCGTTTGCCGATGCGTTGAGCACGCCTGTGGTGGCGAAAGAGCCACGGAATTGGATCCTTGTGGGAGCGGCCCTGGCCGTGGTGGCCGCCGGGCTGGCGTGGATGTACCTGATGCCGAAAGCCGCATCAACGCCTGAGGTGAAGCCTCAAGCTCAAGCCGAGATGGCGTATACGCCGGCACCCCCGGCGCCAGCTGCTCCCGCTCCAGCAACTACTGCCATTGTGGAGCAGCCCAAAACTGAAACGATCGAATTTGTTCGCATTCCCGCAGGGCAGTTTTTTATGGGATCGGATACGGATACCGAGGATCAGCGTCCGAAACACATGGTGCGCCTCACCAAACCCTTCGAAATGGCTAAAACCGAAACTACAGAAAAGCAGTGGAGCGAAGTGATGGGGGGCGCGGCCGGATCGGATTTACCGAAGGTAAATGTGAGTTGGCGTGAGGCACAGAGCTTCATTGGCAAGTTGAATCAGCGAGGGGATGGATACACGTATCGGCTGCCTACTGAGGCCGAATGGGAATATGCAGCGCGCGGAGGCGGCGAGCAAGAACGCCCGCGAAATCTGGATGATGTGGCTTGGAATTCCAACAATAGCGGCCGAACCAGGCAGAAGGCGGGCACGCTTGCGGCCAATGGATATGGCCTTCACGACATGCTTGGAAATGTCTTTGAATGGACCGGCGATTGGCTGGAAGAAGGCTACTATGCCAACTCGCCGGCAGCGAATCCGCAAGGTGGCGCTACGGGGACCATGCGGTTGAATCGCGGCGGTTGCTTCGAAACTCAGGCTATGTTGATTTCCACGGCCTATCGGTTCGCCGATCCACCCGAGACCAGGTTGCCCACATTGGGCTTCCGCGCGGTGCGGGAAAAACGCTAGGTCTTGACGCGGAGCTGAATCCCGAGTTCGCGGAGATTCTTGTCGGGAACCCTGCTGGGAGCTTCGCACATGAGGTCTGTGCCCTTGCTGGTCTTGGGGAATGGGATGACGTCGCGGATACTGATTTCACCAGCAAGCATCATCACCAGGCGATCAAAGCCGAGAGCAATGCCTCCGTGGGGCGGTGCGCCATACTCAAGCGCATCGAGCAGGAAGCCGAAGCGGTTCTTTGCTTCATCCATCGAGAAACCGATCGCAGAGAAGATCTTCGACTGCACGTCCCTGCGATGGATACGAATCGAACCTGAGGCGATTTCGACACCGCTGATGACCAGGTCGTAAGCCTTGGATCGGACATGCGCCGGATTGGTTTCGAGCAGCGGGATGTCTTCTTCAAAGGGCGAAGTGAAGGGATGATGCGCTGCCTGCCAACGTTCTTCTTCAGCATCCCATTCGAACATTGGAAAGTCGGTGACCCAGAGAAGACGGAGGTCTTTGGGGTCAAGCAGCTTGTGGCGGTCATTAAACTTCTGCGCCATGTGCAGGCGGAGTTGGCCAGCGGCAAGATAAACGGTTTCTTCAGGGCGGTGACCCGTCGGCTCACTCGGCCAAGCGGCGATCATGAGGGTGTCTTCGTCCGTAGCTCCAGTGCGGCGCTTCACTTCGGCCATGACTTCGGGCATGTCACGTTCCAGGCGCTTCAAATCGTCGAGAACGCGAAGGCCCTTCTCGACTCCGAAGGCCTTTACGTCGTCACGCTCTTTGCGCGACAACTGCAACCGGGGAATGGTGATAGCCAACATGGGAAGCCCCTCGGTGCCGAGGCCCTGGCCAGCGAAGAGTTCCGTAACATCGACCATGGGAGGCACGCGAAGGTCGGGCTTATCAATGCCGTACTGCTCGATTGCCTGCTTGTAATTCAGACGGAGGAACGGGGCGGTGATGTTGTAATCCGCTTCGGCGAAGATCGCAATGACGAGCTTCTCGACGGTCTCGAAGATGGTCTCCTGTTGAGGGAAGCTCATTTCGATATCAATCTGGGTGAATTCCGGCTGGCGGTCTGCGCGGAGATCTTCGTCGCGGAAGCAGCGGACGATCTGGAAGTACTTGTCGAACCCAGAGACCATCAACAACTGTTTGAAAATCTGAGGGCTCTGCGGCAGAGCGTAAAAGCTGCCGAGCGACATGCGGGAGGGCACGAGGAAGTCACGTGAGCCTTCGGGCGTCGACTTCGTCATGAACGGGGTTTCGATCTCAAGGAAGCCCGAATCGTACATTGCCTTGCGCGCAGCAAGGGCGATCTTGGAGCGCAGCATGATGTTGTGCTGCATGCGCGGGCGGCGCAGGTCGACGAAGCGATACTTGAGCCGCGCCTCTTCGCTGATCGTATTGTCGTCGTCCATCGGGAATGGGGCTGGCTTTGATTCGTTCAAGATCCAAAGCTTGTCCACAACGACTTCCACCTCGCCAGTGGGGATTGCGGGATTGATGGTGTCGGCGCTGCGCTTCTCAACCACGCCCTCGACGGCGATCACAAATTCAGGACGGAGGTCTTCAGCGCGGGAATGAACCTGAGCGTTTTCTTCAATCCGGAAGACACACTGAGACACGCCAGCACGGTCTCGCAAGTGAATGAAAATGAGAGCTCCGAGGTCGCGGCGGCGATGGATCCAGCCCATCAACAGAACGCGCTGGCCTTCGTGAGCCAGTCGGATGGCGCCGCAGTCATGCGTGCGCTTGAGGTCACCGAGAAAATCGAGCGTTAAGGCTTCGGACATATGTGGTTTCTGAGATCTTCCTTGGGAACGGAGATTTGTTCTCCTGTAGCCATGTTCTTGAGGCTGTATTGGCCGTTGGCGACTTCCTGTTCGCCGACAAGCAAGGCAAAGCGGGCGCCGAGTTTGCTAGCCAGTTCCATGGATCGCTTGAGCTTGCCAGCGCCGGCCAGTTCCACCACGATCCCATGATGGCGCAGGTCACGCGCAATCAGACTGGAGTGGCGGAAGCTGGGTTCGTCCATCGGTGCAATGAACAGATCGAGGGTATGTGTGTACTTGCCGGGGTGAGCTTCTTCAACTGTCATGACAAGACGGTCTTCGCCGATTGAAAAGCCGATTCCAGGTGCGGCAACGCGGCTGCCGAGGCTTTCAGCAAGGCCGTCATAACGGCCACCGCCCAGCACGGAATTCTGTGAGCCGAGGGCACCTTCATGAACAATTTCAAAAGTGGTGCGGGTGTAGTAATCAAGGCCGCGAACCATGCGTGGATTCAAGGTGTAGGCAATGCCCCGGTCTTCGAGATACTCTTTCACTCGCGCGAAATGGAGCTTCGAATCTTGGTCGAGGTAATCGTGAATCGAAGGCAGTGCGTCGATATGGGCTTGATCTTCAGGAGCCTTGGAATCGAGGATCCGAAGCGGATTGGTTTCGAGGCGGCGCTGGGAATCGGCACCGAGCTGATCCTTCACTGGTTCCAGCCGCTGGCGGATGGCTTCGACAAACGCTGGCCGGGATTGAGGTGTACCAACGCTGTTGATCATCAACTTGTAGCCCCTGACGCCGCACGCATCGAGCAGGACACAAACCATCTCGATCACCTCAGCATCAATCGAAGGTGAATCGCTGCCGATTACTTCCGCACCGATCTGGCTGAACTGGCGATAGCGCCCCTTTTGAGGACGCTCCCGACGAAACATCGGACCGACATAGAACAGCTTTTGCAGCCCCGGAATTTGATCGAGGCGATGTTCGATGTAGGCACGAATTACGCTTGCGGTGTTTTCGGGTCGAAGGGTAAGGCTCGAGTCGTCGCGATCCTTGAAGGTGTACATCTCCTTGGTGACGATGTCGGTTTCTTCACCAACACCTCTGGCGAACAAGGAGGTTTCCTCGAAAATCGGAGTGCGAATTTCCTGGAAGTTGTAGCTGCGGAAAACGTCGCGAGAGATGGCTTCGACATGGTTCCAGACCGAAATCGCCGGAGGAAGAATGTCGCGAGTGCCTTTGACTGCTTTGATCATGCGGACTCCTCGCGATAGAGGGCGCGCGCTTGCACGTAGTGTTGGGCATTGACGCGGAAACGTTCGGCTTCTTCAGCCGTGACTTCACGACGAACCTTGGCGGGTACGCCCATGGCCAAGGTGCCTGCGGGGATTTCCATGCCTTCTGGCACCAGGGTACCGGCGGCGACAATCGCGCCCTTGCCGATGCGAGCGCCATTGAGAACGATCGCGCCAATGCCAATTAGCGCGTCATCTTCGACCGTGCAACCATGCAGACAAACTTGATGGCCCACGGTGACACGATCACCAATGATGAGAGGGAAATCAGGGCCTTCCACATGCAGGACGCTGTTGTCCTGTACGTTTGATTCTTCGCCGATTTGAATGCGATGCACATCGCCCCGGATAGTCACCAACGGCCAGACGCTGGAGCGTTCGCCAATACAGACGTTTCCGATCACTTGTGCGCTGGGGTCGATGTAGCAGGACGAGGCAATCTTCGGCACGATGCCGCGATAAGCCCTGATCATTGCGTAATTTCTCACTTTAGCATGGGCGTGAGTGGGGGCTAGAATGGTTTTGATGCGATCCCTGATTGTTTTGGCGCTCGTTCTTGCGAACCCTTGTTTGTTTGGCCAAAAGAAGATGCTGGATGCCGAAGGGTTGTGGAAGATACAGCGCATCGGAGAGCCCTCGCTGTCTCCCGATGGCAAGACGGTCGCCTTTGTCGTGCGAAAGTTTGATGCCGACAAAAACACCTCGACACGCCAGATCTATACGGTGGCTCTTGAAGGTGGGGAGCCGAAGCAGATTACTACCGAGGGCAGCGTGAATGAACGGCCGAAGTGGAGTCCGGATTCGAAGCGCATCTTTTGGGTATCGAACCGTGGTGGTTCGACTCAAGCATGGGGCATGAATGTAGACGGTACAGGCGCCAAGCAGATCACGAATATTTCGACTGAGGCGGGTGGGATTTTGGTGAGCCCCGACGGCAAGCTGTTGGTGTTTCAAAGCAGCGTCTACCCGGACTGCGCAGACGATGTCTGCAACAAGAAACGCATGGATGCTGAGGCAGCATCGAAATCGAAAGCGCGAGTCTACACCGGATTGCTCTACAGGCACTGGACCGAGTATCAGGGCAAACGGCGCAATCACTTGTTCGCCGTTCCGATCGAAGGGGGAAAGGCCAAGGACTTGACCCCGGGCCCACATGATGTGCCGCCATTTTCGCTAGGAGGGCCAGATGACTATGCAATCTCTCCTGACAGCGGAGAGCTTTGCTATGCCATCAACACGGATGAGAATCCTGCCCTTTCGACAAATCATGAACTGTATGTGGTACCAACGGCTGGCGGGGAGTCCAAGAAAATCACAATCAACACGGCAGCTGATCTTTCGCCGCTCTATTCCCCAGACGGGAAATATCTTGCGTATCGGGCCCAGGCCAAGGCTGGGTTCGAGAGCGACAAGTGGCGCCTGGTCGTGATGGATCGAAGCACCGGCGTCGCCACGATCTTGACGGAGGGCCTGGACCGAGCGGTGCAGTCGATCACCTGGTCTGGCGATTCCAAGCGGCTGTTTTACACGATTGAGGATCGCGGCAGACAGACCTTGCAAATGACGCCCGTGACCGGTGGTGGATCGCAAACGGTCGTCAGCGGAGCATCGCATATCGACGATGTGCAATTTACACCCGATGGCCGCGTGATGATCTATAGCGAGCACTCCGGCTCGCGGCCCGTGGAGTTGTTCAAAACGACCTCGCGCTCGACGCCGGTCGCATTGACCAAGCTGAACGAAGCGTTGCTGTCAGGATATGAAGTGCCTGCCCTCGAAGAGTTTTATGTGGACGGAGCCGAGAAAGCCAAAGTACATAGCTTTGTTTTGAAGCCCGCAGGCTTTGATGCCAAGAAAAAGTACCCGGTGCTGTTTCTGATCCATGGCGGTCCGCAAGGTGCGTGGGGCCAAGGCTGGAGCTTTCGCTGGAACCCGCAGGTTTTCGCCAATGCGGGATTTGTTGTGGTGATGCCGAACTCACGTGGGTCCACTGGTTATGGCCAGAAATTCACCGATGAAGTGAGCGACGACTGGGGCGGCAAAGTCTACGAGGACATCATGGCGGTGGTGGACAAGGTGGAAAGCGAAGCATGGGCCGACAAGGATCGATTCGCGGCGGCCGGCGGTAGCTTTGGTGGCTACATGGTGAATTGGATGTTGGGCCACACGAACCGCTTCAAGGCGTTTGTGAGCCATGCAGGCGTGTTTGACCTGCGATCGATGGCTGGAGAAACCGAAGAGCTGTGGTTTGTGAACTGGGAGTTCAAAGGGATGCCTTGGGATCAGCCCGAGACCTATAGCAAGTGGAGCCCCAGCTATTTTGTAAAGGATTTCAAAACGCCGACGCTCGTGCTTCACGGCGAGTTAGATTATCGTGTCCCCGTTGGACAAGGGATGCAGTTGTTCACTGGCCTGCAAATGCAAAAAGTGCCCTCCAAGATGGTGTTGTTTCCGGATGAAGGGCACTGGATTTTGAAGCCCCAGAACAGTTTGCTCTGGTACAAGAGCTTCATTGATTGGGTGACGGAGTTTACCGCCAAAAAGGCGGAGTAGCCTAGCTGGTCTGCACGGATTGCCAGTTTCGTTCGCGCGCGCTCTTGAGCACGGCGTCGGTGACGTATTCCGTTTGCAGCGCATCGCGGAAGGAGGGAGCCGCAGGACTTCCCTTCTCCAGCGCAGTGACAAAATCGGCAACCTGGTGCACAAAGCTGTGCTCGTATCCAATCTGGAGACCAGGAACCCACCAGTTCTTCATGTAGGGTTGATCTCCATCAGAGACGTGGATGCTCTTCCAGCCGCGCAGCTTTCCTTCGTCAGCATGATCGAAGTATTGGAGGCGGTGCAGATCATGGAGATCCCAGAAGAGAGAGGCCTTCTCGCCGTTCATTTCGAGAGTGTAGAGCGCCTTGTGGCCGCGGGCATAACGCGTGGCTTCAAAGGTCGCCAATGATCCGTTGGCAAATCTCGCGATGAACAAGCTGGCGTCGTCGATACCGACCTTCTCCACCTTACCTGTGAGGTTGTGCATGCGTTCTTTGACAAAGGTCTCGGTGGTGGCGCTCACCTCAGTGATCGGTCCGTTCAGCCACATGGCTGTATCGATGCAATGGGCCAGCAAATCGCCGGTGACGCCGCTGCCGGCGACATCGACATCGAGACGCCACAAAGCCGCCCCTCCTTGAGGAAGGTCTGCGTTGATGGTCCAATCCTGGAGAAACTTGGCACGATAATGGAACACTCGCCCCAGTCGGCCTTCATCGACGAGTTGTTTCGCCATGGTTACCGCAGGTACGCGGCGATAGTTGTACCAAACCATGTTGGCAACGCCGGCCTTTTCAACCGCGGCCACCATTGCTTCACTCTCAACCGCATTGCGACCCAGGGGCTTCTCGCAGAGAATCATTTTGCCGGCCGCAGCAGCAGCCAAAGCGATTTCTTTATGGGTGTCGTTGGGGCTGGCGATATCGATGACGTCGATATCCTTACGTTCGATCAACTTGCGCCAGTCGGTCTCGATGGATTCGTAGCCCCAAGTGTCGGCAAAGGCCTGCGCCTTATCCGCGCTACGAGCGCAAGCAGCCTTGAGGACGATCTCGTGCTCAAGGGGGAAGAAGTTACCAACCTTACGAAAAGCGTTTGAATGGGCTCGGCCCATGAAGCCGTAGCCGACCATTCCGACATTCAGTTTTTTCTTTGTCATTCGTTGTTACTCCGTCCAACCGTGGGCTTCGCGCACTGCAATCATGCTGGCGAGGATGCTATTCCACGTATCCTGTTTCATCAGCGTTTCGTTGGTGAACATGCAGCCGTCCCAGCAGATGTGACGGAATGCCTTGGTCAATTGCCCATCGGCGCCGCGCAGCCAATGGCCAGCGTCGCGAGCCACATTGAGCTTGCCATTCGGGTCGGTGGGAAGGCAGTGGCGGCCTGTCTTGTCATGTGAGCCAGATCCCTTGACGGTGGCATCGTTCTGGGCGACGTGGAAGTCAAACGTCCAAGGCCGCAGGGCAGCGGTCATTTGAGCAAGTGCGGATTCGAGCGGTTGACGATCTTTCCAATCGTAATTTTCCGGTAAAATGCGATGTTCTGGCGCGTTGTAGCCCATCGTGTAGAGCAGCGTGTGGGCCATATCCGCCTGGAAGCCAACTGTCTCTGGCTCGCCGGTGAGCTCGAGCAATTCCTGCATGTACTTCCAGGAGTGCATGCCACCCCAGCAAATTTCACCTTCGGCAGCGAGCTTTTCGCCGTGATCTTTGGCGATGGCGGCAGCCTCTTTGAAAGTCGCGGCGATCTTCTTTTGGTTGCCCGCAGGATCCTGGGACCAATCGTGCGGAGAACAGGCCGAATCGATGCGGACAACGCCGTAGGGTCGGACGCCAAGTTTGCGCAACGATGCCGCGATACCGCAAGCCTTACGTACGCTCGACAGAAATGACGCGTGTTCCTCGGCGGTACCCATAGCTGAACCGCCACCAGTGGGCGGCCAAACGGGAGCGACAAGGCTGCCGACTACAAAACCTTTGGAAGAAATCTTGTCAGCCAGAGCCTGGATTGCATCCGCATCGGAATCAATACTCGTGTGCGGCTCGAAGAGAAACAGGTCCACACCATCGAACCGGGTACCGCCGACCTCTGCTTTTGCCGTCAAATCGAGCATCGTATCGAGGTCGATTGGAGGTTCAGAATCGGGACCCTTGCCGACCAGGCCAGGCCACATGGCGTTGTGGAGTTTAGGGAACACATTCGACATAGCCAATACAGCATATCAACACAACACCAGTGTCTATACTATAGCATTTAGGATTGGAGGTGAGCTATGCGTTGGGATCAAGGTCATGAAAGCGAAGATGTAGAAGATCGCCGCGGCGAGGGTGGTGCCGGAGGCGGCGGGATGGGGTTTGGTGGGTTTGGCGGAATGCGCGTCGGCTTCGGCGGGCTCGTCGTGCTTGGCATTCTGAGCTTTGTCTTCAAAGTCGATCTGATCAGTCCTTTCCTGGGTGGTGGAGGCTCGATGGCTCCGGTTACTGCCCGGCGAGAACCACGTCCAAGCAGCGCGCAGGAGAATACACTGGCGAAGTTTGTTGGCTTTGTTCTGGATGACGCGCAAAACACCTGGACGAAGATCCTCCCCGAACAGCAAGGTGTTTCTTATCGCAAAGCTCGACTGGTGTTGTTTCGCGACGCCGTCCGTAGCGGATGCGGAGATGCCGAGGGCGCCATGGGGCCGTTCTATTGCCCGGCCGACGAGCGCGTCTATATCGACTTAAATTTCTACGATGAACTCAAGCGTAAGTTCGGCGCACCGGGTGATTTTGCGCAGGCTTATGTGATTGCTCACGAACTGGGGCATCACTTGCAGAACGTGCTCGGGATCGAGCGCAAAGTGCGAATGCTGCAAGAACGGAATCCCAGGGCTCAGAAGCTATTGAGTGTGTTGATGGAATTACAAGCAGATTGTTTTGCCGGCATCTGGGCCCATGAAACCCAGCAACGCGGATTGCTCGAGTCCGGCGACGTTGATGAGGCACTCAAGGCAGCCTCTGCTGTCGGAGATGACCACATCCAGCAAATGACAACGGGCCGCGTGAGACCAGAAAACTTCACCCACGGCTCGTCGGCCCAACGCAAGGAATGGTTTGCCCGCGGATTCGAAACTGGCAAGGTTAGTGCGTGCAACACGTTCGCGGAAAACTAAAACCCAAATTCAACCAATGTCTTCGACTGGTAGTCGAGTACGACGGTAGCAAGTACAGCGGGTGGGCTGAACAACGCAATGCCCGTACTGTGATGGGTGAATTGAGAACCGCGCTGGAACCCGTGCTGAAAAGCGAGATCGAATTGGTTGGCGCTGGAAGAACTGACTCGGGAGTGCATGCCCGAGGACAGGTGGCGCATGTGAAGTACTCGGCCGCAAAGCCTGCCGTGGAACCGTTTGTGCTGGCGCAGGCCAATCTGAAGCTGCCCGCAGAGATCTCGATAAGAAAACTTCACAAGGCACCCCTGGCATTTCATGCACGGCACGACGCAACCGAACGAGAGTACGTTTATCAAATCGCAACTCGCAAGACCGCATTCGAGAAGAAGCATGTCTGGTGGATCAAAGAACCTTTAAATGTCGCGGCCATGCAGGCCGGAGCGGCTCTCCTCGTGGGGCGGCACGACTTCAAGTGCTTTCAAGCGCAAGATCCGGGGCGGCCCAATGAATCCTCGATTGTGGTGGTGAATCAGGCAGCAATCGAGATACTGGAAGACCGTCTTTTGTTTCGGATTGCGACCTCACACTTTGTCTGGAGGATGGTGAGGAGACTGACGGGCGTACTCGTGAAACTTGGCCTCGGTGAGATTTCGATCGAAGACCTCCAACTACTGTTAGAAGGCAAGGAACATTCAAGGCTGGATGTGGCGGCCTGGACGGCACCATCGGCAGGTTTGTTCTTCGAGCGGGTCAGCTACAACTAATTCGCCTTGTCGTGGCAGAAAGTGCAGTCGTTGGACACTTTCTTTTGACGGTGGCAGTCCATGCAAGACCCCATGGACAACTCTTTCACTTTGGCCATAACTTCCAGCGACGAAACGTCGCCATGGCATTCAGAACAAGTATTGCCGCCCTCCATATGAGTTCGGTGACTCCAGAAAACGAAGGTGGGTACTTGATAGACACGCACCCAAGGCACACGCTTCTTTTCTGTGAAGAACTTGGCGAGTTTTTGAATGTCCTCTGAATCCTTCTTGATCACCTGATGACATCCCATACACTTCGCCTCCGCGGGAAACGTCATCATCTCCCCTGGAGCAGGATTGATATGGCAGGATTCACACTTCAGGTTGAGCGAACCAGCATGCATCTTGTGGCTAAAGGCGATCGGCTGACGGGGCGGATCCGCGCCCCACAACAATAAAGAAATCAAGATCACCGCAAAGTACTTCATAGGTTATTCTTTTTGGCTTGTTCAATGAGATATTCGCTGGCACGCAATGTCAGAGCAAGGATAGTCAGGGTTGGATTTTGCGCCCCACCGCTGACGAACGAGCTTCCATCGACAACAAATAGATTCTTGTGATCGTGCGTCTGATTGAATTGATTCAGAACACTCGTCTTCGGGTCAGAACCCATACGGCAAGTGCCCAACTCATGAATGCTCTCACCGGGCGGAACCATTTCCCAATGCTTGGCGAGGATTTCGAAGCCGGCATCTTTGCAAAGCTCTTCGGCAGTGTTCATCGAGTCTTTGGCCATTGCAAATTCGTTGGCTGTGTACTTCTGCTGAATGTGAAGCACGGGGATGCCCCAAGCGTCGGTCTTCATGCGATTGATGCGGACAAAGCTCTCGAATCGTGGCAAGACTTCGCCCATGGTGGTTAGCGAGAAGCCGGCTCCTTGGGAGTCTGCCATTTGCTTCCACAACTTTTCGCCATACGACGAATAGTATTGAGGCCCGGGCGTATTGCCGCTGCCGAAATCGTAGGCGTATCCGCGGATGAAGTCTTTGGATTTCGATTTCAAGTTGCGGAATCTTGGAATGTACCCGCCGCCGCCCATCAGGTTGCGAGGCGCATTGCCGCCGCGAGCTTCAGGAACGATCGCCTGCACCACGTTCTTCACGTAGAACTGATCGAATAGATAGTGCCCCAGCACTCCGCTGGAATTGGCCAGTTTGCTGTTGAGCAGGATGCGAGTGGATTCAAGGCAGGAAGCACCCAGAACGACGGCTTTTGCCTTGACATGAAATTCACGTTTTGAAACCCGATCGACGAAATGGGCTCCGGTTACTTTGCCGGTTGCTTTGTCGCGGCTGAGCTCTCGCACAACAGCGTTTGGAACCAGAGTCAGGTTGCCGGTTGCGATGGCGTCGGGTAACAACAGATTCAAGCTGCTGGCCAGCGTACCTGTCGACCGGCGTTGCTTGGTGGTGGGAACCTCATGCTTCTTGCAACTCGCGAGAAACCTCTGCACACAAAGGCTGTCTCGCGACTCGTCGGGAAGTAAAACGCCGTCGGGAATCTGTTCGAAGCCCTCTTTGCGCCCACTGACACGAAACAGCGGCTCGACGCGGTCATAGAAAGGGACCAGGTCTTTGTAGGCAATCGGCCAGTTATCGCCGAATCCATCATGATCCTTGCACTTGAATTCGTAATCGCTTAAGCGCCAGGAAGCGCGGCCCCAAGCCAGAGTCTTGCCGCCTACAAGCCGAATGCGAACCCAGTAATACGGGTTGCCGGGATCGTAGGTATATGGATTCTGCTTCTCGTCGGCCCACATGTTGGCCGAGAATTCGTTTGCCTGCGTGACATGAGGGAAGCGTCCGGGCTTGCCAAAGCCGCGGTAGGGCAGATCGGCCACAGGTCGCAAAACTCGCTGCTTATCCGGGTCAATCATCGGGCCGGCA
The DNA here is from genome assembly GCA_016870995.1 of Acidobacteriota bacterium. Taxonomy (GTDB): domain Bacteria; phylum Acidobacteriota; class Terriglobia; order Bryobacterales; family Bryobacteraceae; genus Bryobacter. The sequence continues at coordinate 20,923 of VFZU01000014.1, forward strand.
TCGAGCATGATGCACTTGGCTCCCAATCGAGTGAGAGTATGCGCGGCCATGCCGCCGCTGGCACCGCTTCCAATGATGAGAACGTCGTATTCAGTCTTCATGCCGCACCCTATTCAACCGGAAGCCAGTAACTGCCGATACCCGCAGCGCTTCGGCTGCGGGTGGACATGGCTTCGGCCCATTGTCTTGAATTGATCGTCGCTTGATGAAATGCCAGTTTCGCTGCCTGCAGGAACTTTGCATAGGGGGCAGAGGGCCCGGCGTAGGTCCACGGCTCGCTCAGTTCTTTCAATGCCGCGTCGACACCAGCCTTGCGCCGCAGAAGATAGGTCGCGATTCCTTGCTTGTAGAGCACCTGGATCTCATTTGGGCTTTGGCCCAGAAGGAAATCCAGGAACTCGGGGGCTTCGGCTTCTTTGGCGCCCGGCCGGCCGTCAAACGGAGGGATCAACGTCTGTCCCAACTCAGCGAATGCTTCCATTTCTGGTGCGCTGAAGAACTTCGGCAGCCCCATCGAAACGGCTTCGGCTGCAGTGGTAGGGATTTGAGCATCAGACGACTGCCACCCCATGGCGGCCGGGGCCAGCCCGAGCATTGAGTAGAGAATGGAACGACGTTGCATGCGGCTCCTGATTACTTGACGAAACGGATGCAGACGGGGCTACCCACATTGACGGGTTTTCCCGCTGGGGTGAGTTTTCCGCCCGCGACATCTACCTTGAAGGAAACGACCTGATCTGAATTCTGCGCGCCAGCTACCAGGACGTTTGCTTCCGGGGACAGAACGAACCCACGAGGAACTTTGCCGCCCAATGGCTGCTGGCCCAACAATTGCAGCCCTCCCGTAAGCGTGGAAGCGCGATAGATCGAGATGCTGTCATGCCCACGATTGGAGCTTAACAGCAAAGAACCTTTAGGATGGAGAACCACCTCGGCACCGGAAGTGTTGCCTTTGAAATCGGCCGGGATCGCAGAAACTGTGGTGATGGGCTTTGCGCTGGGTTCGCCTTTCCACCGGAACACACTCACGCTGGACCCCATCTCGTTCAGAACGTAAGTCAAGCCATCTTTGCCAAGAGCAAGATGGCGCGGCCCGCCACCCTTGGGCAATTCCAGAACGCTCTTTTCCGTGATTGCGCCGGTCTTGGCATCAAACGAGTAGATCTTTATTTCATCAAGCCCAAGGTCCGCCACGAAGAGAAACTTGTTGTCTGCGGAAAAATTCACGGAATGGGCGTGCGGACCTTCCTGCCGTGCAGGATTCACACTCTTTCCCTTATGCTGAACCGTCGCCACGGCCTCGCCCAGCTTGCCATCCGGCCCCACAGGCAAAATCGCGGCAGTGCCACTCGAATAGTTGGCAACGGCGATCCACTTGCCAGTCTTGTCGAAATTCAAATGGCAGGGCGCATCGCCTTTGGACTTGACCTTGTTTAACAATTGCAGCTTGCCGTCCGCACCGATCGAGAATGCCGAAACATCGCCATTGCGAACTTCGTTTACAGCATAGAGGAACTTGCCCCCCTTACTGGTGGCGAGGAAAGAGGGATTCTCGCTCTCGGCTGCCAGAGTGGGCTCGGACAATTCGCCGGTGGATTCCTTGAGTTGAACCCGATAAATTCCCTTGCTGCCTCCTGGCTTGGTGTATGTGCCTATGTATGCAACCCGGTCGGCTGCGGCAAGGATCGTGGTTATTAGTATGGGCAATGCGAAAACGCGTTTCATGATGAGATGCTTTCAGATTCAGAATTCAAACCAACCACCGTGCTGTACTCCTTCAGGAGTTTGGCGACGGCAATGGCGAGTGAAAATACGATGGGACCGGCGAATAGGCCGACCAGGCCGAAGGCGTCGATGCCTCCGAGCAATGCGAAGAACATGATCGCCGTATTCATGCGAGCGCTCTCGCTCAGCACGATGGGCCGAATCACATTATCCGCCATGCTGACGACAAGTAGTCCCCAGGCAAGAAGAATTCCAGCCTTGGCTAAAGCTCCAATGCTCGCCAGATAAATCACGGCAGGGATCCAGATCAAGCCAGCGCCGATAAAAGGCAGGACACTGAGAAGTGCTGCGAGAGATCCCCAAAAGATGCCGGACGGTAAGCCTGTCATCCAGAAGCCTACGGTCGTGAGCGCTCCTTGTGCGAGTGCAACGGCTAAGACCCCATATACGTTGGCGAACATCAAACGGCGGGTCTCCTCAAAGAGTCCGTTGACCATTGCAGCGGGCAGCGGAATCCAGTGTTTCGACTGATCCATTAGCAATCTGCCGCCGCGAAACAGGAAGAACATTGTGGTGAGAGTGACGACGCTTGAAAAGACCCAGGACCCAAGCCCTTGGATGCTTTTTAATGCGTTCGAAAGAAGACTTGAAGATAATCCGCTCAATCTGCTTTGAATGAATTCATTGGTCTTTGCAGTATCCCAGCCTAGCTTGGCGCCAAAGAACTGAACGGCGCGATCGAATCGTTCGAGGCTTTCAGGCGAGCTGATGGCATCGAGTGCGTGCTTCATCTCCTGACTAATCACAACTCCCAAAATGGTCACGGGCACCAGAAACAAAATGCCTGTGCCGAGCGTGCAAATCCACGAAGCCAGATTGGGGCGGCCAGTCTTTCGTTCGAGCCATGAGTACACGGGGTAAAACACAATGGCAAGGACGAGCGCCAAAAAGATCTCGCTAAAGAACGGCCGCAGTACAAGAAAGCATCCGTATCCGAGCCCAAGGAGAAGGATGGCGAGGACAATCCAGGTAGTGATACGAGAATTCAAAGCCTAGCTCTCCAGCCTGCGCGCCTGCTTCAGGTAATCGGGATCGAAATCCACACCAAGACCAGTTCCCGTGGGAACAGGAAGCTTGCCATTTCGAATTCTCAAATTCGGGGTGTACCAACTGACCGGCTTGGGTATTGCACGGTGAGGAAACTCCATGAAAGGGCCAATGTTTGGAATTGCAGCAGCAAAAGCGACGATCTTCACGCCCGCAGCATCGATTTGAGTATTGTGAGGCGTAATCGGTATCTTTGCCTTGGCGGCCATACGGGCAATACGCGCGGCGCGAACGATGCCCCCACAATAATTCAGATCAGGCTGAACGATGTCGATCACACGACGCTCGATCATGTCGGCGAACTTCCAAAGCGAACTGTCACATTCGCCCCCCGCGACCGGCATTGCAATTGCGTCAGCGACCCGTTTGGTTTCTGATTCTTCTTCCCATGGGCACGGCTCTTCAAAGAATGCAATCTTCAAATCGGCCAGCCACTTTGCGGTGTCGATTGCCGAGGCAGAATCGTAGCCTCCATTGGCATCCACATAAATCGTGATGTCTTCGCCCATGCGCTTGCGAGCCAATTCGAGCATCTTGCGCGTGCGGCCGGGATAATGGTCGACGTTGCGGTTCATGCGACCGCCAATCTTGAACTTCACTGCCTTGGCCTGCGTCTCGGCGAGCCCCCGGTCGTACACCTCAACTTCCTCTTCGGCTGTGGTTTCGCGACCCGATCCCGACAGGTAGACCGGGATTTCGGTACGTAGAACTCCGCCCATCAATTCAGGCACAGGCTTCTTGGCAACCCGGCCCATGAGATCCCACGTGGCTTGTTCCACCGCCGCCACCGGGCTCCAGAATGGCTGCCCAGCCAATTTGTAGTTTTTGATGTAGACGTCGTCGACGATGGATTCGAGGTCTCTGGCGTCACGACCGACAAAGCCGGGAATCACTCTGTGCAGAAGAATCGGCAGAAAGTCATCGATCTCTTTGGTGCGCACAACACCTGTCGCTCCATCGCTCGAATGGACGACAACAAACGTCGCTTTGCCGCTCTCGAGTACTTCCACTTTGGCGATTTTGATAGGAGAAGAGATTTGCTTTCGCAAATCGAACAAGGGTGCTTCGTAAGCCGGAACACGGCGAGGATAGTCTTGGGCGAATGCTTGGCAAGCGGCTGCTGCGATTGAGGGAACGAACAAGCGGCGTTGCATTATGACCATTAGTATTCTTTCACAAGACCGGAGCGTTCAAGGTCGCTTCCGCCTGAAGAAGATGGCGGTGCTCATGGGCCAGCCAAAGATCGAGGGAAAAATCGGCGGGATACTTCATCCATGTGGCAAAGGGAGATCGGATGGGTATGCCACCCTTGTGTGACTATTGCAGTTGCGAAGCCACTTCGTACACGCGCTGCCGGACAGGCAGATACTCAGCAATAGCGGACTGCAATTCGCGACGATTTGCAGGTTCGAGGCTGCTGGGGGTTTTCGCTCTTAGCTGCGCCGGATTTGCGATGCGAGACAGAAACCAACGCCACCAGAAGGCATAGGTTGTGCCATCACGAACCGCGGGCTCGTTCATCAGAACCGTCCAAAGATCCAGGTATTGAGTAGCGGTCAAGTTCAGATGTTCCACGCACTGGGCGGCGGACCATCCTTCTCCTGTCGGCCTTTGGTCCTTTTTTGCTTGCCCCAATCGTTCGAACCGCTGCGTGTTCCGCTCAAACTCCTGATTTCAACAATCGAGGTCGAACTTCTTCGGAGTCTCCGTCATCGCCCTTGATTAGATCATCGTTCGCAAGCGAATGGGCTGATTCACGATTCATCGAATATGATAGAGGATCAAATGCCAAGTGAAGTTTTTGATGTTGTTATCATTGGTTCCGGTGCTTGCGGCGGAACTTTGGCTGCGCACCTCGCTCGGGCAGGCGTCAATGTCTGCGTTGTAGAAGGTGGTCCGAAAATTGAGACGCGAACCGACTTCAACACACATGCGATGCCATACGAGTTTCCCAATCGCGGGATTCCCAAAATGCGGAATAACAAGCCGGGATTCGATACGGAACGCAGCCGAGGACTAGGCGGCAAATCGATGCTTTGGAACGCGGTGGCATGGAGATTCGGTCCGCGCGACTTTGAAGGCTACACACGCGACGGTGTTGGTTACGACTGGCCCATCAGCTACAAAGATCTTGCGCCCTATTACGATCGAATCGAACGGGAAGTTGGTGTTTGCGGGAATCTAGATGGCCTCGAAGATTTGCCTGATGGCTTCTTTCTACCGCCTGCGCCTATGAAGTGCTCCGACATTTTGATTCAGCGCGGCGCAGCCAAGCTCGGCAGGAAAGTGATCCACGTTCGCAAGGCGACACTAACCAGGCCGAAGTTTGGACGCCCGGCCTGCCACTATTGTGGAAACTGCATGGCAGGGTGTGACGTTGCCGCCAAATACAACTCATGGGATGGCCACATGCGCCCACTCATGAAGTCTGGCAAGATCACGCTGCAATTGGATAGCGTTGTCTTTGACATTCCCGTCAACGCCGAAAACAAGGTGACTGGCGTCAAGTTCGTCAATCGCACCACACTGGCTCAGGGTGAGGTGAAAGGCAAAGTGGTTGTTCTGGCAGCGGCCTGCGTGCAGAACGTGGCACTGCTATTGCAATCCAAATCGTCCCGCTATCCGAATGGGCTAGCCAACTCATCAGGCCGGGTTGGCAAAGACTTCATGCCGCATTTCACCGGCGGCGTGGAGGCCTTCCTGAAGCCGCTCATCGGAAAACAAATCACCAACGACGAAGGCTTTCTCGACCACGCCTATCTGCCCAGCTTCATGCACACCCAGAAGCGGAACTATGCACGCAGTTGGGGAGCGCAATTCAACTATCAGAATCGACGCAGCGTCGGCTGGGCTAGAGCTCTGCCCGGAATGGGTGAGGCTTACAAGCAAGCCGTGAAAGACCGCTATCCAAGCTATTTCGTCTTCTCTCCCTATGGCGAGAAGACGCCTGACGAGAAGAGTTATGTCGATCTGGATCCCGGCAAGAAGGACAAGTTTGGATTGCCTGAAGTGCGGCGCTTCTTGTATTGGAATGAAAACGATATGAAGATTTTTCGAGATATGCAGCAGCAATCTCGGGCCATCCTCGAAGCCGCAGGGGCTGAGATTCATCGGGTCTATGAAGAGCCGCGACCGAATCATGAAATCGGCGGCACAATCATGGGCAAGGATCCGCGGAAATCGGTGACCGACAGCTTTGGCCGAACCCATGACGTAAACAATCTCTACACGCTGGGCGGCAACATTTTGCCCTCCGCTTCGGAGAAGAACCCGACCCATACCTTTATGGCCGTGTCGGCCCGCACAGCCGAACATCTCATCGAACAACTGAAGAAAGGGAGCGTCTAGATGTCTGACAACCACTACGACGACGGTCGACGCGAGACGATCAAGATCATCGGGGCGATCGGAATCCAGTGTGCTTTTCCATTTGCGGGTGACGAACTCTATGGGCAGCACCAGCATCCTGTTGCCTCTCGCGGCGCTGACCCCGGGCCACCCAAGTTCTTCAACCCTGACCAATTCGCGATTCTGAGCAAGATCAGCGATTTGATTGTTCCCGGTGCCGTGAAGGCGCAAGTGCCAAACTACATCGATCTTGTCGTGCGCAGCAATGACGGGCATCGCAAGACCTATACAGACGGGTTGGCCTGGCTAGCCGAAAAGAATTTTCTGAAGCTGACCGAAGCTGAGCAACTGGCCATCCTTGAGCCCATTTGCGTCGCAGTGGATCGTGGAGAAACCACAACGCTCGAACAGAAGTTCTTTCGCGCAGCAAAGAACATGACGGCAGACGGCTACTATACTTCCCGTGCCGGGCTTGTCGAAGACCTTGGATACCTGGGCAACCAGGTGCTTGCTGAATTTCCGGAGTGCAAACTAGATGAACACTAAATGGCTAACGCTTACCTTCGTTGTTGCTGCGTTGTTGCCAGGCGGTCGCCGCCCCGCAGACTTGAATTTCAAGAAGACTATGCTCGATGGGGGTGCCGCTGAGACTGCCGCAATTGTAGACATCAATGGAGACGGCAAACCGGACATCGTAAGCGGCGAATATTGGTACGCTAACCCGACCTGGAAGAAAACTCAATTCCGCGAACTCAACTTCGAAAACAACTACATTGATGCCTTCTCAGACTTGCCTTTGGATGTAGATGGTGATGGCAATATTGACATCATCACGGCTACGTATTTCCAAAAGAAACTCAGTTGGTACCGCAACCCGGGAAAGGGTGTCGGCAAATGGGTGGAATCGGTGATCGACACCGCCGGGCCTGTGGAATTTGCATTTCTTGTTGATCTGGACAACGACGGCAAAGCCCATGAGATTTTGCCGCAGTACGGCGGAAAGACCGAGACCTGCTGGTATCGCTTCTCTAAAGGCAAGTGGGAAAAAGTCATCGCAAACTCCATGAATTTGGGCCATGGAATTGGCGCTGGGGACATCAACAAAGATGGGCGTACGGACATTCTGAGTCCTGCGGGCTGGCTGGAAGCACCGGCGAATCCGACGGACACAAACTGGAGACTCCACCGGGATTTCCCCACGCTGAAGGGATCGAGCTTCATGTATGTGTTCGACGTGAATGGTGATGGCCGCAATGACGTCGTCAGTGGCAATGCGCACGACTATGGTTTTTACTGGCTGGAGCAAAACGCAGGTGGCACTTTTGAGATGCGTATGATCGACGATTCCTGGTCGCAACCACACGCGATCACGATGGTCGACCTAAACAAAGATGGGCGTGCCGATTTTCTAACGGGCAAGCGCTACATGGCTCACAATGGCAAAGACCCTGGCGAGCGCGAGCCGCTCGGCGTCTATTGGTTTGAATCCCACAAGGATTCCAACGGGAAATTGCAGTGGACCAAGCATGTCATCGACTACTCCACGCGCACCGGCGGAGGCATGCAGCTTCCGGTTGCAGACATCAATGGCGATGGACTGCTCGACATCGTGGCCCCGGGTAAGTCTGGGTTGTACCTGTTTACCGGTTCGCCTACTTTGTAATGCCGTGGCGCACTAGCCACTTTGCCAACAGATCTGCCCAGGAACTCAGAACCCAATCGCCGGGCGCGAGGCCAACGCCGTGTCGGCCATGCTCGAAGATGTGCATTTCTGCTTCAACGCCATTCTTACGCAATGCGGAGTAGTAGGCCAGGGCGTTCTCAACGGGCACACTGGCGTCATCTGTCGTATGGAATAAGAACGTGGGTGGCGTCTGGGAAGTCACCTGCTTTTCATTACTCAAGAACTCGGCCAGCTTCGGGTCTGGATTATCGCCGCCGAGGAGATTTCGGCAACTGCCCTTGTGCTTCCATTCTTCGGTGCAAGTGATCACGGGATAGCTGAGAATCGCAAAGTCAGGACGAGTTTCGGCGGTAAAGTGCGTGGAGATGGTGGAAGCCAGATGGCCACCGGCGCTAAAGCCCCAGACTCCGACGCGCTTCGCATCGACGCCCCATTCCCCTGTCCTGCGCCGTACGATTCGAAATGCTTCGCTGACATCATCGAGCATGGCAGGATGCTTGTGGCGAGGCCCCAAACGATACTTCAAGACGAAAGCGTGGACCCCCATGGAGTTCAGCCATCGTGCAATTTGCACTCCCTCGTGGTCCATCGCCAACGCGCCATATCCACCCCCCGGACAAACGACCACGGCGGAACCACTCGCTTTGGACTTTTCAGCCAGGTAGGGGGTTAACTCGGGACGATCCCGCTCGTCTTCGAAAACGCCCTTTGATGGATACAAAGGAACTGGCGTCTGAGCAAGGGTGAGAAAAAATACAATGCTGGTTAACACTTTTCCAAGCTAGTGCATCGAGTAGTCTTAAGGCAACTGGTGAATCACGCCGAATTTGAAGTTCACTACAACCGCTACAGCCGCTACGTTCACGCCATCCTCATGACCCGGATGCCGCCAGCGAACGTTGAAGATGCACTACAAGAAGTTTTTATGGAAGCCTGGCGCAAGCTGCACGAACTGCGCGAAGATGCGAACTTTGGCCCGTGGGTAGCGGCAATTGCCCGCCATAAAACGGCAGACTTTTTCCGGCGCAAGCGTCCACTTGAACCTTTGCTGGACGTGCATGCAGCGCGATCGATCGAGCCTGACCCGATTCTCGACGCGCTGCAAAAGCTGCCAGAGGCATATCGGGAAACACTGGCCCTGCGCTTCATCGAAGGCATGACCGGCCCCGAGATTGCTGAAATGACGGGCCTTACTCATAGAAGTGTTCGTGTGAACCTGAACCGAGGATTGGCGCTTTTGCGAGAGATGTTAGGAGTACAGATCGATGTCCGATAACTACCTGTGGGATCGCACCAGAACACCGGATCCGGAGTTGGTGAGATTGGAGCAACAGCTTGGAAAGTATAAATTCCAGCCCGCACCGCGAAAACGAAGCTTCCCTGTCTGGATCCCTCTGGCCCTGGCCGCCTCGATTGCGGCACTGACAATTTGGCAGCTTCGGCCGCAACCCCTCTCGAACTGGACAATTGCCGATCAACCCATCGCGCTGAACAAGACCATCCACATTGATAGGGAGACTCTGGTGCATGTGGCCTCCATCGGGCGATTGCGATTTGCGCCCGGAGCAAAGTTCAAGGTGACTCGATCAGAACCAGGCCATCAACACATGGACCTGCTTGAAGGCAAATTCGACGCCCTTATCATTGCGGCTCCGCATGTGTTTCAAGTCAACACGCTCCCGGCAAAGCTGGATGATCTTGGTTGCGCGTTTGAAGTGAGCGTCAATCAAGCCGGCTCGGGCAGGGTCGCCGTCACATCGGGATGGCTTCATGTGAATGCCAAAGGTGAGGAATCGTTGGTCCGGCAAGGCTACGAGGTTACGCTCGCAAAGGGCAAACCTTCTTCGATACCCAGACGTGTGGAACAACACGACGATAATGACCCGCTCACTTTCCTGCAACAACTGTGGAGAGCCCCGACACCGCTTGATCGCGCCAAGGCTTTCGACCAACTGGCAAGCCAATTTCCACCTCCGCCTGGTGTCACAAGGCAGCGGGCGCTGAACGGAGATCGAAGCATTGTGAAGGATTACTGGCCAGTGCTCGATCTGGGCCCGAATATTTCGCTGCCCAGTGTATTCTTGGACTGATGAATCGCCGCCAACTCCTGGGCCTGCTCGCCGCCACTTCGTTGAACAGCCAGCGTCCAAGCATCCGCCGCATCACGCAAGCACCAGGATTTCACTGGTTTGGATACTACGACAAGCTGCAGTTTGATCCAACAGGACGCTTTGTTCTCGGCCAAAGAGTCGATTTCGAACATCGGTCCCCCAAGGCTGATGACGAAATCCGAATCGGTGTGATCGACACGCAATCGGCTGACAAGTGGACCGAAGTCGGCCGAACCCGCGCATGGAACTGGCAGCAAGGGTCGATGCTGCAGTGGTTACCGCAATCGAAGTCGAAGTTCCTTTGGAATGATCGGGCCGGCAACCAGTTTGTCTGCCGCATCCATGATTTGAAGAGTGGTAAGACCGAGACCATCCCGGCCCCGATCTACACATTGAGCCCGGATGGCAAATCAGCGGTCGCCCCTGACTTCAGACGACTCAACGACTGCAGGCCCGGTTATGGCTACGCCGGCATCGACGATCCCAATCGAGACAATCCAGTTCCTGGCGATGCGGGAATCTGGCACATCGATATGCGCAACGGCAAACGAAAGCTGCTCATTCCGTTTTCGCAGGCGGTGGCCGTTGCCAATCGAGAACCCTATTCCAAGGGAGCCAAACACTGGTTCAACCACCTGCTCTATTCACCCGACTCTAAGCGCTTCATTTTTCTGCATCGCTGGCGCGGTGAGAAAGAAGGTAAGGGCTTCTCGACAAGGATGTTCACAGCCGACGCGCAGGGCAAGAACCTTTACAACCTCGATCCCTACGGGAAGACATCTCACTTCATTTGGAGGGACACGCAGCATGTCCTTGCTTGGGCCTGGCACCCTTCCGTCGGCAAAGACAAGTTTTACCTCTACAAGGACCAGACTGAGCACGTCGAGGTCGTCGGTCCTGACGTAATGACCGTCAACGGCCATTGCGCGTATCTGCCAGGCAACCGCTGGATCCTGAACGATACCTATCCGGACAAGGATCGCCTGCAGCACCTCTATATCTACGAAGTTTCCTCCGGCAAGCAAGTACCCATTGCAGACCTGCTCTCACCGCCTGAATACGTTGGTGAATGGCGCACAGACCTTCACCCGCGCTTCTCTCCCGACGGCAAGCAGATTTGTATTGATTCGACTCACGAGAAATTGGGTCGGCAAATGTATCTGATCGACATTAGCTCCATGGTTTGACGCGAAGGTCTTTGTACTCGATCCAACTGCCCTTTTGATGGGCCTGGATTAATAGCGTTCCTGACGTCAGACGGTCGAGCTTCTCACAATCCACCACCGTTTCGCCGTTGATGCGCACCACACAACGTTTGCCCTTGACGAACAGCTGAAATAAGAACCACTCTTCTGGTTTCACCTTCGGATATGGCTTCGCACGTTCCAACCCATAAAGAGACCCGGTTGGGTACACCGCTCCTGCTACATCGTGAATCTGTATCTCATAGCGAGGCTCTGTCGCCTCCTTGCCACCACGAAAGAGGATGCCACCGTTGGAATGCCGACTCGCTCGTACATAACATTCAAAGGCAAAATCCTGATAGGTCTTCTTTGAGACTAGATACCCTAAGCCATCCGCTCGTAAGACCTCGCCCAAAGTCTCCCAGCTGGCGGCTTCGGTCGGGAACCACTGATTCATATCGCCAGGTGCCTGGTATAACCTCTCCCATTTTTCTTTCGACGCGAGCCGTGTGATAAGGAAATTACGATACCGCAGCGGATAGCTCAAGCTCTCAATCCCAATGAACCCTCGCCGCAGCCGGTGCTTGAGCTCTTCATGCTGATCCAGATTGAGCCGTTGAACTTGCTCTCCGTTCCACCACACTTCAAGCGTGGGCCAATCCATGCGGATCCGGAATTGGTTCCATTCTGCTTTGCCCTTTACGGTTACTTTCGATGGGGCAACCACGGGAAAAATCGCTCCAACACTTTCCTTTAGTGGTGGCGCATCTGCTTTGTGAAAGATGTTCAGCTTGAATCCGCATTCCGTTGCAGGGCCATGCTTCGGGGCTCCAAAGTAGAGCCCGCCGTTTGCCCACGCCTTCAGAAACACCTCTCCCGACCAATCGAAATTTTCGTATTCTTCTTCGCTACGCAGCCAGCAAGGAAAATTCGTTCCAGGATGAACGACTACATCTCCGTTTTCAACGAAGAATGCGGTTTCAGGTCCCTGTTCAATCGTCCAGCCCCGTAGTGTTTTGCCATCAAAAAGTTGTTTTTCTTGCGCCTGAAGCGATGTCGTCATCCCGCTTGCAATTACAATGAATTGACGGCGAGTCTTCTCCCCAGAACTGACAGTCGATCTCATGATTAGCGATTCTACACAAACCGGACCCCGTGGAACCTGTAATTCAACATTTACACACGTACTTCCTGTTCTCCTTTGCGGTGGACCGGGGAGAAGTGTTGAAACACCACGGCAATGTCTGGCAGGGTCGCTACTGGATTGACGGTCTTGATGACTGGATCAATGCCCACCACGTTCAAGACTCTCCCATAATTGCCAACATTGGCCGCTGGCAGCGCGCTTCCTATACGCAGTTCGATCTCGAATCGCCCGCGTATCAGGACATGATCTTCTTCCACCCCTTTGTCCGGCGCATCTTTTTCGACACTGCCGGTGTCGGCGCATCCGACAACGAAGTCGAAGCTCTCTTGCGCTGCTATCAAATCCCGCTTTCGCAAGAAAACAAGCTGTTCTTCATGGCAGAAGATCTGCGCGAACGAGAGGCTGAGCTCGAAGTCACAGACCTGCGTCTTTTCCTGTTTGCCAACGGCATTGGAATTCTCGCCATCGGCGTGGAAGCTTTCGACATGCCGGTCTCCAAGGCACTTTGGGTTAACGAGATGATGCGCAAGGTCTACCCAAGCTCTGGCCGTCAGTTGCGAGAAGGCCGCTCACCTTCTCGCGTTACGCTTTCTGTCGAAACGCCCTATGGCCGAACGCAAGTCGTCGAATCGACCTTCGAAGACAGCGCCATGATTGGTTTCCTTCCGCCGGTTTCCAGCCTGATTACTTCGCTGTTGTACTTCGCGGATTACCGGCGCGATGAGTATGAGCCGGTTCTCGACGAGCGCACCATCGTTTATTCCTATATGGCGCTCGACCCTGAGAGCGTACCGGAGAACTTTCACAAGACTGAGGATTACGACATCCTCTTCTCGCGTGCTCTTTATGTCGACCATAGCGGCGAAGACTATCGCTACGCCCGCGGCTTCACCAAACGGCTGATGGAGCAACAGGTTTATCGCCGCTGGGCTCATCAGGGCACTCTTTACGGCTTCACCAGCTACTCGAATGTCACGATGTGCTTCGGCACCTTCGACTGCGACGACCATCAACTCAGCGAAGGCTTTCTCATCCATCGCATGTTCGACTCGCGGTATTACCTGATGGCAATCATCGCGCTGTTTTACCGCGCTACGCTGCTTGACTTCTCTGAGCGCGTCGCACTCGTGTCGCGCCGACTCTATGTCGACTTTCAGGACGCCCAGCTGTCCGATCTCAACATCGAGCGAACCAACTTGCTGCGGTATGAGTTCCTCGTTTTTTCGAACTACTGGCACTTCGACGAACTGGCCAACAAGGACGAAGAGTCGGAGCACTTCCGCATGCTCAGCACCGTGTACGACATCACTCCGATGAAGGTCGAAGTCGAGCGCGAAATCGACAAGCTCAATAGCAGCCTGCATGAGTATTACGCAGCGCGCAATACGCAAGCCGTGAACCGTTTGGCATTTGTGTCGACCATCCTTGGTGCTGGTGCCGTCGTTACTGGCTTTTTCGGCATGAACTTTGGCAGCCACTTCGGGAAGTTGCTGTTTAACCCCAACCCCGAATCACCTTGGTTTCACTGGCTGTCCATCATCAGCGTGGCCCTGTTCTGCATGTTCGCGCTTGGAATTACCTTCTACATGCTGAGCCGGAACTGGAAAGACTACCGCAGCGTGTTGCGCGACGGTCAGGAAATTGCGCCTGGCGTCTCCCGCAACTCTGCAGTCCGTAAGAACGGCAAGTCATAGATCCTTCTCCAAGCCTGCCCAAACGGTCTTTCCCAAGCCAGATGCACGGTGACCCCAATGGCTACGCAGAGCAGAGTAGTCAAAATCGCGTACGGCATTCCATGCACGCGCTCAACATACATACCCGCATACACCAACCCAATCTGTTGGCAAATGTAGATCGGATAGGAGGCATCTCCCAGGAACACCAGCAATTTCGGCATTTGAGCTGACCTCCAGGACGGAAGGACCGTACCTGCGACCACCAGCAGCGCAGGCAGCGCATATCGCTCTACACGCCATTGGTGATTCCCAAACGCAGCCTCCCAGTTAAAGCTCGGCCCAAAGGACGCACCTTGCCAGGAGAGCCAGGTCCACCAACCTAATCCCCCCAACAGCATCAGCGCACCCAACCAACGCGGAGCAACCACCACTTTCGCCGCCTCCCCGATCGCACAACCACCAGCAAACAACAAAAGAAGTGGCCACTGATACAAACCCATTGCCAACATCACCAGACATCCCCAGATTCCAATGCGCCTGAAGCCGAACAAAAGCAACACCGCCGTCGCCGAATAGAACCACATCTCATAAACGAGCGTCCATCCATGGATCAAAACGGGGCCGCCGGGCTGGCGCAGAAAGACCATGCTTCGCCAAACCTGTTCGAGGGTGGGTTGATGGCCAGCTTGCGTCTTCCACTGATACTCGATCAAAGACACCGCGTAGTAGAGCGGCACAATCTTCCAGACTCGCTTCAGCAGAAACCGGAATGGACTTGTCTCTCGCTCAGCAACGGTAGAAACAATGAACCCACTGATCACGAAAAACACATCGACGCCAAAGATCATGCTCTTACGCCAGCTTTCGTTCTGGCACAACCAGCAGGGGTCCTTGTGCAAGGTTAAGGCGTAAAACGTGTGGTAAAAAACCACCGCTATCGCCGCCAAGGCGCGGAGCACCTGGAGTCCTTCAAGCCGCTGCATTTCCCTAGGATAGCCGTGATGGGGTAGAATAACGGTTTATGGCAAAAGAGAACCTCTACAGCGCCGAATACATCGGCAGCGGAACCTTCATCATCAGCAAGCCTGGCCGCAAGAAGAAAAAGCTTCGCCAGAGCCGCGTCAAGAGCCCCCAACGCGGCGCCCGTAAGTAATCGATCCAATGACGATTAAGGAGTTGCGCCTTTACCCGCAGGCCATCGCGGATGGCCCCTTGCGCAGTTCCTACGGCCTCCACGCTCCCTACGCCCTCCGTACCATCGTTGAAGTCATCACCACTGACGGCATCACAGGAATCAGCGAGACCTATGGTGGCGAGCGCCCACTTACGGCGCTAGAGGCCGCGAAGCCTCGTGTCGTTGGGATGGACCCGTTCGACCTCACACGTTTTTGGCAGGATCTTCACGGGGACCTCGACCGCAAAGTCGACCCCAGCGGTGCCCGCTCTCAAACGATGTTGGTGCCAGGTGAGAATCCCCTCGACGAAGCTACGCGAACATTTGCAGCGATAGAAGTAGCCTGCCTCGATGCGATCGGACAGGCGGTGAACAAGCCGCTTTGTGATCTCGCGGGCGGACGTGCTCGCGAAGCAGCTCCCTTTTCGGCCTACCTGTTTTACAAGCACGCCGGCGGCGGCGGCATGGGCGAGGACGTTCGTGACGACAAGTATGGCGAGTGCTTGAGCCCAGAGACCATCGTCGAACAGTGTCGCCGCTTCATTGCTGAGTACGGTTTCAAAGAGATCAAACTCAAGGGTGGAGTGCTCGACCCCGACGTTGAGATCGAAACCATTCGCCAGTTGCGCGTCGAGTTCGGGCCGTCGCTGCCTCTTCGCATCGACCCGAACTGCGCCTGGAGCGTTGACACCAGCGTTCGCGTCGGCCTGGCTTTGCGCGACGAACTCTCTGGCGGTGGCTATCTTGAAGACCCCTGCGCTGCGCTGGAAGGCATGGCCGAGGTGCGCAAACGCCTCCTCGCCGAAGGGGTAAAAACACTGTTTGCCTCCAACGTCGCCACCACCTGCTTCGCGCATGTTCCGCAAGCACGCGAACTCGATGCAGTTCAGATCATTTTGAGCGACCCGCACTATTGGGGTGGCATTCGCAAGCAAAAGCAGTTGAGCGAACTTTGTGAAGTGCTCGGCATGGGATTGTCCATGCATAGCAACAATCACTTGGGCGTCAGCATGATGACCATGGCTCACGCCGCCTGCGCTTCGCCGCATCTCACCCACGCCTGCGATACTCACTACCCCTGGCAGACCGAAATCGACGAAGTGATCGAAGGCGGACGCGTGGAGTTCACCGAAGGAACGGTGCCTATCCCCAATAAGCCCGGCCTTGGCGTGAAGCTCGACTATGATCAGGTCGCCCGCGGAGTGGAACGATATCGAAAGATGCCACTTCGTAAGCGCGACGACGAAGCCGAAATGCAAAAGCACGTCGATCCGAATTGGAAGCGCATCCTCCCCCGCTGGTAGTCCATGCGGCTCACGGTCGTTTATCCATCTTCGAGTGAAGCTCTTGCTTCTCTCCTTCGCACTACACTTTCACGCATCGCTGCTCTCGACCTCACCTGGATCGGTACGGACGCATCTTCTTATCTGGAAGACCTAAAGGAAGCCACCGAGGATGATGGTGCACTTCTGCTCGTGCTCAGCAATCAACTCATCGATGCCAAGCTTCCGCCTCGTCTCGCCTTCAAGCCGCTTCTGGAAAAGATCGAGCGCGAGGAGACCAGTCGGATTGGGTTGATTGAACTGGATTCCGTACAACTCCCCAGACTCCTTGAGAAGTACCCCATCACAGCTCATGATCAAGCAACAAGATCCGCCAATAACTGGGCTTTGCACTGGCTTGGCCATAGTGTCGCGATCAAGCAGCCCTTGTGCGACACGCTGGCTCCCTTGGTCGACCACTCCACCATTGTTCAGGTGGAAGCTCTCTCCACATCGGATTGCCTGGAGCAATTACAGCCTTACTTTGAATCGATCGAAATCCTCGAAGCCCATCAACAGGCTGAACCACTGATCCAGGCTCAGCTCAATCGCATTCAACCGCAGGGCCGCATCCTTTACATCGTCGAAGGCTACCCCGCGCCGTTACCTTCAGTTCCCAAAGACGCCTCGATCCTGCACCTGCCGCACATCACAGCGCCACCGGTCGCAGACGTCACCACTCACGCTGCAAAACTCATTCCACAAATCCCTAATGTCGAAGGCCAACCACTCCCCTTCTCGACATACCATCTGGAACATTCGCTCCCCATTTTGTTTGAGCAGAATTGGCCTCTCGCCGAGCGCCTCGCCCGCCGGGCTGGTTCATTTTTCCGCATGAATCACCGCGTCCTCGAAGCGCTGTGGCTGTACGAAACACTCCATCGCGCCGCTCTGGCCTCAGGGCAAACCACCTGCGCTGAGTTCGCTGCCAACGAGCTCGATTGGCTGCGTGCCGGTGGCAAATCGAAACAGAAATTGAGTCAAGCCACTCAGGGAAGCCTCTTTTTCTAGTACACTCAAACGTGGTGCGAAAACTTCGTTCACTCGACTGGTTTGACTCTCGCGAATACTATTCATTTGCCCGTCGCTCCACGCTCAGAGCTCAAGGGCTCACGCGAGCCGCAACAGAGGGCAAACCTGTCATTGGTATCTGCAACACTGCCTCCGACCTGAACCCTTGCAACCGTCACCTGACGCAGGTCTCTGAAGCTGTCAAACGTGGCGTCTGGGGAGGTGGTGGCTTCCCTTGCGAATTCCCCGTCATCAGCCTCGGCGAGATGTTCCTGAAGCCAAGCGCCATGCTCTATCGCAACCTCATGAGCATGGATGTCGAGGAGATGATTCGCGCCAATCCGCTGGATGCAGTTGTTCTGTTGGGCGGTTGTGACAAGACAATTCCGGCCCTGCTGATGGGAGCGGCTAGCGCCAACATCCCAGCTATCGTCGTACCAGGCGGGCCGATGCTGAGCGGTACTTTTCGCGGAAAGACCCTTGGCAGCGGTACGGACGGGCGCAAGCATTTCGATCTTTATCGCTCTGGCAAGCTCGACGAAGAAGACATGCAGGAACTTGAGTGTTCGATCGCACGCTCCCCGGGCCACTGCATGGTGATGGGTACTGCCTCCTCCATGGCACTTGTGGCGGAATCGCTTGGCATGACTCTCCCTGGTGCGGCAGCCTGGCCAGCGGTTGACGCCAGACGCAACGCGATTGCCGAGCAAAGTGGCACTCACGCTGTCCGCATGGCAACCCACGGTCCCACGCCATCGGAAGTTCTCACACGGCCAGCATTCGAGAACGCGATCACCGCACTGATGGCTGCCGGAGCCTCAACGAACGCCGTAGTCCATCTACTTGCGATCGCCGGTCGCCTTGGCGTCCCACTGACGCTCGACGATTTTGAATTCATCTCTTCCAAGTCGCCATTACTGGCCGACCTCAAGCCTCACGGCCAATACCTGATGGAAGACTTCGCTTATGCAGGCGGGGCCGAGACTCTTCTAAAGTACCTGCTGCCACTGCTCAACACGGACGCCCTTACGATCACCGGCCAACCGCTCGCCAAACAACTTGCGACTCACAACACCCACGAGCAACAAGTCATTCGATCACTCAACGACCCGCTTTCGCCAGATGGCGGCATCAAGGTCCTTCGCGGCAACCTCTCTCCCAACGGCGCTCTCATCAAGACCAGTGCTGCCTCCGAGCATCTGCTCGTTACACGCGGTCGTGCCATCGTCTTCGAATCGAAGGACGAAATGCTGGAAAAGGTGAACGACGAGTCCTTTCAAGTAGCGGAGGATCAGGTTCTCATCCTTCGCAATGCCGGACCCCACGGCGGCCCGGGCTTCCCCGAATGGGGCCAGATTCCCATGCCAAAGTCTCTGATGGTGCGCGGGGTCACCGACGTAGTTCGCATGTCCGATGCGCGCATGTCTGGTACGAGTTATGGCACCGTCGTGCTTCACATTAGCCCTGAGGCCGCGGTCGGAGGTCCACTCGCGATCGTGCAAAATGACGACATCGTTTCACTGAACGTTCACGAGCGCGCGATTAACCTTGAGCTCTCCCAGGACACGATTTCTCAACGCCTCGCTTCCCTGCCCCCGCGCACGCCAGCCTACACTCGCGGCTACGGCAGCCTCTTTTTGAAGCATGTTGAGCAGGCGCATCTCGGTTGCGATTTTGACTTCCTCAAACACAACCGATGATCTCGCGCGTCTTTGCTATCGTCGCAATTCTCGCGCTATTCCTCATTGCGAATCGCGCCGCCTTTGAAGGCTATTTCTCCGACGATGACCTCGACAACCTCAGTTGGGCCACTGTAGCCGGCATTGACTCGTTCGTTTCTGAACTCATCACCCCGGTCTTTTCCAAAACCAACACACGCCCCACCGGAGGGCTCTTCTATCGCTGGGCCGGGCATGCCTGGCAATGGCAATTCGAACGGTACCTGATCCCTCTGTTTGCACTACATTGGCTTAACTCAGTTCTCATTTTCCTGCTCCTACGCCGCAAAGACATTCCAGAATTCCCCGCAGCTGTGGCAACGCTCTTTTTTCTCTTCCACTCGGCACTGCTCGAGGCGTGGTGGAAGCCCATGTACATCTTCGATCTTCTTGCCGCCACTTTCTGTCTGCTCACTTGGCTGCTGTACGGGACGCGCCTCTGGATTGCAGCGATAATCACCTTCTGGCTCGCCTACAAATCGAAAGAGGTGGCCCTTTTTTTTTCCATCGTTCTCGCGCTCGAGAACTGGCGTCGAGCCATTCCTTTTCTGCTCATTAGCGCAAGCTTCGGACTGCAGGCAATGCAAGTGAATACAAAGCGCGACACAGTTTACACTCTCCGCTTCACTCCAAAGGCGCTGCTGACCACAATTCCTTTCTACGGCAAGCAATTCCTGCTCAACAAATTTGGCGCACTCCTCGTCGCGCCCATTCTTTTGTTCGCGAGGCAGCGCGAAGTCTGGATCAGCTTTGCAGGAGCGGCCGCGCTATGCATCCCGTTGCTGTTTTTGCCGGGCAGGCTCTTTAGCGTCTACCTATACGTCCCTATGCTGGCACTCATGCCCGGGCTCGCCGCAATCTTCAAGCAAATCCCCAAGCGCTCGCTCGCCGCTGGGCTGATCGCATTCATAGCCCTCGACTACATCTCGCTCAAAGAGAAGCGCAAGCTGGAACTCGCAAGCGGACACGAGACGCGTTCCTACATCAGCCAACTGCAAGCAGCTGCCCCAATTGAAGCAATCGCCTACTTCGAAAATTCCCCCCTCAACTTTCGCCTTCACGGTATGACTGGCGCACTTCGGCTGATCACGAAAAATCCGAATGCCAAAGTACTCAATCCGGAAGTCGAAGCCAATCGCCTTGAAGCTAAAGGCAAAGAGCTCCCCACCTTCCACTGGTTCGCGCCCAAGCAGAAACTCACCATCGCCAACCATCAATTTGGTGAGGCCAAACGCAGTGAGCTTGAATTCAAAGACCCATCTTCGGCCTGGCAACTCGTCGAAGGATGGTTCGATCGCGAAGGCCACTTCCGCTGGGCCGCCCCGAATGCACGTCTCAACCTCAGAGCAGCCAAGGATCACACAAGGCTTCGAGTTCAGTTCAACAACGGGCCAGTGTTTATGAATGCTGTGAAGCAACTAAACGTCACCATCCGCATCAATGGCGAAGAACTTGGCGAAGCCGCCTTCACCACGGCAGGTACGCCCATCATCGACTTCCCTCTCAAACACTCCATTGAGGGTCCTGCCCAAATCAAATTTCTTTCAAAACCAGGCTACCTTCCTCCGGGTGACGATCGCACGCTTGGTGTTGCCATCATCAGCGTCGCCCTAATTCGGTAAGCTCATTGGAGTGCATTGGCTCATTCCAACCCTGCTGCTTATCGCCGAAACCGTCACGGTGAACGGAGGCAAAGTGTCTTATGACACCAAAGGCTCTGGCGCCAACACGATGGTCTTCATCCACGGCTGGGCCGCAGACCGCAGCTTCTTCGACTCGCAGATCCAGGAATTTTCGAAGACTCACCGGGTGATCGCACTCGATCTCCCAGGTCACGGACAATCTCAGCAAGTCAAGTCCGCAAACATCGACTCCTTCGTTGCAGCAGTCGAAGCCCTGGCCAGCAAACCTGTCATTCTGGTGGGGCATTCCATGGGCGCCATCGTTGCTCGCGAGTTCGCGCGCCGCAAGCCGAACCACGTCAAAGGCATCATCCTCGTTGACGGTAGTATTTTCCAATTACCTCCCGGCCAAGCCGACCGAGAGCGCGCCATGGAGAGTTTTCATCGACTCGCGAAGTCTTTCGGCCCTTCAAGCGAGAAGCCGATCCGCGAGCGGCAAATCAGTGTATTCCTCTCCAACCTCTACGCCGACTCGACACCTCGCGAATTACAGATGTCGGTGCTTCGCAAAGTGCTAGCGACATCGCCGGAAACAGCTGAATCTGCCATGTACTCCATCGGAGATCTTCGCTACTGGTCTGACGATAAACTCAACTGCCCTGTTCTGGCTCTTCGCGCAGGCAAGCAACAACCGCCAAACGACGAAGCCTATCTCCGCTCCATCTTCCCGAAGCTCACCTATCAATTCATGCCCGGTCTGAGCCACTTCCTGATGATGGAGCAACCTGCAAAAGTCAATTCTGAAATTCGCACATTTCTGAAAGCGAGCAAACTCGAATGAGTCTCATCATCCGCTGGGCCGCCAGTGCCATCGCGCTCTTTCTCGTCACAAAGCTTGTCGGCGGCGTCTACGTCGATGGCATCATGGCAACGATCATCGCTGCCCTGGCTATTGGCCTTGTCAACGCGACATTGGGCAGCCTCATCAAGCTTCTGACGCTCCCCATTGGTTGCCTCACTCTAGGCATCTCGGGCATTGTGATCAATGCTTTGATGTTCTGGGTTGCATCTGCAATCGTGCCTAGCTTCCACGTCAATGGGTTTATCCCAGCGCTGCTCGGTTCGATCGCTATGTCTCTTGTTGGTGCCGCTGTGAACTTCCTGTTGCAGCAGGTGTTCACGAGCGACAACAAAGAGAAGTAAACCTAGCTTTCGCGAATCCGAATTTTACGGAATTCCACACGTGTGCCGTGCCCGAGGAATCCGATATGGCCGCTCTTGCGAGACAGCCCCGGATGTTTCTTCAGCACGGCTTCGTCTTTTACAGAATCCAGATCTACATCCGTGACTACGACGTCGTTCAAAGTCACCTTGATTTTTCGGCCCTTGGCTTGAATCTCATAAGTGTTCCAGACGCCATCGCGCTTCACGTGTCCGCTCTTGGCTGCAAACACATCGTAGACCGACCCCGTCATCTGAGTTGGCTTCAGCCCGGCACCTTTCTTGTACTTCTCTGAGGCCTCATCAAGCACCTGAATTTCCATGCCAACGTAAGCCGCGTCGCCTTCGAGCGGGGCCCGAATCCCTATGCCGTTGTTGCCGCCATCCCATAGGCGCCACTCCAGTCGCAAAGTGAAATCCGAATACTCTTTTACGGTATACAGATTGCCGCCGCCATCCTGCGGGCAAACGATCACGTCATTCTCAACGACGTACCCTTTTCCGCGCCCCCCAACCAGCTTCCAACCGGTCAAATCTTTTCCATTAAACAAAGAGGTAAAACCCTTTTCCTGCGCAGACAACAATTGAGCCCCAGCGAGGGTAATTACAAAGTCACGTCGGTTCATATGGGGAGATTATCAAACATTCTTTAACTTGATAGAATTTCACTTATGATTCGCTGGTGTTTTTTGCTTCTGGCCCTGCCACTGCTCGGCCAGCAAGACGGTGCAGAATTCTTCGAAAAGAATATAAGGCCCTTGTTCATCGCGAAATGCCTTGGATGCCATTCTGCCGCAAGCCAGCCGATCATGGGCGCTCTTCGCCTCGACACTCGGGAAGCTCTCCTCAAGGGGGGCAGTCGCGGGGCCGCTGTCAACTTCACCAATCCTCAAGAAAGCCTGCTTCTCAAGGTGGTTCTCCACACTGCGGGCCCTCTCAAGATGCCTCCGGGCCCTAAGCTGAAAGATGCCGAGGCAGCCCTGATTGCGCAGTGGATCTCTATGGGCGCCCCCTACGGAAGCGCTGCTGTCGTTAGCAGCAACAAGAAGTTCTGGTCTCTAGTTCCGCCGACGGATCCCAAAGTTCCCCAAGTCAAAAATTCCGCATGGGTTCGTTCACCAATCGACGCCTTCATTCTTTCGTCACTCGAAGCCAAGGGTCTCTCGCCAGCGAAACCCGCTGATCGACGCACTTTGATCCGCCGCGTCACTTACGACCTCACTGGTCTTCCGCCCACACCGGCGGAAGTGGACAACTTCCTCAACGACCAATCACCCGAAGCTTATGCGAAGCTGGTCGATCGCCTGCTTGCTTCGCCCCGTTACGGTGAACGCTGGGGCCGCCACTGGCTCGATGTTGCCCGCTACGCCGACTCCAATGGCCTCGACGAAAACCTCGTGTACAAGAACGCGTTCCGTTATCGCGATTACGTCATCAACGCTTTCAATCAGGACAAGCCTTTCAATCAGTTCATACACGAACAACTCGCCGGCGACCTCCTCCCTCCCACCAACGATCTCAAACAACAATTCGAACGCTGGACCGCCACCGGCTTCCTGAGTCTCGGCGCGAAGATGCTCGCCGAAGACGACCCCATGAAGATGCAAATGGATATCGTCGACGAACAGCTCGACACCACAGCCAAAGCCTTCATGGGCCTCACCGTCGGTTGCGCCCGCTGTCACGATCACAAGTTCGATCCCATCCCCACCGCTGATTATTACGCTCTCGGCGGCATCTTCAAAAGCACCCGCACCATGGACCACTTCAAGGTTGTCGCCAAGTGGCACGAGCACGTCCTCGCCCCCAAGGAAGATCGCGACCGCCTCGCCGCCCACGAAGCAAAACTCGAAGCCAAGCGCAAGCAAATCGCAGACCTCACCAAAGAGGAAAACAAGAAGCTCACCGACCGTGAGCATCAGCGCATCGGCGCATACCTCCGCGCCGCCCGCGAAGTCATCGAAGGCGACAAGGTCCGCATCGCCCCGGTCGAAGACGATCCCGCCGCCCTCACCCTCAATGCAACCACAGCCACCAAGGGCGAAAAGACACTCGACTTCACTCTAGAAATCCCTAAGGCCGGCAACTACCAGCTCGACCTTCTCAACGAAGAAAAAGCCGCCGGCACCTCCGACATTTACGTCAACGGCACTTGGCACAAACAAGGCGATTTTCCCATCGAAAACCGCGTCGCCTCACCGGAATCAAAAGGCTGGAGGTACATCGCCATCGTCCCCCTCCGCCAAGGCTCAAACACCATCCGATTCGAACATCGCACAAAGACTCCCAAGTTCGACAAGCTTCTCCTCGCCCTCCACACCGGCCCCTACACACCGCCCACCATCGTCCAGGCCGCCACCAAACACCAAGTCAATCCCAGCATCCTCGACGAACTCCTCTACTACTTCGAGCAATCCCAAGCCGCCTCCTCCTCCGTCTTCCACGATTGGGAACTCAACCCGCGCGACGAACTCGTCCCCCAATACGAACAGCAATTCAAAGACGCCCTCCTCGCCGGCAAGGACACCAAGGACCCAAAACTCAAAGCCGCCTATGACTTCCTTAACGAGAAGTTCAGCCCCTTCCGCGCCCCAGACAGTCCCTGCCGCTACTTCCCCTCTGAGGTCCAAGCTCGACTCAAACATCTGGACGACGAGGTCAAAGAGATCGTTGCCGCCACCCCTGACTTCCCCAAAGCCATGGGCGTCGACGACTACCAGAAGGCCGAAGACATCCCCATACACATCCGCGGCAGCCACTGGAATCTCGGCGCCAAAACGCCTCGCGGAGTCCTCACCGCCATCAATACAAAATTCGAAGCCACCCTCGACGACAAGCGCAGCGGCCGCCTCGATCTTGCCCAATGGCTCACGAAAAAAGACCATCCCCTCACCAGCCGCGTCCTGGTCAATCGCATCTGGCGCGGCCACTTCGGCCGCGGCATCGTCTCCAGCGTCGACAACTTTGGCCGCCTCGGCGACAAGCCATCCCACCCTGAACTCCTCGATTGGCTCGCCCTCAACTTCATCGACAACAGCTGGTCGATGAAATCCATGCACCGCCTGATCCTCCTCTCGAGCACCTATCAAATGAGCAGCGATCACAACCCCAAGGCCGTCGAAACCGATCCCGAAAACATCTACCTCTGGCGCATGCCCCGGCGCCGCCTGGAAGCCGAAGCCATCCGCGACGCCGTCATGAGCGCCTCCGGCGGCATCACCTTCGACATGGGCGGCAGCCTCCTCAAATACAAAGACCGCCAGTACGTCGCCAACACCTCCAAGGGCAGCGACGTCGATTACGACCGTCCGCTTCGCGCCGTCTACATCCCCGTGCTCCGCAGTTCCATGTACGACGTCTTCTCCGCTTTCGATCTCCCCGATCCCACGATGTCCAACGGCGACCGCGATTCCACCATCGTCGCCCCCCAAGCCCTCTTTATGATGAACAGCTCTGTCATCCTCAAGCACAGCCTCAAGATGGCCGAGTCTCTCAAACCCCTCGAACCGCAGCAGCGTATCGCCGCCGCCTACGAGCGCGCCCTTTCACGGCCTCCCACCAATCAGGAAGTCGATCAAGCCCTCACCTACATCGCTAAAATGCAAAAGGAGTGGAACGGAGACGAACTCAAAGCCTGGCAGAGCTTCTGTAAATCCCTGCTCGCCTCAAGTGAATTTATCTACCTCAACTAACGCCATGATCCACAAGCCATCCCGTCGCGACCTTCTTCGAAACACCGCCACCGGCTTCGGCAATCTCGCCCTCGCCGCTCTGCTCCAAGGCTCTAGCACAGACCCCCTCGCCGTCCGCGCCCCCCACTACCCGGCCAAGGCCAAGCGCGTAATCTTCCTCTTCATGCACGGCGGCCCGTCCCAGGTCGACACCTTCGATTACAAGCCCCTCCTCAAGCGCGACCACGGCAAGCCTCTCCCCTTCGCCCGCCCCAAAGTTGTCTCCGGCCAGACCTTCAACCTCCTGCAATCCCCCTGGGCCTTCAAGCAATACGGCCAAAGCGGAGCCTGGGTCAGCGACCTTTTCCCCGAGCTCGCCAAATGCGTCGACGACATGTGCTTCATTAAATCGATGCACGGCTCCAATTCCCGACACGGCGGCGCGCTCCTCGAACTCCACACCGGCTCGGACACTTTCATCCGCCCCAGCATGGGCTCCTGGGTCACCTACGGGCTCGGCACCGAGAACGCCTCCATGCCCGGCTTCCTCACCATCTGCCCTACCCAGTCCCATGGCGGCGCGAACAACTTCGGCTCGGCCTTCCTCCCCGCCCCCTATGCCGGCACCGCGATTGGCTCCGTCGGCATCCCTTCGAAAGAAGCCCGCATCCCCTTCATCTCCAACTCCGAAACTCCACGCAACATCCAGCGCCAGGAGATCGACTACACCCAAGTCCTCAACCGCAAGCAACTCGAACTCACCGGCCCGGACCGCGCCCTCGAAGGTCGCATCGAAAGCTTCGAGCTCGCCTTCCGCATGCAGTCGGAAGCCCCTGGCCTCCAGGACATCTCCAACGAATCCGAAGCCACTCGCAAGCTCTACGGCCTCGACAACCCGGTCACCGAAGACTTCGGGCGCCAATGCCTCATGGCCCGCCGCTTCTCTGAAAAAGGCGTCCGCTTCGTTCAGGTCAGCCACACCTACAAGTGGGATCAACACGCCAACCTGAAGCGCGACCACACCAGTAACGCCGCCGAAGTCGACCTCCCCATCGCCGGCCTCCTCAAGGACCTCAAGTCCCGCGGCCTCCTCAAAGACACCTTGGTGCTCTGGGCTGGCGAATTTGGTCGAACCCCCACCGCCGAAGGCTCCGATGGTCGCGACCACAACCCGGAGGCATTCACGATCTGGATGGCGGGCGGCGGCGTCAAGCCTGGCCTATCGTATGGCGCCACCGACGATTACGGCTACTACTCGGTCGAGAAGAAAGTTCACTTTCACGACCTCCACGCGACGATCCTGCATCTCCTTGGCCTTGACCACTTAAAACTCACTTATCGCTACGCTGGCCGCGACTTCCGGCTCACCGACGTCCACGGCAACGTCGTCCACGACATCATTGCCTGACAGGTTCGCGAAGTAAGCATTCAAAACATTTTCGGGAACGTTTGTCGGATTCATTCGTAAGAACCCTTAGCATGCTCCGCCGCCACTTTCTCTGCGCCCCAGCGCTCCTTGCTCAGATCAAGGTCGAGGTCAACCTCGTCAATGTTCCCTTCACGGTTCGCGACGAAAGCGGCAAATGGATTACGAACCTCTCGGCGAATGATTTCGATGTTTTCGAAGATGGCATCCAGCAGAAAGTATCTTTCTTCTCCCGCGCCTCCGAGTCACCCCTCTCCATCGCTGTCGTCGCGGACGTCTCCGGCTCCCAGGAAGAGTTCCTAAAAGACCACCGCCGCGATCTTCGAGACTTCCTCAAAACCGTCATTACCAACCGCGACCAGGCCGCCCTGGTTTGTTTTGGAAACAGCATCCGCCTGGCCTCCCCCTTCCAGGGAAATGTCGACCGCTTTGACGAAGCGCTCAAGGATTACCAGAAAGGGAAGAACATCTCCCAATACGCGAAAATTGCCGAGCCAGAAATTCGCAGCGGCGGCACCGCTTTTTACGACGCAATCGTCGCCGCCAGCGCTCAACTCAAAGAACAACAGGGCCGCCGCGCGATGCTGATCTTCTCCGATGGCGAAGATAACTCAAGCGCTCGGAACCTGATGGATGCCGTGGAACTCGCGCAGCTAGCCGGCGTTACGGTCTTCTCTCTCCGCTACACAGAAATTAAGAAGGGCGTCTGGACAGCTCGCAACAAGTATGGTCGCTCTGTCATGTCCAGGCTCGCCATCGAAACCGGCGGCCTCGAATTCGATGCTGGGGAGTCAAGCGACCTCCGCGATTCCTTCCGTCAGATCGCCGATCTCCTCCGCGCCTCCTACGATCTCGCCTACCAGAGCTCCCAATCCGAGCGCGACAACACCTTCCGCAAGATTCGTATCCGTGCCAAACAACCCGGCCTGATCACGCGCCACAAATCTGGCTACTACGCCCGCCCCTAAGGCGTGCAAGCCTGCCCGGGCGCAACTCCAAACGTCGCCTTGCCTCGCAACACGTTCATCGTCGCGTCGCCGTTCTGACAACGCAATCGATACACTACGGCCTCTTTGCCGTCGAAAGACACGACATCCCCGAGCGAACAGGCACCAAACGGTGTGGACTTGGCCTGCAACTCGGCCGCCGCCCTTAATTCAGCGCCTGGATTCTTTACCCCGTTAAACCGCAACATCTGCACCTTGGGCGGCTGTGTTGGCGCCAGCGTAAAAGTCACATCTACGCGCCCCTCCTTACAGCCAAGAGCAAACGTCCCCCGCAACCAATTCTCAGGCTTCAGATCCCTGCTTGGCTGGCACTCTGTAAACTCGCTTTTCAGATCCGCAACAGACTTGCGGTACAGTTCCACTGGAAAATCCAAAAACAGATTGTCTGCAGCAATCGCGTCCAACTTACGATCGCTCCAGGAACCCCACAAATCGACCAGCGCCTTCTGAGTGGAAAGCAAAACGGGCGACACCGGCAACTCTCGAGGTTGCAACGCCCCTGTGCCTGACATCAATTCGAGCGCCTGCCGCATCGGTGCTGACGGGCCTGAATACGTCAGATTCGCCATGGCAAACATCCCAACGCCGTACTCAGGCAACCACATCATGTATGACCCAAACCCGGGCAAACCACCACCATGGGCGACAATCCTTGAAAACCGGCAATCCCTGCTGACCGACAAGCCGTACCCATAACCGCCCGCACCTCCACGCACTCCGCCTCCCGTACTTGAAGCCGCCGAGAATCCAGAAGTTCTCCATACGCGCTGCATCTCTCGAACCGAGCTGCGCTTCACAGGGCCCGCTTCGGCATCATCCCGAGCAGGCTCCGCCGCCAGATGAAACGCTACATACTTTGCCATGTCTCGCGCCGTCGTCACCAGCCCTCCCATCGCTCCAAACGATCCATGCTCGAGAGACGGAATCATAAAGTACTTTCCATCTCGCATCCCATACCCCAAAGCCACCCGATCCCCGGGCACCTTCGATGGAGAAAGCGTCGTCGATGTCATCCCCAACGGCCGCAAGATCTCGCGATCCAGATACTGCTCGTAGCTGATTCCCGAGGCCTTCGCAACGATTCTCCCCAACAAAGCAAACCCATAGTTCGAATACTCGTAGCTCGAATCCGGCACGGTCGAGAAAGGAATCCCCCGGTCCACCCATTTCCCCATCTCCGCATCGGGGATCGCCAGTTGCCGGTCGCCCCACGGATTGTCTTCTGGAAATCCTGCTCCGTGCGTCAACAGCTGCAGCACCGTAATCGCCCTGCTATCCCGTGTAGGCAACTTCATCGATCCCAGTTCACGCACCCACTTCGAAGCGGCGTCGTCCAGCGACAACTTGCCAGCATCCCGCAACTTCAAAATCGCTAGCGCCGTGAAGCTCTTCGTCATCGACGCGATGCGGAATCCCGTATCCGCCGTTACCGCGGCCTTCGAATCCATTTCACGAATTCCCATCGCTTTCACATGCACCAGCTCCCCATCAATCACCACGCCGTAAACCAGCCCTGGCACCTTGCGGGTCTGGAAGTACGTCTCAAACAACCCATCCACCTTCGGCAGCACCGCTATCAGTTTCTGCTTCCGCTCAAGGTCTGCAAACCTTGGTGCCTGCCCCAGGCCCAATCCCAAAAACACGCAAAACAGAAAAGCGAATTTCATAGCCAACAAGTATAGCCACAACGGTTACAATGCAGAGTTTGGATATCCTCAGCGCAGTCACCGCTTTCGCCGCGGCGTTTACAGCAGGTGCAATTAACTCCGTCGCCGGCGGCGGCACCCTTGCCAGCTTCCCCGCCCTCGTTTGGCTCGGCGTCCCGAGTATCACGGCAAACGCCACCAACACGGTCGCCATGTGGCTCGGCTCCCTGGGCTCTTTCTGGGGCTACCGCCGTGAAATGAAGGGCCTCAACCAGCGCATGCTGCTGCTGATCATCCCCAGTTTCGCGGGCGGTATTCTGGGCGCAATTCTGCTCAAACAAACACCCCCGGGCACCTTCGATCGCCTGGTCCCCATCCTGATCCTGTTTGCGACACTTCTCTTCCTCGCCCAGGACCCCATGCAGCGCAAACTAAAATCATCGGATCCCAATGCCCACAACACACCTCTGTGGCTCTATTGCTCGATCGGCTTCCAGTTCCTTGTCGCCGTCTACGGCGGCTACTTCGGCGCAGGGATCGGTATTCTGATGCTCGCCGCCCTTAGCATCATGGGCCTCACAGACATCCATCAAATGAACGGGCTCAAGAATATCTATGCGGCCTCGATCAACGGCATCGCGGCGATTTACTTCATCGCCACCGGCCTAGTAGATTGGCCCTTCGCACTGATCATGATCGCCGGTGCGATCGCTGGCGGCTATCTCGGCGCCGGCGCGGCCCGTCGCATGGGCCGCACCATCGTGCGTCGTATCGTGATCGCTATCGGCTTCTCCATGACGATCGCTCTCGCACTCAAGACTTGGCTCTAGCTTGCACCGACCCGAATGTCATCTTCGATCTCATAGATCCGATCTTCAATCGCCTTGGTGGGCTTGCCGGCCGCTTTCGCCTCAGCCAGTTTCTTCTTCTGCGCCTCAAGCTTCTTCTCAAGCGGAGTCAGCTTTTTCTCCACCACAGGTGCTGGAGCAACTGCCACTGGTGCAGCCACCTTCTTGGCCATTGCCTTTTTCGGCTTCGCTGCAATCGTTACTTTTTCGCCGAAGTCTTCGAGCAGCTCTCGTTGAATCTGCTGCAGCTCCGCCGACACTTCATGAAATCGCGCAATCAGTTCTTTCTTCGCCTGGTTGCGCAGTTTCAGCCAATTCTGTTTTGCTTCACGGTATTGATCAAGGGTTGAGGACATATCAGGACAAACCGTCATTATAAGACTCAAGCCGCGATTTGTTGGCTCGGCGATTCAACAATTTGTCGAAGACGCCCCAAGTTCTCCGGCGTCACTAGTACAAACTCCGGATCCAACTTTGAAAACCGCCTCACCTCAACAAGCATCGAGTCGCGAGGAATCTCCGAAGTCGCAATCAGAATCCTGTCACGCTCCATCCGCACCGGCTGGATCCTCGCCTCCTCCATCAACCCTCGGGGCAAGCATCTCCCCACAGCCAGATCCACCTCGAGGGTGCCCACGGTCCGCACCTCAAGCCCGCATAACATCGACAACGCCTCGTAGAGCCGCTCCCAACTCAAAGCCCCCTCGGCGACAAGAAACTCACCCAACCGTACCCCTTGCGGCTTGCGCGTCGCAGCCGCCTCCACGACATCCAACGGCACAAATCCATGGTCCGACAGCACCTCTCCGATCCGGCGCGTGCAAACGCCCAGGGCCTCCCGGTTCGGATACGCATGTTCCGTCTTCAGCCACACCATCGGCTCGTTGCGCCAGCGCGCTTTGGCAAATCTCGCGAGCGCAGAAAGAGTCGCCAGAGTGTTCACCAGGTTTGACCACGGAATCCGCAACGGCACGAACATTGCATAGAACACCCCGTACACCTTTCCTGAAAAATACATTCGCGAGACCATTCGGATCGACTGCAATACCAACCCGACGGAAGTCACCATCAACAAATTGCCTTCGAGCACCGGAACCAATCCCAACAGCCCCAGGCAAAGCATCAGATTCGCAAGCAAGCTGAGCGGGTTGCCCACGATCCCCTTGCGGTCCCGCCAGAACCAGTAGTTCTCACGCCAATCGCGGCTCCAGCCGATCTTCTGCCAGGTCTGCAATGCGATGCCGGTAACCCAGCGCGTCCGTTGCCGCACCGAAGCATGAAACCGACGCGGAAAATACTCACGCGTCGCCACCGGCTGACCCTTCGCCCAGGCGACGGTCAGATAGATTTGTCGCATCCCCAGTCGGTGCATGCGCAGCCCGTTCAAGTAATCCTCAGTCAGGCTATCCGGCTCGAACAACCGGTTCGACTCAGCCTCTGCAAGCTTCTCCAGCGCATCTCTGCGGTACCCCGTCCCCACACCGCAAGACGGCGCAAAACCGCCCATCCGGTTCCGTGTTGGCAAATCCTTCTGTTGCGTCTCAGCGAATTCATCGCAATAAATCCCGTGCGTTAATTCCCACCAAGGCGTCGGCAATGCGAGTACCGGGAACTGCACAAAGTCATAGTCGCGGCAATAGTGATTCAGCCAGCGGAATTCGTCGGGGTGAATCAGATCCTCGCTGTCGTGGATCACCACAATGTCAAAGCGCTCCCCAATCCGCTCTTCCACCAAACACAGATTCTGGTAAATCCAGTTCAGGTTGTCCGCCTTCGATGTCGGCCCATCGTGAGGCGTCAACGACACGTGCAGATTCGGATATTGTGCCTCAATACTCCGCAACACATCGAGCGTCGCTTCATCGTTTGGATAGGTCCCCGCAAAGATGTGATAGCGACGATACCGGATTGAAGCAACATTATGCGCCACCATTTGCGCGATCACCTCGTCCTCCCGCCAGGCGGGAATCCAAAGAGCGATCAGGGCCTCTTCAAGCCCCGCAGGATCGCCCGGCGGAGGAACGGGTGTGGTGGATGGGTTTATTTCACTAGCGGTTCGTGGCTTTGCAATCCGGCCTGCCAGATAACAAAAGTCGAGCCAAAGATCGTCAATCCCGCTCACGATCATCCAGCACGCTAACAGTAGGTAGATCGCTTCAACCAATACAGGTTAGTGGCCGAAGCAGGAGAATCCTCTCAGGAATTCTTGCGCAACAACCGGCTCGCCGCCACATCCACAAACCACTCGGTCGGATACGGAGGTTTCGCCGCAATCTGGCAAGGATGCGCCATGATGTCCGGCTTGCCTTCAAGCACATCCCAGAGAGCCTCAGCCTTGTCCGCCCCAGGCGCGAGGATCACCGTGTGCCGCGCCGCTTTCAACACACCAGGCAGCAAGGTTACGCGATGCGAATTGAACTTCGCGACATAAGTATTCGCCGCGATCTCATAGTCGTCCTCGATCAACGGGTCATTCGGAAACAGGCTCGCGGTATGCGAATCCGCTCCCATCCCGCGGTGAATCAAATCGAACTTCGGCAGCTCGCCCTCTTTCAATTTGAAGTCCACTTGAATTTCAGAGATGTAATGCGCCGATGCCTCTTCCGGATAACGCTCCCCGGCGATCCGGTTCAAGTGCTGGATCGGGATGCCGGCAGGAAGGATCAGATGCTCCATCGCCATCTTGTAGTTGGAATCCGGATGATCTGGCGGAACCACACGCTCATCCACCCAATACAACCAGACGTGCTCCCAGTCCAGCTTCAACTTTGCAATTTCCCCAAACATCATCTTCGGGCTGGAGCCGCCGGAGAGAGCGATTCTTGCCACACCTCGTTGCTCAATGTTCTCGCGGACAATTTCCACAATTCGCTCGGCGCAAGCTTTTGCTGCAGCTCCGGCATCAGGAAGAATATTCAAATAGGACGACATGCTTAGATTTGTGATGCAATTTCCAGTGCCCGGGCAAAGATCGGGTCTCGCCCAAGAATAGCCAATTCCTCGCGCACTAGGCGCGCTTCATCCAACTCTTCAAATACGGTTCGCGCAGAAAAGTGCTGGATGTGTGTTTCCACAATCCCCTTCTCGCTCCGGTCAATTTCAACGTCGGTCAGCGCAGTCTCAAAGCGAATCTTCTTGATCTGCCATTTCGCACCCGACTCAACATGGATGCAATCTACGGGGAATTTCGCACCGAGCACGCTCTTGAGCCACCCGCTCAAATAGTAGGCGGCCTGTGGTTCCGGGCAATGAGCATACTCAATCACTGCCCGGTTCAATTGATTGAAAAACTCCTTGCAATCCATCCGCTCAAACACATTCGCCACGGTTTCGCGCCATCGCGTCAGCCGCGTCCACGAAAGGTCGCCATAGAGATGCCCTGCCGCAAGTTGCTGATGCAGAAACCGCAGCCCTGCTTTCGGGTTCGGCAAGTTTCGCGAATCCACGATGACCTTGTCGGCCATCCCGGCAAGGGTCGCGAAGGAAGGATGCTCAAAGAGTCGCCCGCAGCGGCACCAAAAAACCACAGGCAAATCGGGCGCGATCAATCCTCTTAACAGAGAGGCTATATCCTCAAACGCCGCCCCACCCGCACTCAACTCAATTTGTTCACAACAAATCTGCTGGCGCCTCCCAAACGGCATCCAGCACTGAGCAAACGCCCGTCCTTCGATCACAGCGCCGTCATCCTTGCGCAACTTCAAGACAATCGCCCGGCTTGGATGCTCGTGCATCAACTGTGCCAGCGCCTCACCGGCGGCCACCTCGTCTTCGCCTTCGTCGACACCCAGCAGGAAGGTCATCGTAACAGCGCGCAGCACACCAGCCGACCGGTCACTGCCTTCTGTCTCTTCCTTGCCAAGCTGCACCCAAAGTCCGCTCAAGTCTTTAAGCAGCTTTTCGGGTTTGACAACCGTGGCGCTCATGGAATTCTCCATTCGTGTCCGCGCCGCGCCAGCATGTCATCGCTCGCCTTAGGTCCCCAACTCCCGGCCGCATAGTTCGGAAAGTCAAACTTGGTGTTGTTCCAATGATTCAAGATCGGTTCAACCGCCCGCCAGCTTGCTTCCACCATGTCCTGCCGGGTGTAGAGCGTGCTGTCGCCAGCGAGGGCATCGAGCAGCAGAGTTTCGTAAGCGGAAGGAGTTCTCGTCCCGAAGCTTGAGCCATAGTTGAAGTCCATCGACACCGGCCGCAACTTCATCCCACCGCCCGCAGGATCCTTCGATTGGAACCGCAATGAAATCCCCTCGTCCGGTTGAATCCTCAAGATCAATAGATTCGGTGCAGCCAGAGGTGAATCCTCTGCGCCTGGCATCGAAGAAAACAACGCCAGCGGGGCCTTGCGAAACCGGATCGCGATATCCGTCACGCGCTTCGGCATTCTCTTGCCTGTCCTCACATAAAAAGGAACACCAGCCCATCGCCAGTTATCCACAAAGAAGGTCACGGCCGCATACGTATCCGTCTGCGCCTCCGGGCTTACGCCCGGTTCCTGGCGGAACCCCAACAAATTCTCATTGCCAACTCGCGCCGGTCCGTACTGGCCCTTCACCGCGTGTTGATCTACTTCTTCGGTCTTGAGGATCTTGATGGATCGCAATAACTTCGCTCGCTCATCACGCACCGCATCCGATCCGAAGTAAGGCGGCGCTTCCATCGTCACCGTCGCCATCACTTGCAAGAGATGGTTCTGGATCATATCCCGCAGCGCCCCAGCCTCCTGGTAATACGCGCCACGGCCCTCCACGCCGATGCTCTCCGCCGCCGTCACCTGCACATGGCTGATGTATTGCCGGTTCCACAAGGGCTCAAAAATCGTATTGCCAAAACGGAAGGCTAAAACGTTCTGTACTGTTTCCTTGCCCAAGTAGTGATCGATACGGTAGACGTCGCTTTCAGGCAACACCTTACTGATCCGGGAATTCAATTCCTGAGCGCTAGCCTGGTCATGTCCAAACGGCTTCTCGATCACGACGCGACGCCAGCCGCCGCCTTCGTGATTGGCCAGCCCTGACGCACCAATATGCTCGACTACACTTGCATAGAAACTCGGCTGCGTCGAGAGATAGAACAGAACATTCCCACCCGTGCCGCGCTCTTTTTCGATTTCCTCGAGTTGTTTCTTGAGTGCTAGGTAGAATGCGGGGTCCGACAAATCCCCAGGCACATAGTAAATGCCTCGCGCGAAGTCTTCCCACAATTGTGCGTCGAATGGAGAGTTCTCAATAAACTTTTCCACGCTGACGCGCATCTTTTCACGAAACTGCTCATGCGTTAATGCCGTTCTCGAATTGCCCACGATCGAGAAGCCCGGTGGCAACTTGCGCTCATAAGCCAGCCGGTACAACGCCGGCAACAGCTTCCTCATCGTCAAGTCCCCATTAGCGCCAAAGATCAGCACACTACATGGCGGGATCCGTCTTTCAAACCGAATCGGATCTTGAAATGGATTGGCAGAATCAGGAGTCTGCTGCATGAAGAATAGAGCATAGCAAGAGAACCACTGCACCAACCACGCGATACACTAAAAGCGTTCACCTATGAGTAATCGGAATTCCTTTGGCGCCGCTTCAACGCTTGCAGCCGGTGGTCGTTCGTACGAAATCTTCCAGCTTGCCGCGCTCTCCCGCGCCGGCTTCGACATGAAAAGGATTCCGGTATCGATCCGCATCCTGATCGAGAACCTCCTGCGCTTCGAAGACGACCTCACCGTTAAGAAATCTGACATCGAGTATGTCGCCAAGTGGGACCTCAAAGCCGCTCCTCAGGAAATCAACTACCGCCCCTCGCGTGTTCTCCTGCAAGACTTCACCGGCGTACCCTGCGTTGTCGATCTCGCCGCCATGCGCGACGCCCTCAAAAAGATGGGGGCCGACCCCAAGCTCGCCAATCCGCTCATCCCCGTCGACCTTGTGATCGACCACTCCGTACAGGTCGACAACTACGGTGCCAAGGATTCTTTTGATCTGAATGTACTGCTTGAGTTCCAACGCAACAGCGAGCGCTATGCCCTGCTCCGCTGGGCTCAAACTGCCTTCCGCAACTTCCGCGCCGTGCCTCCCGGCACTGGCATTGTCCATCAGGTCAACCTCGAGTACCTGGCACCAGTCGTCTTCGTCAACGAAGAAGGCGAAACCCCTCGCGCTTACCCCGACACCCTGGTCGGCACGGATTCGCATACCACTATGATCAACGGCCTCGGCGTCGTTGGTTGGGGCGTCGGCGGTATTGAAGCCGAAGCCTGCATGTTGGGTCAGCCCATGTCCATGCTGCTGCCTGAAGTGATTGGCTTCAAGCTCCATGGCAAACTCGCCGCAGGCGCCACCGCCACCGACCTCGTCCTGATGGTCACCCAGATGTTGCGCAAGCGCGGCGTCGTCGGCAAGTTCGTTGAGTTCTTTGGCCCCGGCATGCCGGCTCTCAGCCTCGCCGATCGCGCCACCATCGCCAACATGGCTCCTGAATACGGCGCCACGATCGGCTTCTTCCCAGTCGACGTCAAGACGCTCGACTACATGACGCTGTCCAACCGCCCCAAGCATCTCGTCGAGCTCGCCGAAGCGTACTACAAGGAACAGGGCCTCTTCCTCGAAGCCGGCACGCCTGAACCCGAATTCAACGACACCCTTGAGCTCGATCTCGCCAGTGTTGAGCCCTCTCTTGCGGGCCCCAAGCGTCCGCAGGATCGCATCAGCCTCTCTGGCGTCAAGTCGAACTTCCTCGGCACACTGACTGCCAAACAGAAGACGGTCCCGGTCACCATGCACGGCGAAACGGCCGACATGCCCGAAGGCGCGGTCGTCATCGCTGCGATCACCAGCTGCACCAACACCTCCAACCCCAGCGTCATGATCGGCGCTGGCCTCCTTGCTCGCAAGGCCGTGGAGAAGGGCCTCATGTCGAAGCCCTGGGTGAAGACCTCGCTCGCACCGGGCTCCAAGGTCGTTACCGAATACCTCAAAGATAGCGGCCTGATGCCTTATCTTGACGCTCTCAAGTTCAACCTCGTCGGCTACGGCTGCACCACCTGCATCGGCAACAGTGGCCCGCTCCCCGAACCCGTCAGCCAGGCCGTCGCAGACAACAACATGGTTGTCGCCGCCGTCCTTTCGGGCAACCGTAATTTCGAAGGCCGCGTCAACGCGCAGGTTCGCGCGAACTATCTGGCCAGCCCTCCTCTCGTCGTCGCCTACGCCCTTGCCGGCCGTGTCGACATCGACCTCACCTCTGAGCCTCTCGACAAAGGCAAGAACGGCGAAGATGTCTTCCTCAAAGACATCTGGCCGTCGCAGGAAGAAGTCAGCGCTGCGGTGGGTGAGTTCGTCACCGCCGAGCAATTCCAGCGCGAATACGACAGCGTGTTTGAAGGCACCGACCAGTGGAAGAGCATGAAGACTCCCACCGGCGAACTCTTTGCCTGGGACGCCAATTCCACCTACATCAAGCACCCGCCCTATTTCGAGAACATGAAGGATCCGTCGGCCCCCATCGCCGACTTGTCCAGCCTGAGTGCGCTCTGCATGCTCGGTGATTCCATCACCACCGATCACATTTCCCCGGCTGGTTCCTTCAAGAAGGATTCCCCCGCTGGCAAGTACCTGATGAGCCTCGGCGTCGCCCCGCAGGATTTCAATGGCTACGGCGCACGTCGCGGCAACGATGAAGTCATGACCCGCGGCACCTTTGCCAACGTCCGCCTCAAGAACGAAATGCTCTCTGGCGTCGAAGGCGGCTTCACCAAGCACATCCCCTCTGGCGAACAGCTCAGCATCTACGATGCCTCGATGAAGTATCAGGCTGAAGGCACTTCTCTGATCGTCATCGCCGGCAAGGAATACGGCTCAGGCTCTTCCCGCGATTGGGCCGCTAAGGGTACCAACCTGCTGGGCGTCAAGGCAGTCATCGCTGAGAGCTTCGAGCGTATCCACCGCTCCAACCTGGTTGGCATGGGTGTCCTCCCCTGCGAATTCCTGCCTGGCGAATCTCGCCAGACACTCGGCCTCACCGGCTACGAAAAGTTTGCGATTTCTGGCGTCGCCGCCGCGGTTGAAGGCAACAAGTTCGCTCAGGCCACGGCTACTGCTGCCGACGGCGCCACCAAGACGTTTAGCGTCAAGGTCCGCATCGATACACCGGTAGAAGCCAGCTACTTCCGCAACGGAGGCATCTTGCCCTACGTTTTGCGTCAGATTGCCAAGGCCCCAGCCAAAACAGCCGTATAGTCAAGTTGCGCCTATAGTAAAGTTGGACTGTGCGTGCGGATTTACTGTCTTTTGCACTAAGCTCTCTCGTCGCGGCAGCTCAGGATTTCGGCCGCGACATCAAACCCGTTCTCTCTCAGAACTGCGCCGGTTGCCACAACCCTTCGAACCCGCGCAATCGCCTCAACTTCCTCGCAGCCAACACAGCCGCTGATCTCAATACCAGCCGTCTACTTTGGCGCGATGTAGCAACGCAATTGCGCAATCGCACCATGCCCCCCATGGCTTCGAAACTCACCGAGGCCAACCGCTTGCGCATCTCCACCTGGATCGACAATCAGCTCAAGCAAACCGCTTGCCTCGCAGGCGAGAGCTCTGCCGCCGTTCCGCCCCGCCGCCTCAACCGCCGCGAGTATCACAACACCATCCGCGACCTGCTCGGCGTCGACATTGTCGCTGCCGATCTCTTCCCTGCCGACGAGTCTGGCGGCAATGGTTTCGACACCAACGGCGACACGCTCTACCTCCCGCCCATGCTGCTCGAGCGCTATCTCGAAGCCGCCAACAAGATCCTCGACCGCGTCATCATTACCCCCCCGATGAGCCGTCTCTTCCCTTCCTCGGAATTGCTGCCGGCCAAGCCCTCCACCAAGCCGGCAAGAAAGCTTGCCCCTGGCGAATCCCTCAAAGCAGAAACAATCATCTTTGTCGAAGGTACATATAACCTCCGCGTCTCCGCTGAGCGCCCCAAGCTCACGCCCTTCTCGATCGACGTCATCGTCGACGGTGGCCTACCCAACAACATCCCCTACAACAACATTGATCGAAACGGAGGCGCGACCGCTCGCTCCGTGACACTCCAGCTCACACGCGGCGTGCACTCGATCCAACTCGTCAACAAGAACGAACCCATCGACCTTTACAGCCTCACCGTCGAACAAAAAACCGACGCCATTCCACAGGACAAACGCGCACTCCACTATCGTCTCTTCGGCATGGAACCCGGTGAATCCCCCGCAAACCCCAACTCCACGGCCCGCCGTCTTCTCGATCGTTTCCTCACAAAGGCCTATCGACGCCCCACAACCCCAACGGAAACCGAACCCTTCTACAAGATCTACGAACGCGCAGCCGAACGGGGAGACCCCTACGAAGAAGCTCTCAAGATGGCGCTCAAGGCGATCCTCGTCTCGCCTCGCTTCCTGTTCCGCGTTGAAGACAACCCAACTCCCGCTAAGGTCACTCCCGTTTCTCACTACGACATG
Source organism: Acidobacteriota bacterium (assembly GCA_016870995.1). GTDB lineage: Bacteria > Acidobacteriota > Terriglobia > Bryobacterales > Bryobacteraceae > Bryobacter. The sequence goes on from VFZU01000014.1 coordinate 61,040, forward strand.
GCCTCACGCCTTTCTTATTTCCTTTGGTCCACCAGTCCAGACGAAGAACTCCTCTCTCTGGCCGCACAAAACAAGCTCCAGGATCCAGTGATCCTCCGTGGACAAGTGCAGCGCATGATCGAAGACCCTCGATCCCGCGCCTTTGCCAATAGCTTCGTAGGCCAATGGCTCGGCACTCAGGAAGTCGGTGGACGCGTCGTACCCCTGCTCACCGAGCTCCAGCACTACTACACACCCGAGGTCGCCTCTGAGCTCCGCGAAGAACCCGTTCTGCTGTTCCATCACATCGTCTCTACAGGCCGCAGCCTTCTCGAACTCCTCAACTCGAACTACACCTTTCTCACCGCGCGCCTCGCCAAGTTCTACCAGGTCGACGACAAGGTCCAGCTCACCGATCGCTTTACCCGCGTCGAGTGGCCCGATCAACGCCGCGCCGGCGTCCTTGGTATGGCAAGCGTCCTCGCCATGACCAGCCACTACAAAATGGCCAGCCCTGTCTTACGAGGAGCCTGGGTGCTCGACACGATCCTCGGCACCCCAGTCCCGCCCCCACCTCCCGACGTCCCGCCGCTAGAGAAAGCCGCCAAATCCGAAAAGGGCTTATCGATGCGCGAGATCCTCTCGAAGCATCGGGAGAATCCCGCCTGCTCCAGTTGTCACAACCTCATGGACCCGATCGGCTTCGCCATGGAACCCTTCGATTGGATGGGCCGCTTCCGCGATGCCGATCTGAACGGCAAGCCCATCGACGCCAAAGGCACTCTCCCCTCGGGCGAATCCTTCGACGGCCCCATCGAACTCCGCAATGTCCTGCTCAACAAGCGCGAAGACTTCCTCCGCCACATGAGCGGCAAACTTCTCGGCTACGCCCTTAGCCGCGCCACTGGCGACGAAGACCAATGCACGATTCAACGCCTCGTCGACAAGCTCGAGCAAAGCAACTTCAACGCTAAACTCCTCATCGAAGAAATCGTCCTCAGCAGCCCATTCCGCAACCAGCATCCGGGACAGATCAGCTCAAGTCGTTCCGGCAACAAACCCGTCCGTACTCGCCTTCTGGGGGATAAATGACCCGCACCAGTCTCATTCTGTTTACCGTCTCAACCGCCCTGCTGGCTCAAAACGAAATGGAGCTCCGCCGTCACTTTGAAGGAATGTCGGTGGTTGTCCGTGTCGACATGCCAGGCTCAAGCGAAGGCGTCTCGATCCATCCTTCCGCCGAGATCCCCCTCGACTTTCGCAAACTCGCGAGCGACCTCAAGCGCTTCACCACCGCCGTTCACGATGGCGACAGAATCCTCGTCACCAAAGTCTTCGTCAAGAAGAATCACATCGAGTTTCACTTGGGTGGAGGTGGTTACGGCACCTTCGGCGACATCATGTCGACGCCTTCAGCCCCTTCTTCCAGCTACACATCAAAAAGCCGCTACGAACGCGATCTCGAAGATCGCCTGAAGTCCGCTACAGGCTCCGAGCGGGACCGCCTCCGATCCGAACTCGATCGAGAGCGCCGCAGCCGAAGCCGTGAAGACGCTGCCAATGCGAGCCAGGTCGCCATAGCTCGCCAACAGCACGAGGCCCTTGTGATGGAAAAGCGCCAGCGTGGAGGCAGTCGCTTTAACATCCACTACCGCGAAGGCATCCCTGCCGAGGCGCTGACCATCGACGGCATTAAGTCGGCACTCGCGAAGTACATCGAGTTCCCCGACGCTCCGTCAAGCAAAGGCGGCTACATCGACGAACAACCCACCTTGCGTAAAGGAATGACCATCGCCGAGGTCGAGCAGCTCCTCGGCCCCGCGCAGGACATCACGCGCCAATCACGAGACGGCATCGAAATCGTCATGCGCAAATACACACCTCAAAATCGCCCTGCCTTTTCCGCACGGTTCGTCAACGGGGTTCTCATCGACTTCAACATCGAAAAATGATTCGGCTGCTACTTTACACGCTCGGTGCAGGCTTGGCTCTAGCTGCCACGCCCACGAGTCATACATGACGGTAAATGGCGCCAAGCTGGAATATCTCGACTGGGGTGGCAAAGGTCCCACGATGATCTTTCTAGCCGGCTTCGGCGATACACCGTACATCTACAACGACCTCGCACCCGAGTTCACATCCAGATTTCATTGTTTAGGGCTAACTCGTCGTGGCCATGGCAATTCTGAACGAACGGCGACTGGCTACACCCTCGACGAGTTGACCAGCGATATTTCAGAATTCATCAAGACGCCGGATCTTCGCGAGGTGACACTAGTGGGCCATTCCTATGCCGGCTTAGAGATCATGCGGCTTGCCGAGCTTTATCCACAGAGGATTCGGCGCGCTGTTTTGCTGGATAGTGCTTGGGCGTTTCAAAATGAAAGCATCAGTGCGCTGTTGAATCGCACTGTCGGCAAATTGGGCCAAAAACACCTGGCTGGCTCGAGTCCAATGCAGTCGATCGACAACTACCGTAACTTCCAAAGGTTCGTACACCGCAGCTGGTCAGAGGCTGCGGAAGCAAACCTGAGGCAACAAGTAGATCTGGGCGCTGACAGCAAGGTCAAGATGCGATTGCCTCAAGCAGTCGGAAGCCAGATTCTTTCTCAGCAGAAGGAATGGTGGAAAATGACCCGCATTGCGATCCCCTCCCTATTCGTTTTTGCAGAACAGAGATTAACGGATATTGCTGCCGGGATGGAGATCGACGACCTGCTGCGAAAAGAGCTGGTCGGGGCTGACGCGCAAGCTCTCGCAGCCCGCCAAACCCAGATTGACTCGATCCGTCGCGATTCACCCCAGGCTCAGATCGTGCAACTGGAACATACAGCCCATCGCTGCTTCATCTTCGCCAAGGATCGAGTCGTCAAAGAGATGCGTCAATTTCTGCAATAGAAACCGGTCACCACTTAGGGCACATGAATGGCCGGCGCCTTGGCTGCATTCACTGCCGCATTCATCGCAGCGACATCCTCGGCAATCAGCTTGGTGACTTTCTGTGACGCATCTTCGACAGCCTTTTTCACCAATTCCATTTGTTCCAATTGCGTCTTCGATGGTGCCGCTGAGTAATTGTCTAGCCCCATGATCAGCATGTTCACACGCTGACTCAATCCCGGCAACACAAACTTTGGCTCGGGCCGCTCCATGCGCTCGCGCAATTCCTCGGGCGACACTGGTGCGCCTCCGCCACGGCCGCCTGCAGCGAACAGCGGACGCATCTCATCCAGTTTTCGCTTCAAATCGCCCGCCTGCTTCGTCAAGCTTGTAGGAGCCTTCCACGAATCCGGCTTCTTCCAGCCATCCATCAGCGAACGCAAGCCACCATCGGCTGCAGCAAACTTCCGTCGAACCTCTGACACGCGCTTCGATACTTCCATCAACTCGCTTATCACCGCTCGTCGCTTCACTCGATCCGCCTGGCTGAACCACGTCACCCTCGGATCTTCTTCCACAACAAAAGGTTTGCTCACCTTCGTCGCGCCCTGCGTGATCTCAGCGGTGTACTTGCCCGGGTCCACCATCGGTGCGGCAGCACCGAAACCAAATCCAGCCTGTGACTCTTCTTCACCACCAGCGGCCCCAGCGGAACCTTCGGCCCCAGCCCGATCCATGCGCAGATTCCAAACGATGCGATTCACACCTGCATCCAGCTTCAGAGTGCGCGTCTCGATATTGCGCACCACCTTGCCCGCGCTATCCAGAATCCTCACCTTCACATCTTTCATTTCCGGCTTAGCCGCGAAGTGCACGTCAAGAATCGCACCGTACGGAGGATTCTTCGCGAAGAACGTGTCATGCCCATCGAAGCCACGCTTGTTCGCGAGCCGCCACATCGTCGCCGGCCTCACGTCATAAAGCTCAACCGCCGCCGGCGTCGCCTTGGCCTGCTCCAACGCCGAAATGCTATCGAGGATCCACACAGACCTTCCATGTGTCCCCAACACGAGATCGTTCTCACGCGGATGAATCGCAATATCGTCCACCGGCACTCGCGGCAAATTGTTCTTCAACTCCTGCCACGATTCGCCTGCATCAAACGATACGTACAAACCAAACTCTCCGCCTGCGAAAAGCAGATTCGCATTCTTGGGATGCTCGCGAATCACATTCAAAACTCCGCCCGCCTCAGGAATCCCGCGCTTGATCGCCTTCCAGCTCTTGCCGTAATCCGTCGTCTTGTACATGTAGATCTTGAAGTCATTCGTACGATGACCATCGAAAGTCACATACGCCGTTCCCTGATTGTGTTGAGAAGCAATCACGCGGCTCACGTATGTCCCCTTCGGTACGCCCGGCACATTGGCCACAACGTTCTCCCAAGTCTCGCCATCCTTCGACACATGCAAGTTGCCATCGTCGGTGCCCGCCCAAACCACACCAGCCCGCGACGGCGATTCGCTCAATGTCGTCGTGGTCGGATAGTTGGCAACACCGTCGTTCCGCGCCAACATCATGCGGTCCCCAACGCTCTTGCCCATAATCGAAAGCGTATTCCGATCCACATTCGACGTCAGATCCGGACTCGACCGCCGCCAGCCATCGCCCTGATCCGTCGACTTGAACACAAAGTTGCCACCGTAGTAAAGCGTCTTGCGATCGTGCTTCGAAATCAAGATCGGAGAATTCCACTGGAACCGGAAGCGGTCCATGGTGTCGTTTTCCTCGCGTGGGCGAATCGAACGCGACTCATGCGTCCGCAGATCTCGTCGCACCAGATTTCCATCCTGCGATTCCGCATAAACAATCCACGGCTCCTCTGAATCGATCTGCGCATAGAACCCGTCCCCGCCCTGCACGGTATACCAATCCTCGTTCGTGATCCCGTGGGAAAAGGTCGTCGCCGAAGGCCCACACCATGTGTAGTTATCCTGCAGGCCACCACAGATCTTGTAGGGCTTCGCGTTATCAAGCCCGATCTCGTAAAACTGCCCCAGCGCAATCTGCGCTCTCTGATCCCAATGCCGTCCGGCATCCCTCGAAAAGTGAATCCCTCCATCGCAACCCGTGATCATGTTCGCCGAGTTGTTCGGATCGATCCACATCGCGTGATGATCCGAGTGCAGGTTCGAGCCGCGCTCAGTCTTGAAGGTCTTGCCGCCATCCTCCGAGTAATGCAGCAACACGCCCAGCACCCAGATGCGCTGGTCATTATTCGGGTCAATCCGCACGTTCGAGAAATACATCGGCCGCGGATTCGTATTCGACATCTTCGTCCACGTCTCGCCCTTGTCGTCGCTGCGATAGAGGGCCGGGGTTTGCGACTCGACAAGCGCATACACAATGTCCCCGTTCCGCCGGTACACATCGAGACCAATTCGCCCCAGATCTTCCTGCGGCAACCCCTTCGTCATTTTCTTCCAGGTCGCGCCGCCATCCGTGGTGCGATAGATCGCGCTACCCGGCCCACCGCCATTCATGCCAAACGGAGTCCGCCTCCGCTGATACGCCGCCCCGTAAATCGTATCGGGATTCTGCGGATCCATCGCAAGGTCGTTCGCACCCGTATCAGCGTTGATCCCGAGCGCTTTGGTCCAGGTCTTGCCGCCATCCACGGTCTTAAACACGCCGCGCTCTTCATTTGGTCCCCACAGATGGCCCGCCGCCGCCACATACACAATGTTCGGGTTCGTCGGATGGATCAAAATCCTCCCAATGTGGTGCGTATCCCGGAGCCCCATGTTGGTCCAAGTCTTGCCCCCATCCTGAGATTTGTAAACCCCATTCCCCCAGGAAGAGCTCTGCCGGTTGTTCGATTCCCCGGTCCCCACCCAAACCGTCTCCGGCTCCGAAGGGGCAACCGTCACATCCCCGATTGACGACAACGATTGATCGTCGAAGATCGGCGTCCAGGTAATTCCGCCATTCAACGTCTTCCAAACCCCCGCCGACGCTGTACCGGCATAGATGGTGTTGGGATTCGACTCGACAACAGCCAAGTCATCGATACGGCCCCCCATATTCGCAGGTCCCACATCACGAAACTGCAGCGACTTGAACTGCCCAATATTCTGAGCATTCAAACCCACACCAACCAGCATCAGCGGAACAAGCAAAGCACGGTGAATCATCTTGCCTTTGTACCAAAAATCGAATTCACCCTGCTAGAGTCCTGTTATGGTTCCTCCCGATTACGTACAGGTCCCCGCCATTTACTGTTCTGAGTTCAAGACCTGTCTCGATCAACTTCCCCAAGGCAAAACCGTCGCGACCACCGTCTTCCTCAAAGACATCAAAGACTACCCGGCCATGAACGCGGTTTACGAAAAGCGTTTCCCCGGCCTCAAGCCCGCCCGCAACACGGTCTCAACAGATCTGCCCAAGGGCATGCGCATGGGTATCAACGCGATCATCTACACCGGTGCGGAAACACCGAAAGGCCTCACCCCACCCAACACCACCAACATCGTCCCCATCACACCTGGAATCCTCACCCTCGGCCGCCTATTCATCGCCGGCATCCTCGGCCGCGATTCGAATACGGGCACCATCCCGTCCGCGCCCAATGATCAGATCGAGATGTGCCTCACCCGCCTCACCCGCGTCCTTGCCACCGCTCAGCTCGACCGCTCGAACCTAGTCCAGGCCACGCTGTATCATACGGCCGAGATTCCCCGAGAACTCATCGACACCCAATTGAAACTCTATTTTGGATCGAGCCCCACCATCGCCATCACGATCCTTGAGGTCCCCGCCCTGGCCCTCGGCGCGAACATCGGCATCAACGGAATTGCCCATTTTTTACACAGTGGTGTGTAAAAACGAGACGATAGTTATGAATCCAGCTCTTCTTCCTTCGGCGCTCCCGAAAGCATTGCAAAGAAAAGACCTACAATCACCAATCCACAAGTTAAAGCGACTAAAGTCATACTGTCCTCCTAACAGATACGCGTCACAAGAGCACGTTTAGGGCCATCCGAAAAAAATATGTTACGTTGCAGAGATGAAAGTGGATTTGGCCTTCGGCAAAGCGGGCCTCGAAGCAACGCTGCCCTCTGGATTCGAATATCGTTTTTTGGAGGCGAAATCAGCAGCACCCCTGCCAGACGAGCAAGCCGCTCTCGAGCACGCTGTCGCCAACCCCATCGGCACCGCTCCCCTCGCCGAACTCGCCAAGGGTAAGAAATCCGCAGCGATTTCCGTCTGCGATATCACTCGCCCCGCACCCAACCGCAAGACCTTGCCTGTCATCTTGCGCACCCTCGAATCGGCCGGGATCCCCAGCGAAAACATCACCATCTGCATTGCTACCGGCCTGCACCGCATCGCCACGCCAGCCGAGCTGGACGAGATCCTCTCGCCAGAAATCGCCGCCAAGTACCGCATCTTCAACCACGACGCCAAGATCCTCTCTGACCATCGCTACCTCGGCGAAAACTCAAGCGGCATCCCCGTCTACATCGCCGAAGCCTTTGTTTCCGCCGACCTGCGCATCACCCTCGGCTTCATCGAACCCCATCTCATGCTCGGCTACTCTGGCGGCAGAAAACTGATCGCCCCCGGCCTTGCAGCCCAGGAGACCATCAAGGTCATCCACAGCCCCCGCTTCATGCGGGACGTCCGCTCTGTCGAAGGTTCGATCGAAGACAATCCCCTCCATCGGGAACTTCAGGAGATCGCCCGCATGGCAGGCCACACCTTCATGCTCGACGTCGCACTCACCCGCAAGCGAGAGATCGCCCAGGTCTTCGCCGGCCACCCAGAGAAAGCTCACGCCGCTGGAGTCGAGTTCGTCAGCAAGGTCATGCTCGAAAAGCTCGAAAAGCCCGTCGACGCGGTCGTCACAACGTGCGCGGGCTACCCCCTCGACCTCACGTTCTATCAGGCCGTCAAAGGTGTCACCGCCGCCTCACACATAGTCAAGGATGGCGGAAAGATCCTCATCTGCGCCGAGTGCACGGAAGGCACTGGGGCCCCCGAGTTCCGCGAAATGCTGAAGCGCTTCGACAACCCACAGGTCTTCCTGGACGCAGTGAAAGATGCACCCGTCACTGTCGACCAATGGCAGCTGGAAAAACTCGCCCTCGTGCTCAAGTCAAAGCAGGTCGTCTTCCTCACTCCCGGTGTGCCCAATGAATATCACACCACCATGTGGGGACCCGTCTTTAACACCTTCGCCCCAGCGATGAGCCAACTAACCGATGGGCTGCCGCCCGGCGCGGATATCGCAGTTATCCCGGAAGGCCCTTACGTTCTTGCTCGCGTAAGCCAAAGCTAAATACAGCCAGCACCGCCAGCAGATCCGCGAAGATCTGAAAGAGGTAAAGATGGCGCGCGGTCTCAAGAGTATCGGCCAGGGTGGAGAATGCAAACTCAGCTCCGGCGGCTGCAGCAAACAAGTACAGTAATGGCCGCCGCCGCATCACGAGCAAACTCAAGAAGCCCAAATATGTAGTGATGCCACGAATGGCGCTCCACACCTTCACGCCGCCCGCCTGGCTTCTTGCGGGCTCTCCTCTCCCGGGTTGATGCCAGCCAAGGCCAGGGTCGGGCTGCACCCCTGCATGCTTCCACCATTCCTGCCCCAGAATCCTCATCACCTGCCCGGGGTGCATGGCATACCAATAGGCGATCTTACTCAAGGAGACGTGCTTCAAGAACTCCTTCGACCAGTTGGGATCTTCGATCGGCGACCCTTCGCTGTAGGCGTGCATGCCGATGTACTTGTCGTATTCAGGCGAAAGCCCCATTCGATCTCCCGTCGGCGCGATCCGGTAGAAAGTCAAAGTGAAAACCGGCACCGCGGCATATTGAGCCGTAGTCTCGCGCAACATGCCCGCGCCGGGAATCAGGAAAAGCAAAGCCATCAGAGCAAAGCGCTTCTGCTTACATCGCCAAGCCATTAAGAGCAACGCTGCCGAGAAGATGAAAGCCAAAGGAGCATGCTGGCTCTTGCTCAAGATCAGGCCCAACGCCGAAACGATCGCAAGCGGTTTCGCTCGCGGGTACCAGAGCAGTGACCCGGCAAGAGAGAGCGCAAACAGCAGAGCTGCACTATCCATGTAGAAGCCAGGCAAGTAAGTGAGCAGGCTCGCATCACTCAGCAGCAATGCCGCCAGCACAAGCGCGGGCCAATAGGCCTCAAGGGCAAACAATATTGCAGCCGAAGCTCCCCAATACCAGACCAATTTGACCGCCGCGACCGAGAGTAGCGAGAAGTTCTGCTTACCGTGAAGGAGCCGGCTCAGCGTAACAGCAGGCCAGGCGAACAAGTGCTCGCTCGAAGAGAGGTTGCTCCTGTACAAGTGCTTGTCATTGAACTCGTAGTCGGGAAGATAGTATTCGCTCTCATGGATGCCCCAACCTTGCACGGGTGCGAGCTTATAGTACCCAGAGACCTTCGAGTAGTCTCCATTGTTCGAAAGGCCAAGCTGAAGAGGAAAAACCAGCTGCCAGATCGACGCCGCTATCACCCATGCCAGAGCAAGCCACTTCAGAGGCAAGGCCGTTAAGCGAACGAGCGGGCTGGGCACAACACTATAATCATCTATCGTGACGATACTCAGCGATGAAATCGTAGATCTCGCGACCCCCACGGGGCCAATGCGCACCTATGTATTCCGGCCCACGCCTCAAGGCCCCTGGCCCGGCATTGTGCTTTACTCGGAGATCTTCCAGCTAACAGGGCCCATCCGCAGGACAGCCGCCTGGCTGGCCGGACATGGCTTTGTCGTTGCCGTGCCCGAGGTCCATCACGAGTTCGAACCCGCCGGCACTGTTCTCGCCTACGATCAGGCAGGCGCGGACCGCGGCAACTTCTGCAAATACGAAAAGAAACTCGCGAGCTACGACGGTGATGCCCAAGCGGTCATCACCTGGCTCGCCGAACAAACCGCTCATGTCGGCGTGATGGGCATCTGCCTCGGCGGCCATCTCGCATTTCGCGCGGCCCTGCTACCGCAAGTCAAAGCAGCGGCTTGTTTTTATGCCACAGACTTGCACACGGCCTCACTCAGCAAAGCCGATGACTCACTCGCCCGCGCTGCGGAGATTCAGGGCGAGCTGTTGATGATCTTCGGTCGCCAGGATCCGCACGTCCCACTTGAGGGCCGCAGAAAGATCCAGGCCCGTCTTGAAGAGGTCGGGACGAAATACAGTTGGGTCGAAGTCAACGCCGCCCATGCCTTTATCCGCGATGAGGGCCCGCGCTATGACCCCGTCGCCGCCAGCCACTGCCTCGGGATGGCTGTCGAGTTGTTCCAGAGAAAACTGCGCTAGCCGTGTCTCGCGGCGTCAGATTCGGCCAAGCGAAACCATTCACCGCGTCGCGGCGCTTCTGGGCGATTTTGGTCGGATTCGTGATCCTCGCCGGCATCGCCTCGCGATCATTGCAAACGGGGTCCCTGCTATTCGACAAGTACTTGGGCGATGCGCTCTACGCAGTCATGATCTATGGCCTCGTCCGATTGTGGGCAAATCGCTCCCGAACTGCGGCTGTCGCAGCAATTGTCATGCTGTCGCTGGAAGCGTTTCAAGCCACCGGGATTCCAGCTTCCTTGTTTCAGAGTGTTCCGCTCCGGACGTGGTGGACAGCGCGTTGGGAGTGAATTATTGCCATTGAATCACGCAGCAATTTTGAATTCAACAGAAAAATCGCGACGAGCTTGAGTTGGCGTTTTGTAGCCGAGACGCTC